>NZ_NVPT01000134.1 GCF_002802985.1 Geodermatophilus chilensis | reverse complement strand
ATACATTTTATTTTTTTTTGTTAAGCAGAATACGTCATACGAGTTCTAGTACGGTGTTTTTGTTTTGTAGAGGTGGATACGGCACACGCCGTCTGGTCCGCTGTAGTGGGCGTGGAGACGGGTGTGCAGCCGCGCAGCGAGGCGGGGGCGTACTCCGCCGGGCGCGGCGACAGGCAGGACCCGACCACGGTGGGGGGAGGAAGTCCTCTTTCAGGCCGGGACGGCGGTCAGCGACGCCGGCGCCGGCTCGTGGCCCATCGGCCGCCGGGTGAAGCTGCCCGTGCCGTGGGACACCGAACGCAGCGCCCCGGCGTAGCTGAGCAGCTCGACCTCGGGCACCTCGGCGCGCACCGTCGTCCGGTCGCGCTCGGGGTCGGCGTCGCTGCCGGTGACCCGGGCCCGCCGTGCGGACAGGTCGCTCATCACCGCACCGACGTACTCCCCCGGCACCACCACCTCCACCTCGCACCACGGCTCGAGCACCCGGGTGCCGGCCGCCGCGGCGGCCTCGCGCAGCGCGAGCGCGCCGGCGGCCTGGAAGGCCGCGTCGGAGGAGTCGACCGAGTGCGCCTTGCCGTCGACCAGGGTCACGTGCACGTCGACGATCGGGCGGTCGCCGGAGATGCCGCGCTCGGCCTGGGCCCGGATGCCCTTCTCCACGCTGCCGTGGAACTGGCTGGGCACGGTGCCACCGACGATGCGCTGCTCGAAGACGATGCCGGAGCCGGGCGGCCCGGGCTCGGCCTCGATGACGACGATCGCGTACTGGCCGTGCCCGCCGGACTGCTTGACGTGCCGGCCGGTGACCCGCGCCGACCCGGCGAGGGTCTCCACCATCGGCACCCGCACCGGCACCGTGGTGACCGCGACGCCGTGCCGGGTGCGCAGCCGCTCCAACAGCACCTCGGCGTGCGCCTCGCCGACGCACCACAGCAGCAGCTGCCCGGTGTCGGGACGGCGCTCCAGCCGCACGGTCGGGTCCTCGGCGACCAACCGGGACAGCGCCGTGGCGAGCCGGTCCTCGTCGGCCCGGGACGCCGCCTCGACGGCCACGGGCAGCTGCGGGGTGGGCAGGTCCCACGGTGGGACGAGGCGCGAGTCGTCGGGCGAGGAGAGGGTGTCGCCGGTCTCGGCCGTGGTCAGCCGGGCCACCGCGCAGATGTCCCCGGCCGGGCAGGCGGCGACCGGGCGCAGCGTCGGCCCCAGCGGGGAGGAGACCGCGCCGATCCGCTCGTCGGCGTCGTGGTCGGGGTGGCCGCGGTCGGCCATGCCGTGCCCGGAGACGTGCACCGGGGTGTCCGGGTGCAGGGTGCCGGAGAACACCCGTACCAGCGAGACACGGCCCAGGTAGGGGTCGGTGGTCGTCTTGACCACCTCGGCGACCAGCGGGCCGTCCGGATCGCAGGACAGCGCGGGCGCCGGCGAGCCGTCGGGGTGGGTGATCGGCGGGCAGCCGTGCTCCATGGGGCACGGGAAGGCCGAGACCAGCAGGTCGAGCAGCTCGGCGACACCGACGCCGGTCAGCGGGGAGACGGCGAGGACCGGGTGGAAGTGGCCGCGGGCGACCGCGGTCTCCAGGTCGCTGACCAGGTCGGCGACGGAGAGCTCCTCGCCGCCGAGGTAGCGGTCCATGAGGGTCTCGTCCTCGCTCTCGCCGATGATCCCCTCGATCAGCTCGGCGCGGAGCCGGTCCGCCTCCGGTTCCCCCTCCCGCCCGAGCACGGCGCCCGGGTGCGGCTCGAGCAGCGAGCACAGGCCGGTGACCGCGCCGTCCGGCCCGCGCTGCAGCAGGTGCAGCGGCAGCACGCCGTCCCCGAGCATCACGCGGCACGAGCGCACCGCGTCGTCGACGTCGGCGCGGGGCCGGTCGAGCTGGGTGATCACGACGGCGCGCGGCATGCCGACGGCCGCGCACTCCTCCCACAGCTGCACCGTGGTGGCGTCGACGCCGCCGACGGCGGAGACGACGAAGAGCGCGGCGTCGGCCGCGCGCAGGCCGGCCCGCAGCTCGCCGACGAAGTCCGGGGAGCCGGGGGTGTCCAGCAGGGTGATGCGGTGCCCGGCGTGCTCGACGGTGGCCACGCCGAGCGACATCGAGCGCTGCTGGCGAACCTCCACCTCCTCGCTGTCGAGGCAGGTGGTGCCGTCCTCGACCCGCCCGGCGCGGGCCAGGGCGCCGGTGGCGACCAGCAGCGCCTCGGCGAGGGTGGTCTTGCCCGCGGCCGCGTGACCCACCAGGGCCACGTTGCGGACCTGCTCGGCCGGCCGCGGGCCTGGTGCGGCGACGGTCTCCTTGGCCACGCCGCTCAGCCGTTCGCCGGCTCGGGGACCACGGTGCAGGTGCCCGCCGGATAGAAGACGCCGGTGTGCCCGTCGGGGTCCCACCGGACGACGTAGGGCGGACCGCCGCCCTCTCCACGGACCTCGAGCACCCTGCCGGTGCGCTCGGGCTCTCCCTGGTGGGTCGACCGGACGACGATCCGGTCCCCGACGCGTGCTTCCACGACGACCTCCTGGCGGCTGCCCCCATACGTGTGCTGTGGGTCACAGCCTGCTCCGTGCGGCGGGGCCGATCAAGGGACCCGGGCCCGTCGGCCGGGCTCGACACACGGCGGCCATGCTGGGGGTCATGACCAACCCCGCACACGCCGCCGGCCGCGACCAGGAGAGCGAGCGGGCGCACGCCGTCCCCCGGGAGGCCGCCGACGGGCCGCCGCCGTGGGTGGCCGTCTGCGGGTCCCCGGTCGCCGTCGTGCAGGGCAGCTGGGCCGGGCGGCGCGGCCTGGGTTCGGCGGCGCCGTGCCCGGAGTGCGCGCGTCGCGCGCCCGGGTGACGTCTTCCCGCTGGTGCGGGTTCGCGGTGGTCGCCTTTGTAGCGGCCAGTTGGGGATAACGGTCGTTCGGACGTCGCCGGCCGGTGTCCCCGTGGAGACTGCTCCCCCTGCCCCGCATGGTGGGCAGCGGGAGAGCCTCCACGGACAACAGGTCCGTGCGCACGATCAGCCCCTGCCCCGCATCGTGGGCAGCGGGAGAGCGTCCGCGGGTCGTCGGTGGTCCGCCAGCCCGAACCGGCGCCTCACGGCGACACCGAGCGCGCGTCGCCGAGCGGGGTCACGAGGGCGGGAGCGCGCCCGGCTGGGTGGCCGACGCGATCTCATGGCAGGTGCACCCGCTGGGGCTTCGTGGGCGCGGAGCGGGTGGCCCTGCCCGGCGGCCCCAGCCCGGGTTGCCGAGGCGGACACAGCGGGTGTCGACTGTCCGCGGCCCGCCGGGGCGCCACCGCCCGCATGCCAGCGCCGGGCGGCACCCGCGGCGCGCCGGGAGGACGGGACGTGGCACATCGACCGAGAGGCGGACTCCAGGAGGAGTTGCTCCGCCTGCTGCAGCCGCCGGTGCCCCGGCGGACGGAGCTGGTCAGCGAGCGGGTCGCCCCCACGCTGGCCGACATCGGCGACGCCATGGCCGGCCGGGGGGCCGACGAGGTCCTCGCGGCGCTCGACGCCGCGATCCGGGACGCCGGCGGGACCCCCGACCCGGCGGCACTGCGGGAGTTCGCCGCGCAGATCGAGGCCGGCGAGAACCCCTTCACCTGAGCGGGGCGACCCTCGCGGTGGGCCCCTGCGGAGCGTCTCGGGCCTGCGGAGGAGACGAGGACGGGCGAGCCCCCTGCAGGGCCCACCGCGAGCGGCGGGCGCAGGGGGTCCTGACTCAGGACGCGCGGAAGAGGTCCCGGCGGGCCTGGTCGACGAGGACGGCGGCGGCCGCACTGTCGGCGTCCCCGCGGCCGGCGATCAGGGCGGCGAGGTCGTCCCGGTCGCTGACGGTGGCGTAGTCGGCGAGCTCACGCTCCAGTGCGCGGCGGGCGCGCCGGTCGGCCCGGCGGCGGCGCAGCGAGCCCAGGAACCCGAGGTCGGGCGTGGTGGCGGCGATGGCGAAAGCGGTGCCCTGCATGGCGGTCTCCGTGGGATCGGACGTTCTTCTCCTCTCCCATGGTCCGCCCGAGGCCTTGGCAGATGTCGCCGGAACACTGTGAGTGTCCCCACCGCGGGTGAGCAGATGTGGCCGTCACCACGGCCCGCTCGAGCCGGGACGAGACACAGGTCATGCCGAAGGCCCTCGCGCGGGCGCGGGCGGGCCCAGCGGCTCGGCGACTCGGTGACTCAGCGGCCGACGAGCGTGGTCTCGAAGTCGTAGCGCGAGGCGCGGTAGACGTGCCGGCCGTACTCGACGGCCACACCCTGGTCGTCGAAGGCGGTGCGCTGCATGGTGAGCAGCGCCGCGCGCGGCGGCTCCTCGAGCAGCCGGGCCTCGTCGGCGCGGGCCAGCCGCGCGCCGATGCGCTGGTGGGCGACCCGCAGGTGCACGCCCTGGGCCCGGAGGTACTGGTACAGGCCGCGCTCGGTCAGGTCCTGGATGGTCGGCTCGAACCGGCCCGGCAGGTGGTTGGTGAGCAGCGCCAGCGGCTCCCCCCGCGAGCGGCGCAGCCGCCGCACCACCACGATCTCGTCCTCCTCGGCCACGTCGAGCTCCTTGGCCACGTCGGCCGAGGCCGGCACCCGCTCCAGGGACAGGACCTCCGTCGTCGGCCCCTCGCCGGAGCGGGAGAGGTCGTCGTAGAGGCTGGTGAGCTCGACGGAACGGCGCACGTGCGGCTGGATGACCTGGGTGCCCACCCCGCGCTTGCGGACCAGCAGGCCCTTGTCGACCAGCTCCTGCACCGCCCGCCGCACGGTCGGCCGCGACAGGCCGTAGCGCTGGGCCAGCAGGATCTCGTTCTCCAGACGGGAGCCGGCCGGCAGGTCGCCGCCGGCGATCGCGCCCTCGAGGGCCTGGGCCAGCTGGAAGTACAGCGGCGTGGGACTGGAGCGGTCCAGGTCGATCGTCAGCACAGGGGCCTCCTCGGTGCGGCGCCACGGGGGCTCGGCCGGCGATCCGGCGGCTCCGCGCGCCCATGATCGCACCTCAGGACGTCTTGTCGTCCTCACCTCTTCGGGGGGCCACCGTCCGTCAGACGTCCTGTTGGCCTTATGTCCTAACAAAGTCTTGACACGTCGTTGTGTCGCGGAGCACAGTCCCAGGGGCAGCCCGACGACGAGCAGGGGGACGGAGCACCGTGGCAGGAACCCTCGAGATGGTGGTGATGGGCCGCAGCGGCGTCGACGTCTACCCGCTGCAGGTCGGCGTCGGACTGGAGGACGTCGAGACGTTCGGGAAGTTCCTCGGCGGCAGCGCGGCGAACGTCGCGGTCGCCGCGGCCCGGCTCGGCCACTCCAGCGCCCTCGTGACCGGGGTCGGCGACGACCCGTTCGGTCGCTTCGTCCGCCGCGCGCTGCGCGACCTGGGCGTCGACGACCGGTTCGTGGTCGTCGACCCGGCGCACCCGACGCCGGTGACGTTCTGCGAGATCTTCCCGCCCGACGACTTCCCGCTGTACTTCTACCGGCGGCCCACCGCCCCGGACCTCCAGATCCGCCCCGAGGACCTGGACACCGCGGCCATCCGGGACGCCGGCCTGTTCTGGGCGACGGTCACCGGCCTGTCGGAGGAGCCCAGCCGGTCGGCCCACCACGCCGCGTGGGAGGCCCGGGGACGGCGCCGGCACACCGTGCTCGACCTGGACTACCGGCCGGTGTTCTGGGCCTCGCGGGAGGAGGCCACCGAGCAGGTGCGCGCCGCCCTCCCCCACGTGACCGTCGCCGTCGGCAACCGCGAGGAGTGCGAGGTCGCCGTCGGCGAGACCGACCCGGACCGGGCCGCCGACGCGCTGCTCGACGCCGGGGTGGAGCTCGCCATCGTCAAGCAGGGCCCGCGCGGGGTCCTCGGCAAGACCCGCACCGAGCGGGTCGTCGTCCCGCCCACCCCGGTCGAGGTCGTCAACGGCCTCGGCGCGGGCGACGCGTTCGGCGGCTCGCTGTGCCACGGCCTGCTCACCGGGCTCCCGCTCGAGCAGCTGCTGCGCAACGCCAACGCGGCCGGGGCGATCGTCGCCTCCCGGCTGGAGTGCTCCACCGCCATGCCGACCGCCGCCGAGATCGACGCCTCCGTCACTGCCTCCCTGGAGGGGACCCGTGTCTGACACCGCCCTGTCCCCCGCCGAGCTCTCTGCCGCCGAGACGCTGGGCGCCCCGCCGGTCTGCACCTCGTACGCCGAGGTCACCGAGGTCCGCAGCCGGGACCCGCAGGCCATCCGCCGGGCCCTGGCCGCGCGCCACCGGCGGCCGGCCTTCCTCCCCGAGGACGGGCGCCTCATGCTGGTCGCCGCCGACCACCCCGCCCGTGGCGCGCTGGCGGCCCAGGGGCGGCCGACGGCGATGAACAGCCGCACCGACATGCTCGACCGGCTGCGCGCCGCGCTGGCCCGTCCGGGCGTGGACGGCCTGCTGGCCACCGCCGACATCGCCGAGGACCTGCTGCTGCTCGGCGCGCTCGAGGGCAAGGTCGTCGTGGCCTCGATGAACCGCGGCGGCCTGGCCGGGGCCAGCTTCGAACTCGACGACCGGATGACCGGCTACGACGTCGCCGGCGTGGTGGAGGCCCGCTTCGACGCGGCCAAGATGCTCAACCGGATCGACCTCGACGACCCCGGCACGGTGCAGATGCTGGAGACCGCCGGCCGGGCGGTCACCGACCTGGCCCGCGCCGGCGTCATCGCGATGCTCGAGCCCTTCCTGTCCCGGCGGGTCGACGGCCGGGTCAGCAACGACCTCAGCCCGGACGCGGTCATCAAGTCGATGCACATCGCGCAGGGCCTGGGCGCCACCTCGGCCTACACCTGGCTCAAGCTGCCGGTGGTCGCGGAGATGGAGCGGGTCATGGACGCCACGACCCTCCCCACGCTGCTGCTCGGCGGGGACCCCTCGCGCCGTCCCGAGGAGACCTTCGCCAGCTGGCGCGACGCCCTCGCCCTGCCCTCCGTGCGCGGCCTGGTCGTCGGCCGCACCCTCCTCTACCCACCGGACGACGACGTCGCCGCCGCCGTGGACACCGCGGTCGCCCTCGTCCACTGAACGTGGCTCCGTCCCGGGTCCCGCCCCGAGCTTGCGAGGGGTGGGCAGGACGGGGTCCTTACCCATGGAGCAGCCGAATGACCGCGACCACCCCCTCGCTGCACCTGCCCGCGGGCAGCGCCGCCGCCGGGCCCTACGCCCTCGAGGTGACCCCGGAGTCCGCCGGGTGGGGGCACTCGAGCCTCCGGGTGCTGGAGCTGCCCGCCGGCGGCAGCCACGTCCTCGACACCGGCCCCGACGAGGTGCTCGTCGTCCCGTTGGAGGGCGGCGTGACCGTCGCGTGCGACGACGAGGTGCTCACCCTCGCCGGGCGCAGCGGCGTCTTCGCCGGGCCGACGGACTTCGCCTACCTCCCCCTCGGGGCCACGGCGACCCTGTCCAGCCGCGGCGGGGGGCGCTTCGCCCTGTGCGGGGCCCGCGCCCGCCGCCGGCTGCCGGTGCGCTACCGCCCCGCCGCGGACGTCCCGGTGGAGCTGCGCGGCGCCGGCCGGTGCAGCCGCCAGGTGAACAACTTCGCCACCGCCGACGTGTTCGAGGCCGACTCCCTCATCGCCTGCGAGGTCATCACGCCCGGCGGCAACTGGTCGTCCTACCCGCCGCACAAGCACGACGAGACCTCCGAGGCGGAGACCGAGCTGGAGGAGGTCTACTACTTCGAGATCGCCCCCGGCCCGGAGGGCCAACCCGGCCTGGCCTACCAGCGGGTCTACGGCACCGCCGAGCGGCCCATCGACGTGCTGGCCGAGGTGCGCGACCGCGACGTCGTCCTCATCCCCCACGGGTGGCACGGGCCGTCGATCGCCGCCCCCGGGCACGACCTCTACTACCTCAACGTCATGGCCGGCCCGGGCCCGGAGCGCGCCTGGCGGATCGTCGACGACCCGCAGCACGCCTGGGTCCGCGGCACCTGGGCCGACGAGCCGGTCGACCCCCGGCTGCCCCTGCACGCCCCTGCCGGCACCTCCCAGAACGGAGCGTCCCGATCGTGAGCCAGCCCCTCCCGCCGCCACCGGCGGCGCCCGAGACGGTGCAACTGACCGTCTCCCAGGCCGTGGTGCGCTTCCTGGCGCAGCAGTACACCGAGCGCGACGGGCAGCGGCAGCGGCTGTTCGCCGGCTGCTTCGGCATCTTCGGTCACGGCAACGTCGCCGGCCTCGGCCAGGCACTGCTGCAGGCCGAGATCGACGCCCCCGGAGCGCTGCCCTACGTGCTCGGCCGCAACGAGCAGGCCGTCGTGCACACCGCCGTCGCCTATGCCCGGGCGAAGGACCGGCTGCAGACCTGGGCGGTCTCCACCAGCGTCGGCCCCGGCTCGACCAACATGCTCACCGGCGCGGCGCTGGCGACGATCAACCGGCTGCCGGTGCTGCTGCTCCCGGCCGACACCTTCGCCACCCGCTCGGCCGGCCCGCTGCTGCAGGAGCTCGAGCGGCCCGACAGCGGCGACGTGACCGTCAACGACGCCTTCCGGCCGGTGTCGCGCTACTTCGACCGCATCTGGCGGCCCGAGCAGCTGCCCGGCGCCCTGCTCGGCGCCATGCGGGTGCTCACCGACCCGGCCGAGACCGGTGCGGTCACCCTCTGCTTCCCGCAGGACGTGCAGGCCGAGGCGTTCGACTGGCCGGTCGAGCTGTTCGTGGAGCGCACCTGGCACGTGGGCCGGCCGCTGCCGGAACCCGCTGCGCTGGCCCGCGCGGTCGAGGTGATCCGCTCGGCCCGGCGGCCGCTGGTCGTCGCCGGCGGCGGGGTCATCTACTCCCAGGCCACCGAGGCGCTCGAGGCCTTCGTGTCGGCCACCGGCATCCCGGTCGGGCAGACCCAGGCCGGCAAGGGCGCGCTGCCCTACGACCACCCGCAGTCGGTGGGGGCCATCGGCTCCACCGGGACGACGGCGGCCAACGCCCTGGCCCGCGAGGCCGACGTCGTCATCGGGATCGGCACCCGGTACCAGGACTTCACCACCGCCTCGCACACCGCGTTCAACGACCCCGGTGTGCGGTTCGTCAACGTGAACGTCGCCGCGATGGACGCCGTCAAGCACGCCGGCGTGGGCGTGCAGGCCGACGCGCGGGAGACGCTGACCGGGCTCACCGAGGCGCTGGCCGGCTGGTCGGTCGACGACGCGTACCGGACCCGGACCGCGGAGCTGGCCGCCGCGTGGGAGGCCACCGTCGAGGCGGCCTACCACCCGGAGGTGCCCAGCGCCGGCGAGGGCGGCCGGCTCACGCAGAACGAGGTCATCGGCATCGTCAACGAGGTCTCCGCCCCGCGGGACGTCGTCGTCTGCGCCGCCGGCTCCATGCCCGGCGACCTGCACAAGATGTGGCGGGTCCGCGACCGCAAGGGCTACCACGTCGAGTACGGCTACTCCTGCATGGGCTACGAGATCCCCGGCGGCATCGGCATCCGGATGGCCAGCCCCGACCGCGACGTGTTCGTGATGATCGGCGACGGCTCCTACCTGATGATGCCGACCGAGCTGGTCACCGCCGTCCAGGAGGGCATCAAGATCGTCGTCGTCCTGGTGCAGAACCACGGCTTCGCCTCGATCGGTGCCCTGTCGGAGTCCCTCGGCTCCCAGCGGTTCGGCACCCGCTACCGCTACCGCTCGGAGTCCGGCCGGCTCGACGGCGACGTGCTGCCGGTCGACCTGGCGGCCAACGCCGCCAGCCTCGGCGTCGACGTCCTCGTCGCCCAGGACGGCCCGAGCTTCGAGGCGGCCCTGCGCAAGGCCAAGGCCGGCGACCGGACGACGGTCGTGCACGTCGAGACCGACCCGCTGGTCGACGCCCCCTCCAGCGAGTCGTGGTGGGACGTGCCGGTCGGGGAGGTCTCGACGCTGACGAGCACCCAGGAGGCCCGCACCGTCTACGAGCGCTGGAAGGCGGTGCAGCGGCCCGCCTACCTCGCGCCGTCCGAGCGCGATGTCCCCCAGCGCGAGGTCCCCCAGTCATGACCCGCACGCCCGCCCACGGAGGAGAGAACAGATGACCGCGCAGCACCCCGCGGCCCCCGCCCCGGCCGCTCCCGAGCCGGGCCGGGCCCGGATCCGGGTCGGGTCGGCCCCCGACTCGTGGGGCGTCTGGTTCCCCGACGACCCGGAACAGGTGCCGTGGCAGCGGTTCCTCGACGAGGTCAGCGCCTGCGGCTACGAGTGGATCGAGCTGGGCCCCTACGGGTACCTGCCCACCGACCCCGCGCAGCTGTCCGACGAACTCGCCGCACGGGGCCTCAAGGTGTCGGCCGGCACCGTGTTCGAGCACCTGCACCGGCCCGACTCCTGGGACGCGGTGTGGAGCCAGGTCAGGGACGTCGCCGCGCTGACCCAGGCCATGGGCGGCACCCACGTGGTGGTCATCCCCGACACCTTCCGCGACCAGAAGACCGGCGCCGACGTCGAGTCCCGCGACCTCACCCCGGAGCAGTGGACGGCGAAGACGACCGGGGTGACGCAGCTGGGGAAGGCGGTGCAGGAGGAGTACGGCCTGTCGATCGCCTTCCACCCGCACGCGGAGACCCACGTGGGCTGGCAGCGCGACATCGAGCGGTTCCTCGCCGACACCGACCCGCAGTACGTGCCGCTGTGCCTGGACACCGGGCACGTCAGCTACTACCGCGGGGACAACCTGGAGCTGATCAACAAGTACCCCGAGCGGATCGGCTACCTGCACCTCAAGCAGGTCGACCCGGCCGTGATCGACCGGGTCCTGGCGGAGGACATCACCTGGGCGGCCGCGGTGCCGATGGGCGCCATGACCGAGCCGCCGAACGGCGTCCCGGCCTACCCGCCGCTGTTCGAGGCGATCGAGGAGCACGGGCTCGACGTCTTCGCGATCGTCGAGCACGACCTGTACCCCTGCCCGCCCGACGTGCCCTTCCCCATCGCCCAGCGCACCCACCGCTACATCGGCAGCTGCGGCTTCCCGTCGCTGGAGCTCGGCCGCCCGAAGAACGCCCCGGAGGCACAGGCATGACCACCGCAGAGACCCGCGCCGGGGCGCTCCCGGACTTCGCCAACGTCCCCGCGCGCGACCTGCGGGTCGCCGTCCTGGGCGTCGGGATGATGGGCGCCGACCACGTGGCCCGCCTCTACAGCCGCATCTCCGGGGCCCAGGTCGTCGCGGTCAGCGACGCGTTCACCGAGAAGGCCGAGCAGGTCGCGGCCACCGTGCCCGGCTGCCGCGTGGTCGGCGACCCGCTGGCCGCGATCGCCGATGACGACGTCGACGCCGTCCTGATCGCCACGCCCGGCCAGTTCCACGAGGAGCAGGTGTTGGCCTGCATCGAGCGCGGCAAGCCGGTGCTCTGCGAGAAGCCGCTGACCATGGAGGCGGACAGCTCGCTGGCCCTGGTGCGGGCCGAGGACGAGTACGCCGCGCGCACCGGACGGCGGCTGGTCCAGGTCGGCTTCATGCGCCGCTTCGACCCCGAGTACGCCGAGTTGAAGGCCCTGATCGACGCGGGCGGGCTCGGCGAGCCGCTGGTCGTGCACTGCGCGCACCGCAACGCCGCCGTCCCGCCGCACTTCACCAGCGAGATGATGGTCAACGACTCGGTGGTGCACGAGGTCGACGTCACCCGGTTCCTGCTCGACGAGGAGATCGCCGCGGTCACCGTGCTGCGGCCGCGGGCGACGCGGCACGCGGTGGCCGGCCAGTCCGACCCGCTGCTCGTGCTGTTCGAGACCACCGGCGGCCGGATGGTCGACGTCGAGTGCTTCGTCAGCACCGGCGTGGGCTACGAGGTGCGCACCGAGGTGGTCGGCGAGGACGGCAGCGCGATGATCGGTCTGGACCAGGGCCTGGTCCGCGCCACGGGCGGGCCGGCCGGGGCGCTGCGCTCGACCGGCATCGCGCCGGACTTCCGGCAGCGCTTCGGCCGGGCCTACGACATCGAGCTGCAGCGCTGGGTCGACGCTGCGCGCCGCGGCGAGGTCGACGGCCCCGGCGCGTGGGACGGGTACGCCGCCCAGGCGGTGTGCGCGGCCGGCGTGGCGGCGCTGCGCAGCGGGCAGCGCACCGAGGTCCGGATGGCGTCGCGGGAGGCGAGCCGGCCATGAGGATCGCCCTGGACCCGCAGATGCTCCGGACGACGCCGCTGCTGGAGCTGCCCGACGTCGTGGCGTCGATGGGCTACGAGTGGATCGAGCTCTCGCCGCGCGAGGACTTCATCCCGTTCTTCAAGCACCCGCGGGTCGACACCGCCACGGTCCGGGCGTTGCGGTCGAAGCTGGCCGACGCCGGCGTCGGGGTCACCTCGCTGCTGCCGGTCATGCGGTGGTCGGGCCCTGGCGAGGTGGAGCGGCAGGCCGCCGTCCGCTACTGGAAGCGGGCCATCGAGATCTGCGTCGAGCTCGGCGTGGACACGATGAACTCCGAGTTCAACGGCCGCCCCGAGGCACCGGAGCTCGCCGAGGCGATGTTCTGGCGGTCGATGGAGGAGCTGCTGCCGGTCTTCGAGCGGGAGGGCGTCAAACTCGCGCTCGAACCGCACCCGGACGACTTCATCGAGTTGGGCCACCCGGCGGTCGACATGATCCGCGGCATCGACTCGCCGTGCGTCAGCTTCCTGTACTGCATGCCGCACACGTTCCACCAGGGCGACGACGCGGCCGGGATCATCGGGCACGCCGGCGACCTGCTCACCCACGTGCACGTCGCCGACTCGATGGACCACACCGCCTCCGACGGGCTGCGCTACATCACCAACCCGCCCGGCAACACCACCCGCGTCCACCAGCACATGGAGCTCGGCCGCGGCGACGTCGACGCCGACGAGGCCTTCGCCGCCCTGGCGGGGATCGGCTTCGACGGCGTCCTCACCACCTGCGTCTTCGGCTGGGACGACCAGGCCCGCGAGTCCGGCATCCGCATGCTCGACGCGATCCGCCGGCTGGTCGGCAAGCACTTCCCCGCCGGGACGCTCCCCGACGCCGACGCGGCCGGGTCCGACGCCGGCACCTCCCGGCCGAACTTCCCGCAGACCCCGCTCCCCGACGACACCGCGCCCTGACGGCGGACCGACCCCCGAGAGAGGCACCATGCCCACGCACATCCCGCACTGGATCGAGGGCGCCCGCCGCGAGGGCGCCAGTGGCCGCACCGGAGAGGTGACCGACTCGGCGACCGGCGAGGTCACCGGCGAGGTCGCGCTGGCGAGCGTCGAGGAGGTCGACGCCGCGGTCGCCGCCGCTTCGGCCGCCTTCCCGGGCTGGCGCGACACCTCGCTGGCCAAGCGCACCGCGGTGCTCTTCCGCTTCCGCGAGCTGCTCAACGCCCGCAAGCCCGAGCTGGCCGCGATCATCACCGCCGAGCACGGCAAGGTCCTCGACGACGCCCTGGGCGAGGTCTCCCGCGGCCAGGAGGTCGTGGAGTACGCCTGCGGCGTGCCCTCGCTGGTCCGCGGCGGCTTCACCGAGAACGCCTCGACCAACGTCGACGTGCACTCGGTGCGCCAGCCGCTGGGGCCGGTCGCGATCATCAGCCCGTTCAACTTCCCGGCGATGGTGCCGATGTGGTTCTTCCCCATCGCGATCGCCACCGGTAACACCGTCGTCCTCAAGCCCAGCGAGCAGGACCCGTCGGCGTCGCTGTGGATGGCCGAGCTGTGGAAGGAGGCCGGGCTGCCCGACGGCGTGTTCAACGTCGTCCAGGGCGACAAGGTCGCCGTCGACCGGCTGCTCGAGCACCCCGACATCCAGTCGGTGTCCTTCGTCGGGTCCACCGCGATCGCCCAGTACGTCTACGAGACCGGCACCCGGCACGGCAAGCGGGTGCAGGCCCTGGGCGGGGCGAAGAACCACATGGTGGTGCTGCCCGACGCCGACCTGGACCTCGCCGCCGACGCCGCGGTGAACTCCGGGTTCGGCTCGGCCGGCGAGCGGTGCATGGCGATCAGCGCCGTGGTCGCCGTCGGCGGGGTGGGCGACGACCTGGTCGCCCGGATCGCCGAGCGCACCCACACGCTGCGCACGGGCGACGGCCGCAAGGGCTGTGACATGGGCCCGCTGATCAGCAAGCGGCACCGCGACCGGGTGGAGTCCTACGTCGAGGCCGGCGAGAAGGAGGGCGCCAAGCTCGTCGTGGACGGCCGCCAGGTGACCCCCGACGGCGCCGAGGACGGCTTCTGGCTCGGCCCGACGCTGGTTGACCACGTCGAGCCGAGCATGAGCGTCTACCAGGACGAGATCTTCGGCCCGGTGCTGTCGGTGCTGCGGGTGGACACCTACGAGCACGCCGTCGAGCTGATCAACCGCAACGAGTACGGCAACGGCACCGCCATCTTCACCAACGACGGCGGCGCCGCCCGGCGCTTCCAGCACGAGGTGCAGGTCGGGATGATCGGCATCAACGTGCCGATCCCGGTGCCGATGGCCTATTACTCCTTCGGTGGGTGGAAGAACAGCCTGTTCGGCGACACGCACGCCCACGGCGCCGAGGGCGTGCACTTCTTCACCCGCGGCAAGGTCATCACCAGCCGCTGGCTGGACCCCAGCCACGGCGGCCTGAACCTGGGCTTCCCGCAGAACACCTGAGCACCACCCACACCGCACCGCGACCATGGCGCGGTGACCGCCGTCCGAGCCTCCGGGGTGGTCACCGCGCCATGGTCGTGTCCGGGGAGTGCCGCGGCAGCCCAGCGCCCCCCTCTCCCCGGGCCGGGCTCGGCCGCAGCTGTCCGCGGCGAGTGCCCGCGCCCGCTGCGGCGGACGCCGCAGAGGAGGCCCACCGGGGTCCCGAGGGGGCCAGGGACGCCGCCCGGGGTGCTGGCCGGTGACCCCCGTGCCCCCGCTGCAGCACTCCGGCGGGTGGCGGGCGTGGCCGGTGGTCGACGGCCGGTCGGTGCTGCTGTCTCTTATACACACTT
>NZ_NVPT01000133.1 GCF_002802985.1 Geodermatophilus chilensis | reverse complement strand
CCGGCATCGACCGCGGCCACCACCCGATTCCGCAGATCCATCGAGTACGCCCGCACGCCGGGCCTGAATACCCCCGCCAACCAATCAGCACACCGCTGTGAGGCCCAGAACCAGCGCGGTTCTGGGCCTCGGACGTCCAACACTCGGCTGTCCACAGTGCCGCCCCGCGAACTCGGCCGAACCGGCCAGGATCTCGGCCGTGCACGATCTCGCACAGCTGCTCCCCCACGGTGTCGGCCGCCGTGACCGTGTCACCCTGGCCACCAGCTCCAGCAGCGTCAGCCGGTGGCTGGCGCAAGGCGCGCTCGTCCTGATCCACCCGGGCGTGCTGGCCGTCGCGGAACGGTCCGACGACTGGGGCGTCCGCGCCTGGGCGGCGGTCCTCTGGTCCCGCGGTCCTCTCAGCCACCTGTCCGCACTCGCCGTGCACCGACTGGTGGCCACGCCGCCGCCCGGGCCGCTGCACGTCACCGTGCCGGCTGACCGGTGGCCCCGCGGCGCTGCCGAGGTGGTCGCCCACCGCACGACCCTGCCGGTGCGGGTCTGCCGGGTCGGCGGGCTCCCGGTGCTGGAGCCGGCGCGGAGCCTGGTCGACGCCTGGAGCTGGGCCTCCAGTCCCCGCCGCAACCCGGCCGCCCGGCTCGAGACCCCGCTGGTCCGCCAGTCCGTCATCGAGGCGGTGCGCGACCGGTGCGTGGACGTCGCCGACCTGCGCGCCGAGTCGGCGTACCAACGGCAACACGCCGGACGTGCGGCGCTGACCGACCTGCTCGGCCTCGTGGCGGGTGGGTGCCAGAGCGAGCTCGAGATCTGGGGCGTCACCCACGTGCTCCGGCTGCCGGGACTGCCACCGCCGGTGCAGCAGCACCGTGTCGTGTTGCTCGACGGGCGTCGCGTGGACCTCGACGCCGCGTGGCCCGGAGCCAGGGTGGCCGTGGAGCTCGACGGCGCCGCGTTCCACGGCAGCCGACAACAGCGGGAGCGGGACCTGCGCCGGGACACCGCCCTGGCCGCGCTGGGCTGGGTGGTGCTGCGCTTCAGCTACCGCCGGCTCACCACGGACCCCGAGGGCTGCCGCCGCGAGATCGAGGCCGTGCTCCGCCGCCGACTGGCACTGCGTTGAACGCCTGAGGCCCAGAACCAGCGCGGTTCTGGGCCTCAGGCGTTCAACGGTCTTCTACTACGCCGACTTCTCGCGGGGGGCGCGGCTCGGCTTGCGCGGCACGATCGTCGGGTTGACGTGCTCGAGCACGACCTCCTTGGTGATCACCACGGAGGCGACGTCGTCCCGGCTGGGGACGTCGTACATCACCGACTGCAGGACCTCCTCCATGATCGCGCGGAGGCCGCGGGCGCCGGTGCCGCGGAGGATGGCCTGGTCGGCGATCGACTCCAGCGCGTCGTCGGTGAACTCGAGGTCCACCCCGTCGAGCTCGAACAGCCGCCGGTACTGGCGCACCAGGGCGTTCTTCGGCTCGGTGAGGATGTTCATCAGCGCGTCGCGGTCCAGCTTCTCGACGCTGGTGATGACCGGCAGCCGACCGATGAACTCGGGGATCATGCCAAACTTCAGCAGGTCCTCGGGCATGACCTCGGCGAAGGCGTTGGCCTCGTCGATCTCCTTCTTGCTGCGGATCTCCGAGCCGAAGCCGATGCCCTGCTTGCCGGCCCGCTGCTCGATGATCTTCTCCAGCCCGGCGAAGGCGCCGCCCACGATGAACAGCACGTTCGTCGTGTCGATCTGGATGAACTCCTGGTGCGGGTGCTTGCGGCCACCCTGCGGGGGCACCGACGCCGTCGTCCCCTCGAGGATCTTCAGCAGCGCCTGCTGCACGCCCTCGCCGGAGACGTCGCGGGTGATCGACGGGTTCTCGCTCTTGCGGGCGATCTTGTCGACCTCGTCGATGTAGATGATGCCGGTCTCGGCCCGCTTGACGTCGTAGTCGGCGGCCTGGATCAGCTTGAGCAGGATGTTCTCGACGTCCTCCCCGACGTAGCCGGCCTCGGTGAGGGCGGTCGCGTCGGCGATGGCGAAGGGGACGTTGAGCATCCGGGCCAGGGTCTGCGCGAGGTGCGTCTTGCCGCACCCGGTCGGGCCCATCAGCAGGATGTTGGACTTGGCCAGCTCGACCGAGTCGTCACGGCTGCCCGCGCCGCCGGCCTGCACCCGCTTGTAGTGGTTGTAGACCGCGACCGAGAGCGCACGCTTGGCCTTGTCCTGGCCGATCACGTACTGCTCGAGGAAGTCGTGGATCTCCTTGGGCTTCGGCAGCTCGTCGAACTTCAGGTCCGACGACTCCGAGAGCTCTTCCTCGATGATCTCGTTGCAGAGGTCGATGCACTCGTCGCAGATGTAGACCCCGGGGCCAGCGATGAGCTTCTTGACCTGCTTCTGGCTCTTCCCGCAGAACGAGCACTTGAGCAGGTCACCGCTCTCACCGATTCGTGCCACCTGCTGACCTCCACCTCGGGGGGATTTCCAGGCTCCTGGTGTCAGGTGCCCGCCTGTTGATGGTGCTGATGTCCGGCGCTCGGCCTCGCTCGGCGAGGCGCTCCTCCTGGCACGTCAGGCCGGGGATCGGGTGCTCGCCGACCGTACCTGCCGACACCGACCCCGGAGGGCGATGACTCGCCCGGCGACGACGGCGCCTTGACCACATGCGTCCCGCGTCCCTCGACGGTACGGGGCGAGCGCCCGACACGCGCGCACTCGACCCGTACCGCTTTCGGGGATTCAGCCCGGGAGCGCGTTGAGCTTGCGGCTCTGGATCACCGCGTCGACGATCCCGTACTCCTTGGCCTCCTCGGCCGTGAGGATCTTGTCGCGGTCGATGTCGGACCGGACCTGCTCCGCGGTGCGGCCGGTGTGCCGCGCCAGGATCTGCTCCATCTGGAGGCGCACCCGCTCGATCTCCGCGGCGTGGATCTCCAGGTCGGAGACCTGACCGCCGGCCTCGCCGGAGGGCTGGTGGATCAGCACGCGCGAGTACGGCAGCGCGAGGCGCTTGCCGGGGGTGCCGGCGGCCAGCAGGACGGCGGCGGCCGAGGCGGCCTGGCCCATGCAGACGGTCTGGATGTCGGGCCGGACGAACATCATCGTGTCGTAGATGGCCATCAGCGAGGTGAAGGAGCCACCGGGCGAGTTGATGTAGATCGTGATGTCGCGGTCGGGGTCGTTGGACTCCAGCGTGATCAGCTGGGCCATGACGTCGTTGGCCGACGCGTCGTCGATCTGCACCCCGAGGAAGATGATGCGCTCCTCGAAGAGCTTGTTGTACGGGTTGGACTCCTTCATGCCGTAGCTGGTCCGCTCCACGAAGGAGGGCAGGATGTACCGGCTGGAGGGCATCTCGAAGCTCATGTCAGTTCTCCTCCGAACCGTCAGTTGTCGGTGACCGGGTTGGCCTGGTCGGTCATGGCGGCACGGCTGACGACGTGGTCGACGAAGCCGTACTCGAGGGCCTCCTGCGCGGTGAACCAGCGGTCGCGGTCGGAGTCCCGCTCAATCTGCTCGATCGGCTGGCCGGTGTGGAAGGACTGCAGCTCGTTGAGCTCGCGCTTCGTGCGCCGGAACAGGTCGGCCTGGATCGCGATGTCGGCCGCGGTGCCGCCGACGCCGGCCGAGGGCTGGTGCATCATGATCCGCGCGTGCGGCAGGGCGTAGCGCTTGCCCTTGGCGCCGGCGGTCAGCAGGAACTGGCCCATCGATGCGGCCAGGCCCATGCCGTAGGTCGCGACGTCGCAGTCGATGAACTGCATCGTGTCGTAGATCGCCATGCCGGCGCTGACCGATCCACCGGGCGAGTTGATGTACAGGTGGATGTCCTGCTTGGGGTCCTCGGCCGACAGCAGCAGCATCTGCGCCGCCAGCTGGTTGGCGATGACGTCGTCCACCTGGGTGCCCAGGAAGATGATGCGCTCGCGCAGCAGGCGCTCGTAGACGGAGTCGCCGAGGTTCATCCCCCCGCCGTTGGTGCGCAGCAGCGGCGCACCGGCCGGGTACGGGTTCGTGCTCACGGGTGCGGTGACCTCCGTAGGACTGTCGGGTAATCGCGTCGTTGGCTCGGTTTCGGTGCGGAGCCCGGCGGGCGGGGGTGCCCCGCGGGAATCGCCAGAGTCTGCGTCGACCCTAACGCGCACCTGCGCGGCGACAGTCCCGGCGCAGGGGGGTGTTCGCCGTGGGCGCAGCGCCGGTCGGCCCGGGACGACCGACGCCGTCCCTCCCCGGTGCGGGGTGGGACGGCGTCGGTCGTGCGGCGGCCCCGTCCAGAGGCTCGCCCCGCGCTTGCTCGGGCGAGGAGGACGGGGTCCTCTTTCAGCTCTTGGTGACGTCCTCGGTGTCCTCGGTCGCGCCCTCGGTGGCCTCGACGGCGGGCGCGGCGGCGACCTCGGCGTCGGGCGCCTCGTCGGCGTCCTCGGCGTCGTCCTGGCTCCCCGCGGTGTCGGCCTCCGCGGTGTCGGCGGCCGGGGCCTGCACCGTCTTCGGACGCAGTGCCTCGAGGTCGACCACGTTGCCGGAGGCGTCGGTGATCGTCGTCTCCTCGAGCAGCCGGGCGAGGACCTTGGTGCGGCGGACGTCGGCGACGAACTCGGCGATGTCGCCGCCCTGCTGGAGCTGCTGGGCGTACTGCTCCGGGCTCATCCGGTTGCGCTGCGCCTGCGCCATGATCTGCGCCGAGAGGTCCTCGTTGTCGACGGTGACCTCACGGGCGTCGGCGATCGCGTCGAGGATGAACTGGGTGCGCACCGCCTCCTCGATGTTCTTGCGCTGCTCGGCGTCGTAGGCCTCCCGGTTCTCGACACCGGCCATCTGGAAGAAGCTTTCCCAGTCCATGCCGGCCTGCTGCAGCTCGGACTCCATGGCGCGGTCGCGGAACTCGATCTCGCGGTCGACCAGGGTCGCGGGGATGGGCACCTCGACCGTCTCGAGCAAGTGCTCGACCAGCTTGTCGCGGGCCTGCGCGCCCTGCTGCAGCACCTTGGTGCGGGCCAGCCGGGTGCGGACGTCCTCCCGCAGCTCCTCGAGGGTGTCGAACTCGCTGGCGGTGGAGGCGAACTCGTCGTCCAGCTCCGGCAGCTCCTTGGTCTTCACCGAGCGGACGGTGACGGTGACGTCGGCCGTCTCCCCGGCGTTCGGGCCCTGCAGCAGCGCGGTCTGGAAGGTCTTCGACTCGTCGGCCGACAGCCCGCGGACGGCGTCGTCGAGGCCCTCCATGAGGTTGCCGGAGCCGACCTCGTAGGACATGCCGGTGGTCGAGCCGTCCTCGAGCACCTCGTCGCCGAGCTTGGCCTCGAGGTCGATGGAGACGAAGTCGCCGTCCTGGGCGGGGCGGTCGACGCCAGTGAGCATGCCGAAGCGCTCGCGCATGACCGAGATCTGCTGGTCGATCTCCTCGTCGGTGACCTCGGCGTCGTCGACGGTGACCGAGAGGTCGTCGAGCGAGGGCAGCTCGACCTTGGGGGCGACGTCGACCTCGGCGGTGAAGGCCAGGGTGTCGTTGTCGTCGAGGCGGGTCACCTCGATGTCGGGCTGACCCAGGACGCGCACCTGGTTCTCCCGCACGACCTCGGAGTAGACCTCCGGGATGGCGTGCTGGACGACCTGCTCCAGCACCACCGGACGGCCGATGCGCTGGTCGAGCACCCGGTTGGGCACCTTGCCGGGGCGGAAGCCGGGCACGCGCACCTGGCGGCCGAGCTCCTTGTAGACCTCACCGAAGGCGTGGTCCAGGTCCCCCCACGGCACCTCGATCGCCATCCGGACCCGCGTGGGGCCCAGTTCCTCGATGGTGCTCTTCACAGCGGCAGTGCTCCTCGATCGGCAGACAGGGACGGGCGCCGGACGACGCCGGGTCGACCCACGAGTCTAGAGACAGCCGCGCAGGTGCCGGTCCGGCGGACCGGGGGGTGCAGACGGTCGGGGTGACAGGATTTGAACCTGCGGCCCCCCGCTCCCAAAGCGGGTGCGCTACCAAGCTGCGCCACACCCCGTGGCGGGTCGAGTCTAGGTCCCGGCCGAGCGGGGACGACGCGGCGTGGGTGGCCGGCACGCGGACGGCTACGCTGTCGGGGCACCGTCGCGGGTGTAGCTCAATGGTAGAGCCCCAGCCTTCCAAGCTGGCCATGCGGGTTCGATTCCCGTCACCCGCTCCACGTTCTGACCAGGTTAGATGCCCATTTTCGGAGCTCAGCTGGGCAGCGCCACTCCTTCCGTGCCTTAGCAGCGCTGACCCCTGTTGGCCGCTGAACACCGGCTTTGGCCGGTGCTTGAGGCACGGATAAGGCACGACCGACGAGCCGCCCAGTCGGCCAACGGGAGAACCCCGGTGAGTTCAGGCCCAGCACGCCGTCGAGACCAGTCGAGAAGTTCGGCAACCAGGTCGCGGCCGGACTGCGACCAGCACCGCATCGGCGGATCACTGTCAGTCACATCGTGCAACATGGAGTCATGACCACCGCCGATGCTCTGCCTGCGCCGCTGTTCGACGACAACCCTGCGGTCGAAGACCTCCTGGGCTTCACGGGCGTCGCCGAGGCTGTCGTTCGCGTCTTGACCGCCGGCGGCCTCGACCCCGTCACCGTTGGCGTGCAAGGTGCGTGGGGCGGCGGCAAATCCACGGTGCTGAACCTCGTCGCCCAGCGGCTCGAGTCGGTGGGGCACGTCATCGTCGTCCGAGTGGACCCGTGGGAGTTCGACGACAGCCAGGATGTCCGGGGGACGCTGATCGCGCTGGTCCTCAACGCGCTGCAGGAACAGCTCTCCAGCCAGACCGTCGACCTCCCGGCATCCCGCATGTGGGACGTGGTGACGAAGCTGAACGAGCTGCGCCGGCGCATCGCCTGGGGCCGCGTCGCGAAGGTCCTCGTGACCAGTGCGGCCACGATGACGCCTGACATCGCGGGGTTGGTGGACGCTCTCACTCCGGCAGGACCGGATGACGCAGGGGCCGCGCAGGACAAGCCGCAGAGCATGGCCGGGTTCCGGGAGGACTTCGAGTCGCTGATGACTCAAGACCTGGGGTTCACCAAGGTCGTCGTGCTGGTCGACGACCTGGACCGCTGCCTCCCGGCGGCGACCGTGGCGACGCTCGAGGCGATCAAGCTGTTCCTGTCGGTGAAGAAGATGGCCTTCGTGCTGGCGGCCGACGAGGACCTCGTCCGCGCCAGCGTCGACAGGCACCTGGGTGGCCTGAAGAACGGCGTGTTCGCCGCGCTGTACACCGAGAAGATCGTCCAGATCCCGATCTCGCTGCCCGTCCTGACGCAGCACGACGCCGAGGCCTACGTCGCGCTCCTGCTGGCAGGAAATCTGCAGATGACCGGCACGGAGGCGACCGCGATGGTCGAGCGCGCGTCGGAGCGACGGCGAGCCGGCACCGCTCCGTACGTCGTCCCAGACGAGGACGGCGCCGGCCCTGACGCCGACGTGCTTAGCATGGCCGCGACCGTGGCGACCGGACTGTCCGCGGACATGTGGCAGACACCGCGTGCCGTGAAGCGCTTCTTGAACAACCTCTCGATCCGACAGCACATCGCCCGCGCCGCGGGGGTCGACCTGCCCCTCCAGGTGCTGATCAGGATGTACGTGCTGGAGCTCCGCCACCTCACGGAGTTCAAGCTGTTGGCGGCGCTGCCCGCCGACGAGCGTGCGGCGCTACTGCAGCAGTGGGAGGCGTGGGGCAGCCACCAGGAAGGAGCAGCCAAGCCTGAACAGGTAGACGAACGGACACGGGCATGGGCGGGCACGCAACCCTCCCTGGCAGGCCGGACGGCGGAGATCGACCGTTACCTGAGCTTCGCGTCCACTCTGAGATCGGACGTGCGCTTCGGCGGCGCGATGGACGCGGGTCAGCGTGAGCTCGTGGAGCGCCTGCTCAGCGAGTCCGACAGCGAGCGGCGGGCCGGGGCCGAAGACGCGCTGCGAGCCGACGAGGAGACACAGCAGGTCCTCGTCGGAGCCCTTGCCGGACACATCCTGCGCGTCGAGGACCCCGAGCACGCCATCGAGTCTCTGACCCGCCTCGCGCGCGACAACGGGCTGCTGGTCCCGGCCGTCACGACGGCTCTGCAGCGCGTTCCGGTGCTCCGGTGCCTGGAGCCGCACCATGTGCCGATGCTGGCCGCCCTCCCGGGCGTCCTGCAGTCGATCGTCGAGACCGACGATGTCGATGAGCAGGTCGTCCGAGCGGCGCGAGCAGAGATGACCGGTCGCTGATGGGAACCTCGGGCGCCTACGGCGGCAGCGGCTCCGCGTCGTGGGACGACGCCCACGACCTCTACCAGCAGGTCACCAGCTCATCCCCCGGCAGCGCGGGGCCGTCGACCTCTCAACTCGTCACAGCGCTCGCCGCCGCCCTCCGACGAGCCAACGGTGACCGGAGTGCTGACGCCGGCGCGTACTCCGCTACCGGCACGGCCCGCGTCCGCGGCTTGAGCGCGGATGGCTACACGCGCAGCCGGACCTCGGGCGGATCGGCCGGGGGCTTCGTCCGGCGGGCGGCCCGCGGCGCGGCAGCCGTCGGAGGAGCTCAGGCGTACCGCGCCCGCGATGGGCAGGCACTCACCGACCTCGGCCTCGACCTCGCCGCTCTGGACGCCCTTCCCAGCGACCGGGATCGGTGCGTGGCCATCGCCGATGCGTTGCTGGGCGCACCTGCCCATCCCGACGACGCAGCGCTGAAGGCCGCAGCGATCCAGACGATGATGGACGCCCTACGCAGCAAGGACGAGTTCACTTCCGAGCAATTGATCGAGAACTTCACTGCCAACCTCACCTACGAACAGGTGCTCGTCGAGCTCACGTCGCAGCGCCGGACGACTGCGGTCCCGGCCGCGCAGGCCGCCAAGACCGAGAAGCGGATCAAGAAGTACATCCGCACCAGCGTCCGTACCGCCGGACGTGCGGTGAGCCGGAGGCTGGACCTGCAGGGCCTGATCGATCGTGCAACCAGTCTCGCGGCACGGGTTCTGGGCATCTTCGGTCAGGCGACATGACGAGTCTCCGGGTCGAGCTCGGCCCATCCGGGATCAGCCCCTCAGACCCCATGGCCGTCGTGTACGAGTGGCCGACCGAGGCGGGCCGCAGTGACACCATCCGCAGCGACCTCGGCTGGCGCGCCGCAGAGCTCGGCACCCCAAGCCCGCCGAGCAGAGACTTCCTGCGCGTGGTGACGGCCGCCTACATCGCGGACCGTGCGGCGCGGCAACCGGATCTGCGCCTCGCGCGGACGCTCACGCTCACGGTGCACGTGGAAGAGCCGGAGGTCTGGACCGACGACGTCAAGGAACGGCTCGTCGACCTGCTGCACTGGCTGACCGGCGACGACTGGGCGCTCCGCTGCGTCCGCGCGCCCGAGGGCGGCGGCACCACGACACCGGCCCTGGACCTGCCCATCGCCGACGACGTCTGCCTGCTCTCCGGCGGACTGGACTCCTTCTGCGGTGCCCTGATCCGTGTGCAACAGCCCGGCACCGTCCGCTTCCTCGGGCACGCCGACACGTCCACCGCCGTCCGGCACGCCCAGCAGCGGCTCCAGCAGCACCTGGCCGCGGCGTCCCCACCCTTCCCTTACGTTCAGTACGCCCTGCGGCCGCGAGGAGAGGTGCGCAACCGCGTGCCCAAGACTCGGTCGTTGCTGTTCATGGCGATGGCGGTCGCTGCGGCGACCGGGACGGGGGCGCGACGCGTCCTCGTCCCGGAGAACGGCTTCACCAGCATCAACCCGCCACTGGAGCCTTCCCGCGGCGGCGTCCTCACGACCCGGTCCACGCACCCGTGGACCTTCCACTCCTTCGCCGAGCTGCTGGACGCACTTGACCTGGGACAGGTGGAGGTCACCAATCCGCACGCTCATCTGACCAAGGGCGAGCTCGTCCGACAGGCGCTGGGCGCGGCGACGGCGGACATCCACGACCTCGCGGCTGAGACTGTGTCGTGCGCCAAGATCAACGCCGGCCGGCCCAAGGGCGGCAACCCCAACGCGCAGTGCGGCCTGTGCGTCGCCTGCCTCGTCCGCCGGGCTGCCTTCATCGCCGCCGGCGTGCCAGACCGCACGGACTACGCAGGCACCGGATCGGCCGGACCGGCCCAGCACGTGCGCAGGGTGCGACGTCATGACACAGACGCCTGGCGATCGGCGACGACCGCGGGGATCCCCGAGCACCGCATCCTCGGCGCGGGCCTCTGGCCGCCAGGGACCGACTTCGACGCCGTCCTCGATCTCTGCGCCCGCGGACTCAAGGAGCTCGCCCGTGTCCCCGTCTGAACTCCCGGCCCTCGACTGCCACGCGCACATCGCGCCCGACGTCACGCCGGCGCAGGTGGCGGGGCTCCGCGGCTCGCTCGTCTTCGCCATGACCCGCTCCCCCGCGGAAGCGCGCGCGGCGTCGCGACGGAACGACCAGACCCTGCTCTGGGGCTTCGGCGCCCATCCCGGCGTGTCGGCGGCGGTGGCCGCGGTGAACGAGGCCCTTCTCGTTCAGGCCGTCTCCGACTTCGTGCTCATCGGCGAGGTCGGCCTCGACCGCCGAGGCCCGGCCGCCCCACAGCAGCACGCGCTCGAGATCGTCCTGGGAGCGTGCTCCGGTCGCCCCGTCCTGCTCTCCCTGCACAGCACCGGCAGGACGCGGCAGCTGCTCGACATGCTCCGCCAGCAGCCGCATGCCGGAGCGATCCTCCACTGGTTCAACGGCTCGCCTGATGAGATCGCCGAGGCCACCGACCTCGGGTGCTACTTCTCCGCAAACAACGCAATGACCGATGGGCGCCTCGCCCTCATGCCTCCGGACCGGCTACTGCCCGAAACCGACTTCCCCTCGTCACGGCGGACCATCCTCGCGAGCCGGCCCGGGGACACAGCGGCGCTGGAACGCCGGCTGGCGTTGCGCGATGGCGTGTCCGAAGGCGCGGTCCGACTCGGCTGGTACGCCAACCTGCGGCGTCTCATCGACTCTGCGGGTGTCACAGGGCGCCTCCCGAGCCACTGGCGCCAACTCCTCTCGGCACTCCCCACCGAGTGATCGCGAGTGGACGAAGGCCCCGTCCACGGCGGAGCGCCGCGGCTGGTCGTCCGATTGGAGTTGCACTGGCGATGCTCGGCGTGTCGCTGAACCCTCCGTTGCACGAGAGCGGCGTTGCTTGGCCAAGCTGGCGGGCGTGAGCGCGAGCGAGGGCGTGGGGGATCCCGATGCCGTAGACACCTGGCCGACGTCGGTCCGACAGCTCGTCGAAGGGTGGGACGACACCGTTCCCGAGTCGGAGTTCTGGGAGGACCTCCGCGTGCCCGACGGTGGGACGGATGAGTTGGTCGCCGCGCTCGCCGGTCACCGGTTGCGCGCCTACCACTGCACCCGGCTGCTCGCGCATGAGGCGCAGGCAATCCGCCAGCAGGGGATCCGGGTGTTCGCCCGAGACCTGTTCGACGAGCGGATCACAGCCGCCGCGTCGCACGGAGCCATCGCCGACGCCGACCGCGATGCGCTGCTGCGCGGTCACATGTACGGCTGCGGTGAAGCCCACTCGCGGGGGCACCGGGCCGGTCAGGTCTGCCTCGTCATCGGCAGAAGCGTCTTCGACCACGATGCCGACTGCGTGCGCCCCCTGCTGAGCAGTTGGGGCGGAGAGGGATCTACTTCCCCTCCGGCACGGCGCGACTGGAGCCGCTTCTCCGGACGCTCGGCACACCAGCCGTGGTGGTCACCGCCCTCCCGATGCTGGCGGATCACCGGAGCATGCGGTGGTTTCCACCGCTCTCCCACCTCCTGCTGGCCACCTGGCGGAGAGTGCCCGGGCACGCAGACCTGCACTACTCGGCGCCGGTCCCACCCGACGCGGTCGTTGACCTCTGGCAGCCCGGACACCCCGAGTACGACCGACATGGGGAGCTCCCCCTCACCTGACACCGCCCTCAGGTCCATGTCCGGTGACGCACCTCCCCACCCGCCGCCCCGACCACCACGTCGACTGCGGACCATCCCTGCGCAATCAAGATCACCAGCCGACACACCTGCTGCACCATCCGGCGAAGCCGTTGACCCCCAGCCGTCGGCCGCGGGTTCGCCCAGGTCCGCGTGAGTTCATCTGCGCAGGTCAAGCGGCACGTGGAACGAGAGCGAACAGAGACGAACCCCCGCGAACAGCCCCCAATGGTGGTCGAAATGGTGGTCAAGAATCGCCGTCCGGGCAGCGTAGATGCGTCCGTCGCACCGCAGAATTGCCCGCTGCGGAGCGTGACGGTGGCGGGGAGGGCCAGGCCGCAACATCGCCGGCCTCTGCCCGTTCGTGGCGTCGGTTCGTCGTTGTTCGTGGGCTTGGCGGACAGCATCAGTGCGCGGGAGCTGCACCCCGACGGCACCGCCTCGACGCACTGACCCTCACCGACCGCACCCCGACTGCCGATGACCGACGCCGAGTGGGACGGCGTCGGCCCGCTGCCCGCCCTCACCTGTTGCTGCCGGCCGGAGCGGCCCGTCGAGGCCGCGGTCGGAGGGGGCGGCGACCTGGCAGCGCGGGTCAGCTCTCGAGCACCGACATGATGTTGCCACCGGGATCGGTGAACCAGGCGATCGCCGGACCCTGCGGGCCGCGGGCGATGCCCTTGTCGTCCTGGTCGAAGCTCTCGTAGCGCTCGAACCGGACACCGCGGGCAGCCAGTTCGTCCACGGCCGTCTCCACGTCTGGGACCGGAAAGTTCAGCACCGTGAAGGTGGCCGGTGTGTGCTCGGGCTTGGCGTACACCAGCACGTCGGTCCCACCACCCAGGTGCAGGGTGAGAAGTCCATCCATCTCCGGGTTCGCCTCCACCCGCAGCCCGAGGGTCTCCTCGTAGAAGCGGCGGGCGGCGTCAAGGTCGGGGACGGCGAAGCCGCTGAAGGCGGGACTGTCGGTGAGCACGGTCGTTCCCCTCTCGATCGGTCCTCGCCCATTGGACCGTCCGCAAGCGCCGCACTCATCGGTCCCGCAGCTCAGGCGGCTGTGATGTCTGTGCGGGTGCACCGCAGTTCGCCGCCGTCGGCACCACGTTGCCGTACCGGTTGCCGTGGTTCCCCCGCGCCCGCGTTCGGGCGTGTCATCCGCCTGAGCGTTCCTCCGGCCCGACCTCCGCCCAGCCGCCGGAGCATTCTCCAGCGTCTCTCCAGCTGGTCCCCCTGACCCGTCGCCGGCAGCCACCGTGCCGCCGGGCCGGCCGGTGCTCAGCAGCAGGAGGCGGAGGCGCTGCTGCTGTCTCGCCGCCCGTCCAACCCGGAGGCGGCAGCTCGGCTGTGGATCCTCGCGAAGGTGGGGCATCTCGTGGCGCACATAGACGCGAGGCGCGTCGTCCCCACCCCCGTCGCCATTCCAGCTCCCTCGCCGTATCCACGATGCTGATGACCGGATCGAACAGTCCCCCCGACGTGGTTCAGATGACGCCGAGCTCGCCGCCGTGTCGCCGGGTGCCAGCGTGGTCACCCGGCCGGTCAGGGGCACATCGCGATGACCACCGCTCCCGAGCTGTTCGTCGCCGAACTCCTCGGCCTCCTGCGCGCGGACCGGACCGGCGAGCAGCAGTGACCCTCCCTGGGCCCGCCCGTCGCGGGGCCCGTGAGCCGCCGGGGCAGCGGGAGCCCACAGGGGAACGGGAGGGGCGCGGCCACGTGATGACCAGCACAGTCGCGGACGGCCTCCGTCGCTACGGCGAGTGCGTGGACCTGGCCGGGCTGATCCACCGCTGCGACCGCGGGGTGCACCCGGCGATCCGCTACCCCGAGCCGCTGACCGAGATCGGTGCGGTCGGCTCCGTCGGCTCGGTTCACGCCCGGCTCCCCAACCACGCCCAGCTCGCCGCGCAGAGCCACGGGTTCGGCGACGTTCAGAGAGGCCCCTCGGGTCAGGTCAAGAGGCATACCGAACCAGGACGAACGAACCCGAACGGCCACGACCGAGACCGAAGATCTGCCAGCTGCTTGACGCGGGACACACCCACACAAGCGCCGAAGCCCCCACGACTGTCCGGTAGTGGGTCGCTTGAGGACAGACTCGACTCCGCGTCGGACTGGTCTTTGGCTCAGCTGGCCCAACCGGCGAGGAACCCGGCGATCTGGTGGGAGGCGTGGCGTTCCAGGGCATCGCCGGTGATGTCGTAGCTCCCGAGGGTGGTTTCCGGGCGGACGTGGCGCAGCAGGCGCTGCACGTCCCGCAGCGGAATGCCTTGGTTGAGCCCCACGGTGCCAACCGTGCGGCGCAGGGCGTGCGGGCCGATGGGCCTGCGGGGATCGGCACCGGCACGCGTACCGGCTTGTCGCCCTTGCCGATGACCAGGAGCGTGGCGTAACCGCGCACGGTGGCGAAGGACTCCACGGGCAGGGTGGGCATCTCGGTGGCCCGCAGGCCCATCATGCCGGCGAGCACCGCGATGGCGTGATGGGTGGGGCCGAGGGCTCGGGCTGCGGTCAGATAGGCGGCGTACTCCAGCACGGTGAGGACTTCGCGGCGCTGCAGCTCTCGATGGATCTTGGGGCGCGCGACGCGGGCGCACGGGTTTACCGCTACGAGCTCCTCCTGGTGGGCCAGGCGGTAGAGACTGGCGACGGCGTCGTAGTGCGCCGCGATCGACGCCCGCGCCAGGCCCGAGTCGGCCACGCTGCGCAGCCACAGCTCGACGTCGGCACGCCGGGCGGTTAGCGGGTCGATGCCGCGGCCGGTACACCACCGCACCCAGCGGGGCAGGTACGTGGCGTAGGTCCGCTGCGTGCTGGGCTTGTAGCGGGACAGCCTTCACCGCGACCGGGCGCCTGCATCACTCGGATGCCGGGTCGCAAGGCGGATTCAAGCGGTCGTCGCAACACCCCGATCAGCAGGGGTGTGACGTTGGGACGAACTGCAGCGTGGATGTCGACGAAGACGGGCCGCGCGCCGATGCGGTCTCCGGGCCGGCCGCCGCCGCGGCGTGATGTCAAGCGGGCGTTCTGGGTCAAGATCGCCGAGGGACTGACAGCGCATCTCAGGCAGCTTGGCGGGTGGGGTAGCCGG
Organism: Geodermatophilus chilensis; assembly: GCF_002802985.1. Classification (GTDB taxonomy): domain Bacteria; phylum Actinomycetota; class Actinomycetes; order Mycobacteriales; family Geodermatophilaceae; genus Geodermatophilus; species Geodermatophilus chilensis. The sequence goes on along the minus strand of NZ_NVPT01000133.1, from coordinate 57 downwards.
CGTGGGTGAACCAGCCGGCGGCGTCGGCGGCGGTGACCGCGTCCAGCGCGGTGGCGA
>NZ_NVPT01000132.1 GCF_002802985.1 Geodermatophilus chilensis | reverse complement strand
TCATTGAATGATTGCATATGTGATAACTGTTGTGTATGCTTCATAATCCGGTGTGTGTTGTTCTTTGTATTGTTCGTGTGCATTGTACTGTCAATCGTGTTTTGTTTGCAAATGAGACAGGTCGCACAGATATGCGCACGGAAGGAGGGGTCGTAAGCGTCAGATGTGTCGAAGGGCCAGACCGGGCGCGCGGCCGGCACTGCTGGGTGCACGACCCGCCCGGCGCCCCCGGCGTGTGGCCCGGGCTGCTCGTGGAGTGGCGGCAGGGCGAGGGCGGCTGGTCCGGCCGGGTCACCTACGCCGTCGCCGGGCCGCAGGGCACCGTGCTGGTCGAGGCCTGGGTCCCCGCCGCCCTCCTCGAGCAACGCTGATCACGGGTTACCGGCGTCCCCGGGTGGCTATGGCCTCCCCCGAGGCACCGTCCCCGACGAAGTGGAGAGAACCGTGAGTGAGCCCGACCGTCCCACCCTCGACGACGTCATGGAGACGACCGAGTCGGCCCCGCGCGACCGGCAGGAGCACGCCGGCGGGTACGCGCGACCCAACGACGAGGAGCTCCAGCACCGCACCGAGCACGAGCGGCAGCTGGTGGACGCCGACGACGCCGACCCCGCCGGCGCCGACACCCACTCCGCGACTGACTGAGCTGTCTTGATCTGTCGGCCTACCGGCCGACACCGCGGTCAGGTGCCGTCCCCGACGGGCGCTGAGCCACCCGCCTGCTCGAGGAGGTCCGGTTGACCCGCCTGGAGCCGGGGGACGTCGGCTGCTGGGTGCTGAAGTCCACCCGCCCGCCGGAGCTGATCGAGCCCGGCTGGCGGGTGGGCGAGGCGCACACGACGACCCGCTGCGTCCGGCGTTCCTACCGGCTGGACCTGCTGCGTGCCGGCCAGCCGTGCCTGCTGTGGGTCAGCGGCCGGGCCGCGCCCGGCGTGCACGCGCTCGGCGAGGTGACCGGCGAGGCCGAGGAGCGCGACGGCGGACCCGTCGTCCCCGTCCGGCTCACCCGGCTGCCCGCCCCGGTCGCCCGCGCCGACCTGCTGGCCGACCCGGCCGCCCGCGACGCCGAGGTGCTGCGGATGCCGGCCGGCAGCAACCCGTCGTGGCTGTCCCCGGAGCAGTACGCCGCCGTCCTCGCCCACCTGCCCCCGCACCCGCGGGCCGCGCTGGGACCATGGCCGGTGTGACTCCCACCCGGTACCGCTGGGGCGCGATCGCCTGGCTGCTGACCCTGCAGTTCTTCGTCGTCGAGACCGTCGTCGCACTGCAGACCGGCGGCGGGTACAGCCGCGCCGACGACCTCATCAGCGACCTCGGGTCGGCGGCCTCCGCGGCGCCGCTGCTGATGAACACCTCGTTCGTCGCCCAGGGCGTGCTCATCGCCGCCGGCGCAGTGCTGCTGCGCCCGGCGCTGGCCGGCCTCGGCGGCCGGATGGTGCCGGCCTTCCTCACCGCGGCCGCCGTCGGCGTCGTCCTCGTCGGGCTCTTCCCCCTCGGCAGCCAGGAGGACCTGCACCAGGCCGGCGCCGGGCTGCACTTCGTCGGCGGCGGGCTCGGGCTGCTGGCGATGGCCTACGGCGTCCGGCCGCGCTCCGAGGCCCTGGGGACGGCGCTGGCGCTGCTGGGCCTGCTGAGCACCGGGATGACGGTCTTCTTCTCCCTCGGCATCACCTCGTTCCTCGGCGAGGGCGGCACCGAGCGGGGCGCGGCCTACCCCATCCCCCTCGGTCTCGCGCTGGCCGGCGTTGGGCTGTGGGCGCTCGGCCGGCGTCCCCAGGCCGAGACCCGGCCGTCCCGACGCGAGCTGCGCGCCCAGGAGCGCGCCGAGCGGGCCGAGCGCGCCCGTGAGCGCGACGCCGCCCTGGCGGCCGCGGCCGGGCAGACGGAACCGGCCCGGGCACAGACCGAGCCCGAGCCCGACGACGACTTCGACCCCGAGGACCCCTGGGCCACCTCCCGCCGCCGCGACTGAAGGAGGACGGCGCCCGGTCAGCCGGCCGGCTCGAAGCGCAGCACCTCGCTGACCGGACGGCGTCCCGAGACGGCGCCGCCGGCATCCGACGCGCCGCAGCTGATCACCTGCGGCCGGCCGGTCGGGTCCAGCACCGGCAGCGCCCGCTCGGGGTCGAGGTGCACCGCCAGCCGGTCACCGGAGGCGGTGAACCGCCACGGCTGGATGTTGTGCACCGACGGCGCCCGGGTGGCCGCCTCGACCACCGCCGTCCACCGCTGCTCGTCCACGGCCGCTCCTCACCACCCGGGACGACGCGTCCCCGGGACCCTCCTGCCCAGCCCATGGGCCCCGCCAGGTCGACGGTCCCTGGCCTCTCCCGGGATCGGCTCGCGCGGAGGACCATGCCCGCCATGAGCGCACCCGACACCGGTGTCCGGAGCCTGCGCGTCCTGGTCGGCTACGACGGTTCGCCCAGCGCGGTGAACGCGATCGAGGCCGCCGCGGCGCTGCTGCCGTCGGCCACCGCCACGATCCTGAACCTGTGGGAGCCGCCGTTCACCTCCCCCGAGCTGCGGCACCGCGTCATGGAACGCGCCGCCAACGCCGAGGCGCTGGGCCGGCTGGTGGAGAACGAGGGCAGGGCGGAGGCCGAGCGGCTGGCCCGCACCGGAGTGAAGCTCGTCAAGGCCGCGGGCTGGGACGCCGAGCCGCTGGTCAAGCGCACCTTCGGCGGTGACGGCTACCAGTTCGCCCGCACCGCCGAGGAGGTCGACGCCGACCTCATGGTCGTCGGCTCGCGCGGGATGACCGGCATGCGCGCCTCGATGGGCAGCGTCTCGGAGCTGGTCGTGCACGTCAGCCCGGTGCCGGTGCTCGTCGTCCCGCACCCGCTGACCACCGTCGAGTGGGCGGCGGTGGAGTCCGGGCCGGTCGTCGTCGGCACCGACGGCTCCGAGCACGCCCAGCGGGCGCTCACCGCGGCCACCGCGCTGCTCCCCCACCGGCAGCGGCTGCGGGTCGCCGTCGAGGAGTCGGAGGGGTCCCCCGCTCCGTCGCCGGTCGAGGGCACCGAGCTGGTCACCGTCCGCTGCTCCGGTCGCGCCGGCCGGCCGCGGGCGACCGCGGTGACCCTGGCCGACGAGGCCGCCCGCCGCCGCGCGGCGGTGGTCGTCGTGGGCAGCCGCGGCCGCGGGGGCACCCGCGACACCCTGGTCGGCCACGTGACCCGCGCGATGCTGCACTGCGCACACCGGCCGGTGCTCGTCGTCCCGTCGTCCCGCCCGGCCGGCTGAGGCCCCGTCCCGGGTCCCACCCTGAGCCTGCGACGGCGGCCCCCTGCAGGGTCCCGCCGCGAGCCTGTGAGCGGTGGGGGCAGGGGGTCCTTCCCTCAGCCGCGCAGGTGCTCGGCGTAGCTGCGCCGTCCGCGCGGGCCGCGCGTGGGCACCGCGGCTCCGTCGCGGACCGCGGCCGACAGCCGACCGGGCACCGGGGTGGCCACCACGTGGGCGTTCGGCTCGCGAGCGGCGGCCCAGGCCCGCGCGACGTCCGCCGCGGTCAGCTCCTCGGGCCCGCCGAACTCGACGACGTCCCCGGCCGGTGCGCCGAGCGCGACCTCCGCGGTGTGCGCGGCGGCCTCCGCGACGTCGACCGGCTGCAGCCGCCAGCCCATCGGCACCGGCAGCACCGGGCCGCGGCGGGCGGTGGCCAGCAGCTGGTCGACGAAGTCGTGGAACTGGGTGATGCGCAGCAGCGTCACCGGCAGGCCCGAGGCCAGCAGCACCTGCTCGGCGGCGTACTTGGCGTGGTAGTAGCCGTAGGGGATGCGGTCGACCCCGACGATCGAGACGAACACCAGGTGGCGCAGCCGATCACGGTCCACCGCCTGCACCAGCCGCCGGGTGCCGGCGACGTCGGCCTCCCAGTAGTCCCCCCGCGCGTCGCTCGCCGCGTGGACGACGACCTCCGCCCCGGCCAGCGCCATCGGCAGGTCGCGGCCGGTCGCCAGGTCGCCGCGCACCCCGCCCGGGCCGGTCCCCCGCCGCGACATCTGCCGCACCCGGTGGCCGCCGTCGGCCAGGCGCTCGACGACCAGCCGGCCGAGCCGACCCGTCCCTCCCGTCACCAGAACGTCCATGCCCGGCAGTCTGGCCGGACCGTTCCGTCCCGGCGCGCCCGACCCGCGGCATCTCACATGCGAGATACCGTGACTCCTCGTGACGGCCACCGATCCGACCACCGACATCGCTGCCACCCCCGCACCCGAGGCCGGCGTACCTGCCCACGAGGCCAGCGCTGCCGCCCCTGCGCACGAGGCCAGCGCTGCCGCCCCTGCGCACGAGGCCAGCGCTGCCGCCCCTGCGCACGAGGCCAGCGCCATGCAGCGCATCGGCATGCTCGTCCGCGACGCCCGCCGGCACCGCGGGCTGACCCAGCAGCAGCTCGCCGAGCGCCTGGGTACCAGCCAGAGCGCCATCGCCCGCATCGAGCAGGGCGGGCAGAACCTCACCCTCGAGCTGCTCGGCCGCCTCTCCGAGGCCCTGGAGCGCGAGCTGTTCAGCGTCGGCCCGTCCGGCCCCACCCACTTGCGGGTCACCGGCGGCGTGCCGCTGCGCGGCAGCGTCGTCGTCAAGTCCTCCAAGAACGCCGCCGTGGCGCTGCTGTGCGCGGCGCTGCTCAACCGCGGCCGGACGACGCTGCGCAACGTGGCCCGCATCGTCGAGGTCGACCGCATCCTCGACGTGCTGCGCTCGATCGGCGTCTCGGCCACCTGGGACGACGCCGGCCGCGACCTCACCCTCGTCGTCCCCGAGGAGCTCGACCTCGCCGGCATCGACGCCGACGCCGCCCGCCGGACCCGCAGCATCATCATGTTCCTCGGCCCGCTGCTGCACCGGGCACCGGAGTTCGACCTGCCCTACGCCGGCGGCTGCGACCTGGGCACCCGCACGGTCGAGCCGCACATGATCGCGCTGCGCCCGTTCGGGCTGGAGGTGGAGGCCCGCGGCGGGCGGTACCACGCCGCGGTCACCGCGCCGGGCACGGCCGACCGCACCATCGTGCTGACCGAGCGGGGCGACACCGTCACCGAGAACGCCCTGCTGGCGGCGGCCCGCACCGACGGGACGACGACCATCCGCAACGCCAGCTCCAACTACATGGTCCAGGACCTCTGCCTGTACCTGCAGCTGCTCGGCGTCGACGTCCAGGGGCTGGGCACCACCACGCTCGTCGTCCGCGGGCGTCCGGTGCTCGACGCCGACGTCGACTACACGATCAGCGAGGACCCGGTCGAGGCGATGAGCCTGCTGACCGCCGGCATCGTCACCGAGTCGGAGCTGACCGTGTGCCGGGCGCCGATCGAGTTCCTCGAGGTGGAGCTGGCCACCCTCGCCGAGATGGGGCTGCGCTACAGCCTCTCCCCGGAGTACCTGGCCGACAACGGGCACACCCGGCTGGTCGACGTCACCATCTCGCCGTCACGGCTCAAGGCGCCGATCGACAAGATCCACCCGATGCCGTTCCCGGGCCTCAACATCGACAACCTGCCGTTCTTCGCCGTCATCGCGGCCGCCGCGACCGGCTCGACACTGATCCACGACTGGGTCTACGACAACCGGGCGATCCACCTCTCCGACCTGACCCGGCTCGGCGCCGACGTCCGGCTGCTCGACCCGCACCGCGTGCTGGTCACCGGCCCGACGCACTGGTCCAGCGCCGAGGTGGTCTGCCCGCCGGCGCTGCGCCCGGCGGTCTGCATCCTGCTGGCGATGCTCGCGGCCAAGGGGACGTCGGTGCTGCGCAACGTCGACATCATCGCCCGCGGCTACGAGCAGCTCTACGAGCGGCTGGTGGAGATGGGTGCCCGCATCGAGGTCTTCCACGACTGAAGGAGGGCTCCCTGCCCCCACCGCCCCCAGGCTCGTGGCGCGACTCTCGCGCCGTTCCACCCGTCCCCGCGCCGGTGCACCGGCGCGCACGCGCGGGAACGGCGCGAGAGTGCGGGCGGGCCGGGCGGTCGACCCGCTCAGCGCTCCTGGTCGGTGGGGCGCACCAGCACCTCGTTGACCGCGACGTGCGGCGGCTGGCTGACCACGTAGACGATCGCGCGGGCGACGTCCTCGGCGTGCAGAGCCCGCATGCTCGTGTACATCTGCACCGACGCGGCCTTGGCCGCGGGCTGGGTGATGTGGTCGGTCAGCTCGGTGCTGACCGCACCCGGTTCGACCAGCGAGATGCGCACGCCCTTCGTCGTCACCTCCTGGCGCAGCGACTCGCTGAAGGCGTTCACCGCCCACTTCGAGGCGTTGTAGACACCGGCGCCCTTGCGGGCCTGACGGCCGGCCACGCTGGAGATGTTGACGACGTCGCCGGAGCCCTGCCCCACCATGCCCTCGATCGCCGCGTGGGTCATGTACATCAGCCCGAGCACGTTGGTGTCGAGCATGCGCCGCCAGTCCTCGGGATCGGCGCCGACGATCGTGCCGAGCAGCATCACACCGGCGTTGTTGACCAGGACGTCGAGGCCGCCGAGCTCGCCGCGGGTGCGGGCGACGGCGTCGCGGCAGGACGCCTCGTCGGTGACGTCCAGGTCGAGGGTGACCACCTTGGCGCCGGCCTCGCCGAGCCGGGCCGCCAGGTCGTCGAGCCGGTCGCGGCGGCGGGCGCCGATCGCCACGGACGCGCCGGCCTCGGCCAGGGCGACGGCGGTGGCCTCACCGATCCCCGACGACGCGCCGGTGACCAGCGCGACCCTGCCGGACAGCGGACGGGCGACCTCGCTCACTGCTCGACTCCGGGCTCGTTCCGCTCCTCGCTCGCTGGCGCTCGCTGCGGTGCTCGCTCGCCCGTCGTCTCCGCGGCGCTCATGCAGTTCCCTCCTCCGTGCGGCCACCCGGTGCGGCCGTCGTCCCAGCCTCGCCGATGCCGCCGGTCCCGGCGCGCCGAGTCGGGTCAGGCGAGCGTGACGCCGAAGCCGCGCACCGCCAGCCGCACCAGCACCGGGCCGGGGCGCAGCAGGTCGTCGACCCGCGCGGCGGACGCAGCCTCCAGGTCGGCCAGCCGGCGGGCGGAGGCCTCCGGTCCGCGGCGGCGGGCGCGGTCGAGTGCGGTCGCGTTGGCCCACACCTTGCGCCGGGACTCGCGCAGGAACACCTGGCTGGCGGTGCGGTTCACCGGGGCCAGCAGTCGGTCCAGCCGCGTCCGCCGTCCCCCGGCGCGGTGCAGCTCGCCGTCCTCGGCGGCGACCCGGGAGGCGAGCACCCGGTCGATCCGCGCGTGGTCGCGCCCGCGCATCGCCCGCGTCGCCGGAGTGTCGAACTCGGCCGGACCGATGACGCGCACCAGCGACTGCGGCAGGTCGTAGTTGATGTGCGCGTTTATGCCCAGCAGCACGTGCGCCTCCGGCAGCAGGTCCGGCCGCGCGCCGAACGCCAGCCGCCACGGCCGCGGGGCCGAGGCCGGGTCCCGGCGGTGGGCGGTCAGCGCGTCGAGGTAGAGGCCGGCGAAGTCGACGTCCCACTCCTCGACCCAGGCCGGGTCCTCGAAGGCGCCCGCGTCGATCGCCGCGCCGACGGCGACGGTCGTGCGCAGGTACACGCCCAGGAAGAAGCGCGCGGGGTCGCGGTCGGCCTCCAGCGGCGCCAGCAGCTGCCCCATGCGGTCGACCAGCGCCGCGACGCTCCTCCCCACGGCGCGCTCAGATCAGCGCGTCGAGGCCGTCGTCCGGGGGCAGCGTCATCGCGGCGTCCACCGGCGGGCGGTGCGGCTGGTCCAGGCCGCGCATCCGCGCCGCGTGCAGGGCGAGCAGCAGGTTCAGCCGCAGCGTCGGGTCGGTGGTGAAGGGCCCGAGCAGCCGCTCCAGCTTGCCGATCCGGTACCGCATCGTGTTGTAGTGGAAGTGCAGCCGGCGCGCGGACTCCGCGACGTTGAGGTTGGTCTCCAGCAGCACCCGCAGGGTCTCCCGCAGGTCGGCGGAGTCGGGGTCGGCGGCGTCGGCCAGCGTCCCCAGCACCTCGTCGACGTAGTTGCGCAGCTCCGTGCTGTCCGGGATCAGCGACAGCAGCCGGAAGACGCCGAGCTGGTCGAAGTGGGTGACCGCCTGCACCCCGTGGATCTCCTGGCCGACGCCGAGGGCCCGGGAAGCCTGCTGGTGGGCCTCGCCCAGCGCCGAGAGCGAGCCCGCCGGCCGGCCGATGCCGGTGCCGAGCACCCGCCCGACCCGGCGCACCCGCGCGTTGACCCGGCCGGTCACCGCGGTCACCAGCGCGGTGATCTCCTCCGGCGTCCGCCCGTCGAGCGGCAGGACCGTGACGATCTCCGTCGACAGCCCGGCCACCGCCGCGCCGGAGACCTCGGTCTCCAGCGCGGCGCGCCAGCCGTCGGCCAGCCGGTCGAGGACGTCGAGGGCGCGGGTCGGGTCGGCCTGCGGGTCGGCGGCAGTCTCCGTCGCGGTCACCAGGACGACGACCGGGCCGTCGAGCCGCCAGCCGAAGGAGCGGGTCTGGGCCAGCGCCCGCTCGGTGTGCCGCAGCGACCCGGCGACCAGGCGGCGCACCAGGTCGCCCTGGAAGCGCAGCTCGACCGAGTGCACGGCCTGCTGGCGGATGACCGACAGCGCCGAGACGACCGCCGCGCGCTCCAGCACCGCGCCCGCGCCGACGAGCATCGGCCCGCTGCGGTGGACGGCGACCAGCCAGCCGTGCCGCTGGTCACCGGCCATGATTGGGGCGACCGCGTACTCGCCCACCCCGCCGGGCAGCTCGTGGTGCCCGGGGACGAGCAGGATGCCGTCGGCCGGGGACAGGTCGGCGTCGGCCAGCACGTCGGCCGGGGTGACGACGGCCTGGTCGGCGCGCAGGCCCGAGAGCCGGCGGGACGGCGCCATCATCGCCATCTCGTCCTCGGCCTCGGCGTCCAGCAGCCACAGCCAGTCGCTGATCTCGGCGACGTCCTCGGCCGGGCCGGCGCTGGTCACGATCTCGCGGTCCGGCCCCAGGCCCAGGACGGCGGCGCCCTCGAGGGAGTCCGCCAGCTGCTCGGTGACCTCGGCCAGCCCGCCGCCGCTGAGCGCGACGTCGATGAACTGGTCGTGCATGCGGTTGGAGAGCGCCAGCGCCTCGCTCTGCCTGCCGACGACGGCGCCGAGCACCTCCGAGACGACCTCCCCCATGCGCACGCTCGCGGGCAGGGCGAGCACCGGCAGCGCCCGGCGGTCGGCCTCGGCGAGCACGTCGGCCGGCACCGGCGGGGGCCCCTCGGTCAGGCGGTAGGCCAGCGCCGCGGTGCCCATGGAGTCCAGCCGCTCCACCAGGGCGCGGCAGTTGGCCGGGTCGGCCGGCGGCAGGCGCGCCCCCAGGACGACGAGGACGTCGGCACCGGCCACGGCCAGCGGATCGGTGGGGTCGTCGACCACCATGTAGCGGACGACGCGGTCGAGGCCGCCGCCCCCGGCGACGACCTCCGTCCCCGCCAGGCCGGGCAGCCGCAGCGCCTCGGCCAGGCTCAGGCCCATGCGGTCCTGCCAGCTGGGCCGCTCCCCGCGGCTCTCGGTCACCGGCACCTCCGCTGTCGTCAGGTGACGCCGGGATGAGACCATGCCTTCACCCAGCGTGGGGACGGCGAGCGAGGCTTCACCCTGGGTCACGACACTCACTTTCTCAGTTGCCGATGCACACGGCCACATCGCGGCACCCTGTCAGGAGTGCCTGGACTTGCCCTCTCATTCTTGGCGACTTCCGCCATACTTGGGCGTGCGACGCGCCGCATAGGTTCGAGACCCGGTTCCACTCCGCCCGGTGGATGGTAGGCCGGTTCCCCTCCCAGGGTGCCGACCAGCCCCCTCCAGCGGGTGGGCTGGGCTCGGGCGGGGGGTCTCGAGCCGACGGTGCCCCCCGTGGTCTTCCAGCGTGAAGAGGGTCGCCATGCGCACCATCGACGAGACCGCAGGCCCGGGCGGGAGCCGCCCCGGGGCTCGAACCTCCCCGCGTGGCCATGCCGCGCGGGCCGGACTCCCGACCATCCCGCTGCCGCGCGAGTCGGCCCAGGCCACCGCGCGCACCGCTCCCCCCGCCCGTGCCGCCACCGCCGTGCCCGCCTCGGCGAGCACCGGTGTCGCCGACCTCCTGCGCGGCCCGGTCCGCCCGGCGCGCGTCCTGCTCAGCGTCCCCGCTGCCGTGTACCTGCAGGTGCCCGGCGAGCGCGGCGGCGACGTCGTCGGGGTGCTGACCAGCGACGCCGCCCGGCTGCCGCTGGCCTGCGTGCTGTTCCGTCCCAGCAACGGCCGCCCGCTGGTGGCGCTGCCGCCCGACGCCCCGGCCGAGGTCGGTGGCGGGCGCATCGTCGTCGGCGACCTCGCCGTCAGCGCCGCCGCCTGGTGGGACCCGCGTCCCCGGCTGCCGCGTCCCCGCCCGGCCCTGCTGCCCGAGGGCGTGCGCCAGCTGCGCAACGCCCTCTACGGCGAGGGCGTGCCGCACAGCGCGTTCACCCTCCCCGGCCTGCCGGCCGGTCCCGGTGGCCCGCTGGCCGCACTGCGCGGCGCCGTCCGCCGGGCCGACCTCGACGCGGCCCTGCGCACCGCCACGCGGCTGATCGGTCTCGGCCCGGGTCTGACCCCGGCCGGGGACGACGTCATGGCCGGCACGATGGCCGGGCTGGTGCTGCTGGGCCACCCCGCCGCCGAGCGGTTCGCCGCCGCGGTCTCCGCGCTGGCTGCCGGCCGGACGACCGAGCTGTCCCGGTCGCTGCTGCGGCACGCGGCCGCCGGCCGGGTCAGCGTCGAGTACGCCGCGGTGCTGCACGGGCTGGTCGGCGAGCGGCCGCTGGCGCCGGCGATCGACGGTCTGCTGGCCACCGGCGCCACCAGCGGCCGGGCGATGGCCCTGGGGCTGTGCACCGCGATCGACCTCGTCGACCGGACCATGCGCACCCGCTGACCGCACGAACACGAGAGCCCCCGTCCGCACCGGACGGGGGCTCTCGCACATCAAGGGGCCGTGATCATCGGCGGGTGGCTGCCCGACCCGCCGACGGCGACCACCACCTGCCGATGATCACGCCAGGTCCGGGCGGCCGGGGACGGCACCTGGGCCGGGGTGGACCGTCGCGGGGGCCCGGAGGGTCCCCCGACCGGGACACGGGCAGCGGCCCAGCGGCGGCCGGGACGGCTCCTGGCCGCGGTGCGGTCCGGTAGGACCGCAGTGTCACAGTGTCACAGCCGGCAGGCGTGGATGCTCGTGACGAGGATCGCGCGGGCGCCGAGCTCCCACAGCTCGTCCATCACTCGGTTGGTCTCGTGCTGCGCGACCATCGCCCGCACCGCCGACCAGCCCTCGGTCTGCAGCGGGCTGACCGTCGGCCCCTCGAGGCCGGGGGTCAGGGCGGTCGCCTTCTCCAGCAGCTCGTTGGGGCAGTCGTAGTCGAGCATCACGTACTGCCGGGCCACCAGGACACCGCGCAGTCGGCGGCGCAGCTGCGCGACCGCGGGGATCTCCTCGGCGCCGGCCCGGCGCACCAGGATGGCCTCGCTGGTGAGCACCGGCTCGCCGATGATGTGCAGCCCGGCAGCGCGCAGCGTCGTCCCGGTCTCGACCACGTCGCAGACGGCGTCGGCGACGCCGAGCCGGCAGGCGGTCTCCACCGCGCCGTCGAGCTTGACCACCGAGGCCGCGATGCCCTGCTCGTCGAGGTACCGCTGGAGCAGGACGGGGTAGGCGGTGGCGATCCGCTTGCCGGCCAGCTGCTCGACGGTCTCGATGCCGGACTCCACCGGGGAGGCGAAGCGGAACGACGAGCGGCCGAAGCCCAGCGGCATGACCTCCACCGCGGCGGCGCCCTCGCCGACGGCCGGCGCGGTCTCCAGCAGCATGTCGCGGCCGGTGATGCCGACGTCCAGCGTGCCGGCGGCGACGTAGACGGCGATGTCGCGGGGCCGCAGGTAGAAGAACTCGGTGTCGCTGTCGGGGTCGTAGACGGCGAGGTCCTTGGTGCTGCGGCGCTGGCGGTAGCCGCTCTCGGCGAGCATGGCGGCCGCGGGCTCGCTCAGGACGCCCTTGTTGGGCACGGCGATGCGCAGCACGGACGGACTCCTTCGGTCGGGTCGGTTCGGGGGTGGTTCAGAGGTGGGCTGCGTCAGAGGTGGGCATAGACGTCGTCCAGGGTCAGCCCGCGGGCGAGCATCAGGACCTGCACCCGGTAGAGGAGCTGGCTGACCTCCTCGGCGGTGCGCTCGGCCCCTTCGTGCTCGGCGGCCATCCAGGACTCGGCGGCCTCCTCGACGACCTTCTTGCCCGCGGCGTGCACGCCGTCGCGGACCGCCGTGACCGTCCCCGACGCGGGGTCGCCCGCGGCGACCTTGGCGGAGAGCTCGGCGAACAGCTGGTCGAAGGTCTTCACGCGCGACTCCCGTCGGCCGGTCGGATCGAGAAGCCGGTGGGGCGGGCCGGCCCGCGCAGGCTGCGGAGGGTCAGCGCCGTGGCCAGGGCGGCCACGGCCGCCTCCCAGCCCTTGTCCTCGGCCGAGCCGGGCAGCCCGGCCCGGTCGCGGGCCTGCTCCTCGGTGTCGCAGGTGAGGACGCCGTTGCCGACGGGCTTGCCCGCGTCGAGGGCGACCCGTGTGAGGCCGGCGGTGACCGCGTCGCACACGTACTCGAAGTGCGGCGTCCCGCCGCGGATCACGACCCCCAGCGCGACGACGGCGTCGTGCCGCTCGGTCAGCGCCTGGGCGATCACCGGCAGCTCCACCGCTCCCGGCACCCGGACGACGGTCGGCTCGGGGACGCCGCTGACGACGGCCGCGGCGACCGCGCGGTCCAGCAGTGCCCCGGTGATCTCGGCGTGCCAGGTGGTGGCGACGATGCCGAGGGTCAGCCCGGTCGCGTCGACCGCCGCCGCCTCCGGAGCGCCCTTGCCGCTCACAGCTGCTGCTCCGTCTGGCGCAGGGGGACGTCGGTGCCCGGCACGGTGACCGCGTCGGCCGGGCCGGACTCGGTCTCCGGCTCGATGATGTCGAGCAGGTGGCCCATCCGGTCGCGCTTGGTGCGCAGGTAGGCCAGGTTCTCCGCGGTGACGTGGCTGGGCAGCGGCACCCGGCCGGTCACCTTGAGGCCGTAGCCCTCGAGCCCCGCACGCTTGGCCGGGTTGTTGGTGAGCAGCCGCATCGTGTGCACGCCGAGGTCCACGAGGATCTGCGCGCCGGTGCCGTAGTCGCGCGCATCGGCGGGCAGGCCGAGGTCGAGGTTGGCGTCGACGGTGTCGATCCCCCTGTCCTGCAGCTGGTAGGCCTGCAGCTTGTGCAGCAGGCCGATGCCCCGGCCCTCGTGCCCGCGGATGTAGAGCACGATGCCGCGCCCCTCCTGGGCCACCGCGGCCAGCGCCGCCTGCAGCTGGGGGCCGCAGTCGCAGCGCAGCGAGCCGAACACGTCGCCGGTGAGGCACTCGGAGTGCACCCGGACCAGCACGTCCTCGCCGTCGCCGATGTCGCCGTGGACGAACGCGACGTGCTCGCGCTCGTCGTAGGAGCTGCGGTAGCCGACGGCGGTGAAGGTGCCCGGCGTGAGCGGCACGGTGGCCTCGGCGACGCGCTCGATCAGCTTGTCGAAGCGCTTCCGGTAGGCGATCAGGTCGGCGATGGAGATCAGGCACAGGTCGTGCTCGTCGGCGAAGACCCGCAGCTCCTCGCCGCGCGCCATGCCCGTCGGGTCCTCCTCGCTGACCAGCTCGCACAGCACACCGGACGGGCGCAGGCCGGCGAGCACCGCCAGGTCGACGGCGGCCTCGGTGTGGCCGGGCCGGCGCAGCACGCCGCCGTCCCGGGCGCGCAGCGGCACGATGTGGCCGGGCCGGGCCAGGTCGGTCGGGTCGGTCTCCGAGGAGGCCAGCAGCCGGATCGTGTGCGCCCGGTCGGCGGCGGAGATGCCGGTGGTCACGCCCTCGCGGGCGTCGACGGTGACGGTGTAGGCGGTGCCGCGGCGGTCCTGGTTGACCCGGAACATCGGCGGCAGGTCCAGCCGGTCGGCGTCGGCCTCGGTGACGGCCACGCAGATGTAGCCCGAGGTGTAGCGGACCATGAACGCGACGAGCTCCGGGGTGGCCAGCTCGGAGGCGAAGATCAGGTCGCCCTCGTTCTCGCGGTCCTCGTCGTCCATCACGACGACCGGGCGGCCGCTCTTGACGGCGGCGATCGCGTCCTCGACGGTGTCCAGGCGGACCATGGCGCTCACGAACCCTCCTCGCCGGCGCTCGTCGGCTCCGTGCGCTCGGCTGCTGTGTCCCCGCGTGAGCTCGCCGGCTCGCTCACGAGCGTGCTCCCAACAGGCGTTCCACGTACTTGGCGATCACGTCGACCTCCAGGTTGACCGGGCTCCCGGGAGGGACGGCACCCAGCGTGGTCTCGCGCAGGGTGGTGGGGATGAGGCTGACCTCGAACCAGGGCTCGGGGTCGTCCGCGTCGCTGACCGCGCTCACGGTGAGCGAGACGCCGTCCACGGTGATCGAGCCCTTCTCGACCACGTAACGCGCCAGCTCCGGCGGCAGCCCGACCCGCACGACCTCCCAGTGCTCGCCGGGGGTGCGGGTGCGCACGGTGCCGACGCCGTCGACGTGGCCCTGCACCAGGTGCCCGCCGAGCCGGGTGTGCGGGGTGACGGCGCGCTCCAGGTTGACCGGGTCGCCGGCGCCCAGGGCGCCCAGGCTGCTGCGGCGGAGGGTCTCGGCCATCACGTCGGTGGTCCACTCCTCACCGTCGGAACCGGTGACGGTGAGGCAGACCCCGTTGACGGCGATCGAGTCGCCCAGCGCCACGTCCTCGAGCGCCTTGCGCGCCCGGATGCGCAGCCGGGCGGCGTCGACCTCACGACCCACCCCGCCGACCTCCTCGCGGGCGAGCAGGACGCCGACCTCCTCGACGATGCCGGTGAACACGATCAACTCCCTCCGGTCGCGCCGTGGGAGTCCGCGACGCGCCGGTCCCCAGTGTGCCGGGTCGGCCGCAGGCGGATCTCCACGTCCCCGCCCAGGCGGGTGAGGCCGGTGACCGAGAGGGTCAGCGCGTCGCCGATCCCGGTGATTCCCAGGTCCCCCACCAGCGGTGCGCCGGCACCGAGCAGCTTGGGCGCCAGGTGCACGACCGCCTCGTCGACCAGCCCCTCGCGCAGGAAGGCGGCGG
>NZ_NVPT01000131.1 GCF_002802985.1 Geodermatophilus chilensis | reverse complement strand
CCCGCCGGCCCACGCCGCTGCAGTGGGTGCGCTACGCGCTGGGCGGCCGGCTGCCGCGGGAGCTCTCCCCGTGGGTGCTGGCCGACACCACCGAGCCGGGCTGGGTGCGCCGGCACCTGACGCGCGCGGTCGTGCAGCTGCTGCCGGTGCTGGTGCTGTGCGTCGCCGTCGTCCCCGTCCCGCTGGTCTACCGGCTCTCCGCCGCCGGCGGCGGGCTGCTCATGGGGCTGATCTTCTCGACGGCGTTCATGGTCGAGACCACGGAGCACCGGGTGGCCAAAGCCGGCTACCCGCCGGGCACCGCGGCGCGGCTGCGGGCCGAGCGCGGCGAGCGCGAGCAACTCGAGCGCCGCTCCCCCTACCGGCGCGACGGCGCCGGCAGCTTCGATTGAGGACCCCGCTGCCCCCCACCGCTCACGAGTTCGCGGCGGGACCCTGCAGCGGGGCCGTCAGTCCTCGACGCGGAAGCCGATGGCCAGGCGCACCTGGAAGTAGTTGACGTCGCCGTCGACCACCTGGCCGCGGATCTCCTTGGTCTCGAACCACTCGATGTGCCGCACCGTCTGCGCGGCCTTCCGGATGGCGGTGCGGATGGCGTCGTCGACGCTGGTCTGGCTGCTGCCGACGATCTCGCTCAGCCGGTACACGTGGTCGGACACGACCGCCTCCTGGGCTCGGCTCCCGGCGTCGTCGTCTCGCCGCCGGCCGGGCGCCCACGCTAGCGGCACGCCGTCCGCCTGACCACGTGACCAGGGCTTTACCGAGTCCTTACCCGGCCCTGGTACCACGCTGGCCCCCCACCGCCTAGCGTCGGAGGCGCCCCTCCCCGGCCCCTCCGACACCCCCGGCAGGACGGCGATGACGGATCTGCACCTCCTGGTCGGTGGTCTCCTGACCCGTGACCCCGTGCTCGCGACCCTGTTGCTCAACCACGCCGCCGCCCTGCAGTGGGCGCAGCCGCCGGCACCGTCCTCGATCGTCCCGAGCTGGTCGGCCGACGAGCGCCCCGGCGCCCCGGACGGCGGCGAGCTGCTCACCGTCGAGGCGCACGTGTCCCGGGACACGCCGCACCCGCACCGCTGCCTCGAGATCGTGCTCGACACGGTGCACGCCGTCCTGACCGGCGGGCCGGTCGGCGTCGAGCGCCTGGCCGACGCCGGCGTCCCGAACATCAGCGGGGGGACCGTCTCCCGCGCCGCCACCTGGGCGCTGGCCCTCGCGGCGCCGGGTGCCCTCGGCCGGCCGGCTGCCGGCTACCGGTCGTCGGGGACCGCCAGCTCCAACCGGTAGCCGTGCCCCCGCACGGTGACGATCTGCGGGACGCGGCGGCCGGGCGGGGTGACCTCCTGCAGCTTGCGCCGCAGCGCCGCGACGTGGACGTCGAGGGTCTTCGTCGAGCCGAACCAGTTCTCGTCCCAGACGTCGGCCATCAGCTGCTCCCGGCTGTGCGCCACCTCGGGCTGGGCGGCCAGCCGGGCGAGCAGGTCGAACTCCTTGGGCCGCAGGTGCAGCTCGCCGCCGGCCACCGTGACGCGGTGTCGAGGGACGTCGACCACCAGGTCGCCCAGGGCGCGGACGGCGGGCCCCGTCGTCCCCATGCCGCCGCGGCGCAGCTGCGCACGCAGCCGGGCGTGCAGCTCGGCCAGCCGGACCGGCTTGACCAGGTAGTCGTCGGCGCCCGCCTCCAGGCCGACGACGACGTCCATCTCGGCCGAGCGCGCCGTCAGCATCACCAGCACGCACCCCGGCTGGGTCGCCCGCAGCTGCCGGCACACCTCCACACCGTCGAGGTCGGGCAGGCCGAGGTCGAGCAGGACCAGGTCGACCGGGCCGGTCGCGGCGCGGGCCAGGCCCGCACCGCCGGTGCGCTCCCAGACGACGTCGTAGGCGTGGCTGCGCAGGCTGGAGGCGAGCACCTCGCCGATCGATGCGTCGTCCTCCACCAGCAGGACCCGACCGACCATGCGGGCATGGTGGCACCCCTCCCCCGGCTCCGGGACCCGTCGGACCGCGGCGGGATGCGGTGACAGCGCTCGGCAGGCGGAGCACGCTGACGGTCCCGAGCACCGTGACCGCCGACCGCCGGGGGGAGGACACGCCCGTGCGCACCCGGATCATCGCCCTCGCCGTCCTGACCTCCGTGCTCGCCACCTGCCTGTTCGCGATCCCGCTCGCCGTGGCGGTGCTCGAGTACTCCGTGCAGCACGAGCGCGGGCACCTGGTGCGCGCCGCGGGCGACGTGGCGATCGACGTCTCCGGCAACGTCTACGCCGAGGAACCGATCGACCCGGGCGACCTCGAGCTCGACGACGACGACCACGCCGTGGCCGTCTACGACGACGACGGCGAGCGGCTGGCCGGCGCCGTCCCGGGCGAGCACTCCCGGCTGCTCTCCCGCGCCCTCGACGGCAAGGTGCGGGCGCGGACCGAGGGCGACCTCCTGGTGGCGGCCTTCCCCGTCACGCACTCCGACGAGGTGGTCGGCGCCGTGCTGGTGGCCACCCCGCGCGCCACCGTGCTGTGGCAGGTCGGCTTCCTCTGGGCGGCGATGGCCGGCCTGGCGGCCGCCGCGGTGGCGATCGCCTGGCTGGTCGGGCGGCGGCAGGCCCGCCGGCTGGCCCGGCCGCTGGAGGACCTCGAGGAGAGCGCCCGGCGGCTGGGCGACGGGGACTTCAGCGTCCGCAGCCACCGGGGCGGGATCCAGGAGATCGACGCGGTGGGTGCCGCGCTCGACGCGACCGCGATGCGCCTGGACGACCTGCTCGCCCGCGAGCGCGCCTTCTCCGCCGACGCCTCTCACCAGCTCCGGACGCCGCTGGCGGGCATGCGGCTGCGCCTGGAAGCCGCGCTCGAGCGCCCCGACGCCGACCCCCGACCGGCGATCACCGCGACCCTGGTCGACGCCGACCGCCTCGAGGCGATCATCGACGAGCTGCTGACCCTGGCCCGGGCCGAGCGGCGCGGGCCGGCCGGCCGGGTGGAGCCGCTGGACCTGGACACGCTGATCGGGGAGCTGTCGCCGGAGTGGGGTGCGCGCCTGGCGCTGCACGGCCGCGACCTCGAGGTGCGGGTCGACCCGGATGCCCCGGACGCGCGGGCGTCAGGGGCGGCGGTGCGTCAGGTGCTCGGGGTCCTGGTCGACAACGCCGTCACCCACGGACGGGGCACGGTCACGGTCGCCGTCCGCGAGGCCCCTGGTGCCGTGGCGGTCGACGTCGCCGACGAGGGCCCGGGCGTCCACGACGCCGAGGGCCTGCTGTTCTCCCGTCAGGCCGACCGCCGGGACGGACACGGCATCGGCCTCGCCCTGGCCCGCCGGCTGGTGGAGGCAGAGCAGGGCCGGCTGACCCTGACCCGGGTGTCGCCCCCGGTGTTCACGCTGCTGCTGCCGACCGCGGCGCGGGAGGACGACGTCGTCCCGGCCCGGCAGCCCGGCGGCTGAGGTCCGCCCCCGATCACCGGGCGGTCCGGCCCCGGGGGCCGACGGCTGTGGTCACGGCAGGCAGGGCTGACCCGTCCCGGGACCGCCCTACCGACTCCTCGCCGTTCGTCCGCCCGCCGCAACGACCGGCGACCTCGCGGGCCTGGTCAACCGCGACCGGGCAGCCAGCCGACGGGAGCTGTGTGAGCCGACGGGGGGACTCGAACCCCCAACGCCCGATTACAAGTTCCATGGCGCCATGGGCGCCCTGTAGTGCCCCTCAGTGGCCGCTAAGCTGCTGGTGGAAGCCACGAGGTGACCGCAGGAGACCGCTGCGCCCCCATGTTCGCCGTCGTTTTCGGTGAGTAAAATGGGGGCTAGAGTGGGGCCATGGGACGCCCTCCCCTGGCGCTGGGGACCTCCGGATCCATCCGCTGCTATCGCGTCGAGGCCGCTTACCGCGCGCGGGCGCTGCATCGGGACTTCGACGGCCGGGTGCGGGCCGTCGAGCGACGGGGAAGGACGAAAGCCGCAGCCGAAGCGGCGCTGAAGCTGGCCCTGCGGGACCGTGCCGGGGTCTCGACGCGCGGGCACATCAGCGCTGACAGTCGGGTCTCGGCGCTGGCCGACGCCTGGTACGACGGGCTCACGGACCTGTCCCCCACCACCATGGAGGCGTACCGCCTGCGCCTGGACCGGCAGATCCTGCCGGGAGTCGGGCAGCTGCGGATCCGCGAGCTGAGCGTCGGCGTGGTGGACCGGCACCTGCGGTTGGTCGCCCAGAACCACGGCACGGCGGTCGCTCGGATGTGCCGCTCGGTGCTCTCGGGCATGTGCACTCTGGCCGCGCGTCACGATGCGCTGACCCACAACCCCGTCAGGGCGTTGGCCCGGACGGGCGGCAAGGCGAAGCAGGCACCCCGGGCGCTGACCGTGCCGCAGCTGCGCCAACTGCGGGCGGCGCTGACCTACGACGACCGGGCCATCGCCCGCGACCTGCCCGAGTTGGTGGACTTCCTGATGGCCACCGGGCTGCGCATCGGCGAGGCCTGCGGCCTCGCCTGGGACGCCGTGGACCTCGACGCCGGCGCTGTCGCGGTGCGGGCGACCGCGGTGCGGATCGGCGGACAGGGTCTGGTGGTGAAGCCGACAAAGACCGACGCCGGTGCCCGGACGCTCGTCCTGCCGGCTTGGTGCGTCACGATGCTGCGCGATCGAGCCGCGCGAACCGCCACAGAGTCGAACCGCCGCGGCAGCCCGGTCTTCCCAGCCCCCCTGGGCGGCTGGCGTGACCCGTCCAACACTCAAGCAGACCTGCGCGAAGCCCTGACCACCGCCGGCTTCGACTGGGTGACTTCCCATATCTTCCGCAAGACCGTAGCCACCCTCATGGACCAGGCCGGCCTCTCCTCCAGGGCGGCGGCCGACCAGCTCGGCCATGCCAACACCTCGATGACCACCGACGTCTACTTCGGAAGGAAGGTCGCGGCAACTGGCGCGGCTGCCGTGCTAGAGGCGCTGAGCCACACCGATTAGAGGCGACATGGCCTGGGCGGCCTGGCCGGCCACGAGACGGCGGTGACATCCGGGCGGCTGTGCGGATGTCACCGGAACGACGTCTTCCCCGACGTCCGGCCCGCTGGTGGCCGGACAAGCCGGGCAGCCGAGCGTGGCTGCCTGGTTTGACCGGGGCCGGCGCGCACGACGAGTGCCGAGCCCGCGTCGTAGAGGGCCGCTGGACTCAGCCTCCGGAGCGGGGGAGTCGCTCGCGGGCGGCGCGGATGGCGTCCCGCGCCCGGTCGATGATCGCCGTCGGCGTCCCGATGACGATGTTCGCCGTGGCCGACTCGACCCCCGCGTGCGGGTGAGTGGGCGCCACCTTCTCGGCGGCCTGCACCAGCAGCCGCATGCCCGCCAGCTCGGCGGGGCTGGCCTTGTGGCGCAGGTTGTTGAACTCGTAGCGCTGCTCGGAGACGGCGTGGGTGATCACCGCGTCGCGCAGCCGCAGGAACAGCGGCAGGAAGTCCGGAGCGTCGGGATCCATGCCGTCGAGCTGCTCGAGCAGCTCCTTCGCGTCGTGCTCCTCCTGCAGCCGGTCAGCGACGATCGAGTCCCCCGCCGCGGCGTGCCGGCGCGCGACGGGGTGCACGACCTCTTCCTCGGCGGCCTCATGCACCGACAGCAACCGCACCAGCTGCCGAAACGCCGCCCGCCGCTGGTCACCGGAGCCGCCCATCACCTCGGTCATCAGGTCCCGGATCCGGCCGTGCTGCTGAAGCAGCAGATCCACCACGTCCGCCGCCGGCATCACGCCGTAGGGCATGGTCCTCTTCGCGGTGGCGGTCACGCCCGCGCCTCCGCGTGCTGCCGGAAGGCCTCCACCGGGTGGGGCCCCTCCTGCTCCGAGCGGTAGTCGCCGCCGAACCGCTCCTCGTGCACGGCGACCACCCGCTCCGACGGAGGCTGCTCGCCGCCGTGGAGCCGCTCCTGCATCTTCACGAAGCGCTCGTGCTGCTCGCGCACGTAGCCGGTGCCCAGCGTGGTCAGGTCCATCTGGGTGGCCAGCAGATCCCGCAGGAACTGCTTGTTCGGCTCGAAGAGCAGGACGTTCGGCACCTCGGCTGGCAGCAGCTCGGCCGGGTCCCGGTCCTCGTAGCGGCGCAGCAGGTCCGCGGCCGCCTGCAGCTGCCCGATCTCCATCGCCAGGTGGGTCTCCCAGACCCGCTTGATCTTCGGGTCGACCTCCTGCTCCATGAAGGAGTAGTAGAGGTAGCACTCGTTGTACTCGTGCAGCAGCAGCTGCTCCAGCCAGGTCTGGTCGCCGTCGAGCAGCGACTCGTAGTGGGTGACGTGCTCCTCCTCGATGAGGGCGATCTCCTGGTACAGCTGCCGGGCTATCGGCTCCATATACTGCGGCCCGACGTTGGCGTAGAAGTTCAGCGTCTGCTGCTCGGCCGCGGTGATCGTCAGCTGGTGCAGCTTGGAGATCGGCGCCGCCGCCTCCTTGTCGTAGTTCTCCCGGACGTTGTCGAACGGGTGCCGGTGCTCGACCTTGGTGGGCCGGCCGGGCATGACCTCGGTCAGCTCGTCGACGATCTTCTCCGCCTTGCGGTGCTCGATCATCTCGTACAGGTTCGAGTACCGGTACAGGTGGTCGAAGTCCTCCAGGACGCCGAACTCGTAGGCCTGCCGCAGGTAGGGATCCGGCTCGTTGCGGGCCACCCAGCTGGTGAGGTCGGTGGCGACCTGCTCGTAGGCGATCGTGGTCTCCAGAACGGACGACCACCCGGGCAGTAGCCAGTTCACCACCCGCTGCTGCTGGCTCTCCACGTAGCGGGACAGTGCGAGCTGCCGGCGCAGCTCGGTGTCGTTGGTGTGCCGGGCGAAGTTGTGGCTGAAGAGGATCGACTCCATCTCGATGCCGTTCATCGTGATCACCCGGCAGCGGGTGTACGGGTGGACGGTGTCGGGGTCGAACGGCTCGACGTTCAGCTCACGCCAGTTGCGGATCTGCTCCTCGAGCGGGATCCCCTTCTCCTGCAGTGGATTGAACGGCATCTATTCCTCGCGATCCTGGTGAGGGTGAGCGCCCCGTGGGATCGGCCGCCGGGACGGGGCTGCTGAATGCCGGCAACCTCATCGGCGATGCTTCACCCCGCGTCCGAGACGCGCCAGAGCGGATGACGCCGGAAACCGGCGAGGTCGTCCAGACCCAGAGCCGGGATAGGCGGCCGTTGCCGCTGCTCCGCGGCACCCCTCGGCTGATGCGGCCCGCAGGCGTCGCCAGGGTCGCTGGACGGCGCAGATCGGGGCCCCACCAGCGACGTCGGTGTCACTCCCTGCCAACCAGCGCTCCTTCGCCCGCACCGCAGCGGCATCAGCGAAGCCCGTGGGGCGCCCGAACTGCCCGGGCGGCTGGTGGGGGTCCGCGGAGGTCCACCGGAGTTAGTTTCAGCAGGTCAAGCCGATGCTCGGTCGCCCGTGACCTGTCACGAACGACGTTGAACGCTGCAGTTTGGCCACCACCGTGGCACCACGCGGAGGCGGCCTGATCAACACACCGGGTGAGACCGACTGGTGGCGTTCAGGCATCGCGTCGGCGCAGCACGACCGCACAGGCGACGAGCGGCACGACCGCGTAGGCCGCGATCACGAGCAACCCTGCTGTCGCGGTGAGTGCTTGGTGCGCGATCGCGGGTGCCGGAGGCGAGGCGCTGGTGGGCGGGGCGGCACCCTGCGCACCCCGGGGATCACCGCGCCCCACGGGTCGACGCGCTCGCCGTGGGGCGGAGGTCGACGGGAGGTCCAGTACTCCGACTCCCCGCTGGAAGTCCAAGGTCATCACCTGGTCGTCCGGGCGCTCCGCAACTTCACCGCGCAGCGTCGCGTGATCCGTTGGCAGGCCACCCTGAACCATGTGGCGGCACAGGTGGCCCTGGCAGAGTCGCTGGAGGGAGGCTGACCGCAGCAGGTTGTCGAGCCACCGACCGAACAACCAACCTGACCGCGAGAGGACCTCCTGCGACGCCCCCTGGCGCCCAAGCCCTCTCGCCTCCCCCGTACTGGAGACGCACAAGATCAAGTGCCACACACCTGTTGCACCGTCGGATCTGGTCGCCGAGGCGCCCGCTCAACTGGGTGGCAGCCACGCCCTTGGACGCCGGCGAGACGGCAGGCGCCCGCTCGGCAAGGACGACCCACGCCCACCTTTCCACCGACCCGTCGGCCTGATCAGCGAGGACCCGTAAGGACGCGAGCGCAACACGACGAGCTCGCAACGCAACGCATCTCACGCCGCGGCCGGTAGGCAGCCCTGAGGACACCAGCCTGACGGGCGCTCGCCGCGGTCATCGCCGCCACGATCCGCTGGGACATGGCGTGGCGTGCGTGAATCGGACTGGAGATGGACTGGAGGGCGACTGAAGGTCGCGTTCCTACCGTCCGCGGCCGTGATGTCGCTGCACAAGCTGACCGCCGGGGACGGCTACACGTACCTCACCCGGCAGGTGGCGGCATTCGACACCACCGAACGCGGCCATGCCGGGCTGGGCGACTACTACTCGCAGCGCGGGGAGTCCCCCGGGGTGTGGGCCGGCGGCGGTCTGGCCGGCCTGAGCGGCATGTCCCCGGGTCAACAGGTCGGCGAAGAGCAGATGCGGGCGCTCTTCGGAGAGGGACGGCACCCGGACGCGGCCCGGTTGGAGCAGAGGGCGCTGGCGAAGGGGCTGAGCGCGGAGGAGGCGCGGGCGGCCGGCGCGCTCGGACAGCCCTTCCCCGACTTCGCGCCGGACCCTCGAGGATTCCGGGCCAGGTGCGCCGAGAGGTACGCCGCGGTCAACGCCGCCGACGGCCTCCCTCCTGGCACACCGATTCTGGCCGAGGAGCGGGCGAGGATCCGAAGCGAGCTGGCTCGAGCCATGTTCGGCGAGGCGTACGGCCGGCCGCCGACCGATGCCCGCGAGCTGTCCGGCTTCATCGCCCGTGCCTCCCGGCCGGCGACGACGGCGGTGGCCGGCTACGACCTGACCTTCTCCCCGGTCAAGTCCGTCTCGGCGCTGTGGGCGCTGGCCCCGCGCGAGCTGGCCACGCGGATCGAGGAAGCGCACGCGGCCGCCGTCGCCGACGTCCTGGGCTGGCTGGAGCAGCACGCCTGCTTCACCCGGCTCGGCCACGCCGGCGTACGCCAGGTGGAAACCACCGGACTGGTGGCCGCCGTGTTCACCCACCGCGAGTCCCGTGCCGGTGATCCGGATCTGCACACCCACGTGGCGGTGAGCAACAAGGTGCAGACCCGCGACGGGCGCTGGCGGGCACTGGACGGCCGCGTGCTGCACAAGGCGGTCGTCGCCGCCTCCAAGCGGTACAACACCCGGCTGGAGGCCCACCTGGTCGACGGCGCGGGCCTGCGCTTCGCACCGCGCCCCGGGGACGAGCCGGGCAGGCGGCCGGTGCGCGAAATCGTCGGCATGGACCCGCGGCTGCTGGCCAGGTGGTCCTCGCGGCGCCAGGCGATCGACGTCCGCCGCGGGGAGCTCGCCGCCGACTTCCAGCGTGACCACGGCCGCCCAGCGTGCCGGGATGGCCATGGGACGGAACCGTGGGACTTCGGACCCCTGGGAGGGCCCTCGACAACGGGGAGAACTACCTCATGTCCAGATTTTCGGGCCCGCTCCTCGAGGGCCGACCGTGCCCCGGCACCGTGGGCGCGATCGTGCATCAGCGGCGGCACCGGCATTGAATGGCCGAGGCCGGGCTCCGGTGCCGTCCCACTCGCTGGCCGCCTCCGCGTAGTGCGCCGCCTTCACGACGAGTGGCGAGGGTTCTTCTCGCGGAGTCGGCCGGGACCTCGCAGCGCGCCGCCGGGCCGTCGGTCGACGGGGAGGGCCGCGTCGGTGGCCGCGTTGTACGAGCCCAAGCGGGCCCGCCGGGCCGACGTGAGGGCGGTGCGCAGGGTGGCGTGGATGCGGCGGACCGTGGTCGTTCCGCGGCCGGCTGCCCGGAGGTCGCGCAGGACCTTCCCAACGCGTCCCGGCCCGAGGTCCCCGAGCCGCAGGTGCCCGAGCGCGGGCACGAGGTCCATCTCGATGTATCGGCGGTAGGACAGGGCGGTTGAGGACCGGAGTCCGTCCTCGACGCGAGCTGCGAGCCAGGTCGCGAGGAACTTGCCCACGGGTCGGTAGCGTTCCTCGCCGTGTCGGACTGCAGCAAGCAGCCTCCCCCGACTTCGAGCCAGCGGTTCCGTGACGCCATCGCCGACGTCGTCGCGTCCGCCGGCACAGGCCTGGTCGACCTGGCCGCCACCGGCACCCCGAGCGCCGGCGCCCTCACCCCGGCGCTCGCCCTCGGCATCCGCATCAGCTCCGACGCGCTCACCCGCCGCCGCGATCGCGGCGCACGGGCCCTCGACGCCGCGGCCGAGCAGGTTGGCAGCCTCCAGCGGCTGGAGAAGCTGGCCACGGCGGATGACGCGCGGCTGGAGCTGACAGCCCGGACGCTCGAGGCCGCCATGCGCACCACGCTAGAAGCGAAGGTCCGGGCGCTCGGGAGGGTGTTGGCTGCTGGCCTTGATGGGCAGGCGACTGTTGACCAGGCGCAGATCCTCAGCACCGCGTTGGCCGACCTTGAGGCATCGCACGTGCAGGTGCTCGACGAGCTGCGCAGGCGCGCCGACGCCAACGCCGAGGCCGAGCCAGCGAAGGGCACGGAGCTTCTCAGCATGTCTCGTGACGATGTGCTCGAGCGCCTGCCGGGTCACCGGGATGTTTTGGATTCGGTGATGCAGGTGTTGGAGGGCCAGTACTTGGTCGTCCCCGTCAGCCTCGGCATGAGCTTCGGGTCTTGGGGCGGCCCCGGGCGCTGGGCTGTCACGGACCTCGGCCGGGCCTGCCTGAACCGACTGGCGGAAGCGGCTGAGCCGGCCGAGTAGCCGAAGCGGCGCCTGGTGCCACGCCACCCGGCGGGTCCGTCAGGTAGCCCGGGCGACCAGTCCGCACGCAGTCCGCAGGACAGCGACGTCTGTGCGCAGAGACATATGTCTGGGAACGCGCCCGCATCAACCTCGCTGGGCACAGTCGTCGAGCGGTCCTTGGGTCACTGAGAGGGACGCCGGACTTGCTCCCCGTGCCACTGACGGCAGCGCCAACGATCGCAGGATGGTCGTGGATCCACGCTCGGTTACCGGTGCGGATCCCGGCAGGAGTAGGGACACTTTCATCAGCGAACAGCACCCCGGGGACCAGGTCGGATAGCAAGTCGTGGACGACGGACTCCGCGTCCCCGCCACCGACCTCCGTGCCGTGAAGCGGACGCAGAGGCCCGCAGGGGCGCTGTCCACCGGCCTGGCCTGCGGGGCGGCCGGTCACCCCGCAGGCCAGGCCGCGGCAGCCGGATGCCGGCAACCCCAAGCGTCGTGGCAACGACGACCGTGGTCTCGCCGATTGGGCCCCCGAGGACGGCCATCGAGCGGATCGGAGCCTCGACGGGAATCGTGTCCACTGCCTCTGCTTCAGAGTCGCCGACTCGCCAGAGCCGCACCATGCCGTCGTCACCGCCGGACAACAGCACGTCGCCAGCCACGGCGAGTGCCCGCACCGCGCCAGACCCGTGCGGCCGCTCGATGTCCGAGAGGGGCGAACAGCCGTCGATCTTGGTCAGCCGAATGTACGGGCCTCGGCGGTACGGGCCGGAGCTGGCCGATGCCAGCACTGGCCGGTCGCCGGCCAGCACCGCCAGGGCGGTGACGTAGTGCTCGTGTTCTACCTCCATGTCCCGGCGCAGCCGCAGCACCGTCTTCTGGATGCCGTCCCGGAGCAGCCCGCCCGCCGGCACCTCGTGGGTCAGCACTCGCCCGTCCACGCCCCCGGAGAACACCAATGTGCGGGCACCGACCCGGGCGGTCGTGACCGCCAGTACCTCATGGCTGCCACGTAGGCGCTCGCCACGTAGCTGCGCTGGCCCCAGCCCAGGACGCTCCCAGTCTCGGGATCGAAGACGTCGACGGCTTCGTTTGGCCCACCAAGAAGCAGGAGGTCGCCCTGCTCGTCGCACAGCACGCTGGCGCACCGGTAGTGGGCGAGACCGCTTCCTCCCGTCCGTGCCATGTTCTCGTTGAGGAGGACGTATCCACGATCCGCGGACACCGCGAGCCAGGGCTTGCCCCGCGCCCGGACGGTCGTCATCCATTCGATGGGCGGATGGCCCGGGCTGGTAGCTCGCACCGTCCCGTCCTGCGTGTCCGTCAAGTGCAGCACCCCGCCCGCCGCGGCGATCACCACCGTGCCCGCCACCGGACCGGACGCCACACAATGCGCGGAAACGGCGGATGCCTGCCCCGGCCCGGCGGCCGCCGATTCTCCGACCCGGCTCAGTAGTGCCGGGTCGAGCACCGAGACGCGGCCGTTCGACTGCCCCAACAGGAGCATCGGGCGACCCCCCTCTGTGGCAGCCGGTGCGGCAGCCGTGACGTTCATGATCCGTAGGTCGGGCAGCGCCGCGCCGAACCGGAGCCCCCGGGGCCCCCGGGGCCCCCGGGGCCCCCGCACGATTGGCACCACGGACAATCCGGCCGTCGTCGCCGCCACGGCCGCGGCCTCGCCGGCGCCCTGGTCGACGCGGCGCTCCAGCATCCGGCCGTCGCCGGTACCTCGATGCAGCTGCTCCTCACCGCCGACGCGCACGCGCTCTACGCGCGGCACGGGTTCCAGCCGTTCCCGGACCCCGCGGCGCTCATGGCCCGGCACACGAGCGGCTGACCGGCCGCGGAAGCGGAGACGACGGCACGCGCCCGCGGCACACTGTCGGCGTGGCGGACCGGCGGCACCTGCGGAGGGGAACGGCGCTGCTCGTCACAGGCTTCGCGCTGGCGGCCGGCGGCACGGCGCTGCTGGTCTGGCCGGAACCACGAGTGGCCGCCGACGTGGGTTCGGTGCTCACCGCACCGGCCGATCCGAGCCCGACGGTCACTCCGCCGGCCACTCCACCGGTCGGGCAGCCCCCTGCGGTGTCCGTGCCGCCACCCGCCCCGGCTCCCTCCGGCTTCGTCCCCGAGCGGTTGCTCGTCGAGTCGCTGGACATAGACGCTCCGCTGGTCGCCACCGGGGTCGACGCCGACGGTGCGCTCGTCCCGCCCGAGGACCCGGCGCGGCTGGCCTGGTGGCGCGGCGTGCGCCCCGGACAGGGCGCCGGCTCGGTCGTCGTCGCCGGGCACCTGGACATGTACGGCTACGGCGAGGGGCCGCTGGCCCGCCTCGTGCGGCTGGAGCCCGGCGACCGGGCGGCCGTCACCGGGGCCGACGGCGCGGTCGCCACGTACGTCCTCCGCGGAGTGACGACCGTCGAGAAGGAGACGCTGCCCGCCGCCGAGCTCTTCGGCACCGGCGGGCCCGAGCGACTGGTGCTGGTGACCTGCGGCGGCACCTACGACCGCGAGGCCCGGAGCTGGAACAGCAACGTCGTCGCCGTCCTCGACCCCGTTTCCACCGGCTGAGGGCGGGCGCCGACCGGCACCCGCCCTCAGCTGTGCGGCCGCGTCGGGCCGCCGGTTCCTGCGGCTCAGGCCGCGGCGTCGCCACGGCGACGGCGCACCACGCCCAGGGCCACCGCGCCGGCGCCCGCGATCAGCAGGCCCGCGCCGACCAGCGCCGGCAGGTCCGACGCGCTGGACCCGTCGCCCGCCGGCACCGACCCGGGCGAGGCCGCCTGCAGCTGACCTCGGGCGAAGCCCTGCTGGAAGCTCGGCGAGTGCACGTTGACGTAGAAGTTCTCCGGGCTCTCGGCGATCTCCCGGGCCACGCTCGGGTCGGCGGTGGCGGTCGCCTGGCGCCCCTCGTTGACCGCGGCCGGGTCCAGGGGCACGACGACGTCGCCCGCCTGGCCCCGCGGCGCCCGGTGGATGTGGGCGGCGGCCGCCGGCTCGTCGTTGCCGGACACCGTGACGGTGTAGGTGATGGAGCCGGTCTCGGTGTCGACGGTCATGTCGGCCCGGACGGTGGCGTCGGCCTCGCCCGGGGCGGGGACTTCCTCCGCCCCACTCCCCGAGGCGGTGAGCCGCACCTGCTCGGCGAGCGCCGGGCCGGCGGTGAACAGCACGAGCAGGGCAGCGGCGGCCAGGACGGCGCCGAGTCGAGGAGCACGCACGGGGGGACCTCCGGTGGACGGGGCTCCGCAGTCACGGGGCCGGGACATGCGCAGCACACGGTCCGCCCCACCGCAGGCCTCCGACAAGGGATTTCGTCACCGGGACGGGCACCAGGTCCCCGAAGGCGATGCCGAGCGGGAGCCGTGCCTGCACCGGGTCAAGCGGCTCGAGGCCGAGGGGGTCATCACCGGCTACGACGACCGGCGCATCGTCGAGTAGCTCATCGGCCTGCCGGCCGTCGCCCGCGCCGTCTCGCACGAGACCGTGAAGCGCTCGAGGGCTGACCGAACGGCCGCACAGGCCCGGGAGGAGCTCTTCCCCTCCCCCCGGCGCCGTCGTGACACCGGCCGAGGGACGCGCGCGATTCAGCCGCCGGATCTGGCCGTGGAGGGCCGGCCCGGCAGGGATCGTCCGAGGACCAGGGCGCCGACTCCGGCGAGCACGACCGCGAGCAGGGCGACCCGCAGGCTGGTCGCATCCGCCAGGGCACCGATCAGCGGCGGGGAGACGAGGAAACCGATCCGCCGCAGCCAGTTGATCACTGCCAGCCCCAGCCCGTGCGGCAGCCCGGGCAGCTCGTCGGCCGCTCGGTAGACGGCCGGGATCAGCGTGGCGACGAGACCGGCCAGGGCGAACCCGGCCACCGTGGTGAGCACCGACGGCACCGATAGGGCTCACACGGGGGACCCGAGAAGCGCTGGGTACCCGCGAAGGCTCCTCTCATGCACGGCGCAGGAGCCGGTTGCCCGACGTCGGTCGGCGAAACCGCAGCTCGAAGACCTCCTCGCAGGTGACCACGCGCTCGCGCGCCGGGATCGCCGCGCACACGCAGTTGAGCAACGACATTTAGACGAACCGACATGAGTCACGTTCTGTTCAGCCCCTCGTCGGGGCACTCCCACGGACCCCCACTGCGATGACGAAAACGCAGCTCCGGGCGGACTGGAGCCCACCGCTGGACACGATCCTGCTCCCGCTAAAGATCATTAAGGGCGGTTGTTACAGGAACGGTCCGAATTCGAGCCCGGTGCTGGCGAGAAAGCCGGCCAGCAGCCCGGGCCGGTACTGCATCCGC
>NZ_NVPT01000130.1 GCF_002802985.1 Geodermatophilus chilensis | reverse complement strand
TCGGCGCGATCACCGCCGCCGCCCTTGTCCTCCTCCATCACCAGCACGGCCGGACCACATGATCACCGACCTGGCCCAGCCACTACTGGGAAAGACTCATTACCGACGGAGCAAGGTCGTGGTGTCGAGGAGCCTGGCCCGTGCCGCCGCTGTCGCCAATCGCCCGGGGGACCGGACTGTCCCTCGCGGTCCTGGCTGAGCTGGTCGCCGAGCTGGGGCCGCGCTGGCAGGCGTGTCAGGACGCGCGACTGGCCGATCGGCCGCACCAGGGGGCGGTCGGAGGCGGTGCCAGGCACCGGATGTTCGTCGACCGGCTGCTGGCCACCCCGGTGCTCCGGCGCCACGGGGTCACCCATGACGTGCTGGCCTGCTGGTCCGGAGTGTCCCGCTCGGTCCCGCTCGACGATCACCCGGGCGGTTGGAGAGGTGCGTCCGCTGCTGGCCGAGCGCGGATGCAGCGTCGAGGGCGGGGATCGGCTGCGCACCCTGGCCGATGTGGTCGTCCACTCGGTCCACACGTGAAGCCGAGCGGTGATCAGCACATGGCCTGGACTGTCCGGCAGCCAGTGGCGGATGCCGGTGGGATGCCGTGGACATAAACGTGTTCTGGTCGTCACATTGACCTGTCGAAGGTGCCCCCCGGCCTCCACTGGAGAGGAGCCCGGTGGCGCGTCGGCAAGCGCCAGCTGGTGATCCAGCGACCGGTCATCCTGCATGGCGACTGTGCGACGGAGTCGAACCGCCGCCGACCGGACCCCTCTTGCCTGTGTCGCCGTGAGGAGGGACGTAACCGATCTCGTCATCGGTGTCCAGCGCCAGCTCCAAATGCGGCTGACTGGAGAAGAACTGGAGGAAAACGGAAGCCTGCCAAGAAGGCTCGCGGATAGCTGCGCGCGTCTGCACGGCCACTGGTAGTCCACAGGGTGGGCGTGGACCCACAGATGCGCGACTGCGCCGCCCGTCGGGCTGCTTCTGGCTGCTACACACCCGCTACACACCCAGGAGCCTGCGGTGCAGCGGTCAGCGGGCTAGCAGCGTTTCACGGGGCCGAGCAATGGAGTTCCGACGATGGCCAAGCCACGGCGACGGCAGGCGGGCGAGGGCGGGATCAGCGAATACATGACCAAGGCTGGTCCGCGTTTCCTGATCAAGTTCACAGCCCAGCGTGAGGACGGGACGAAGCGCGTCGTCCTCAAGCGCGGCTTCAAGACGAGAAGAGACGCCGCTGCGGCTCTGCGCGAGCAACTGGGGCACGTCGACCGGGGCACGCACGTCGCGCCATCCAAGGTCACCGTGGATCGGCACTTCACGACCTGGCTCGACGGGCTGCGCAAGGGGCCGACCACCATCGCCTCGTACCGGAAGAACGTCCGGCTGCACGTCATCCCGTACATCGGGGACGTCAAGCTGGCCCAGCTCACGGGCACCCGGCTGACCGCCCTGTACCGGCAGCTGGAGACGTCCGGCCGCGCCGACGGCGCCGGCGGCCTCGGGGCGCGCACCGTGCGCTACATCCACACGATCCTGCACAGCGCCCTCGCCGCGGCGGTGGACGACAACCTCATCGCCGTCAACCCCGCGGCGAAGGCCAAGCCGCCGACGGCGAAGGAGGCCAAGTCTCCGGAGATGCAGACCTGGGACGCCGACCAGCTGCGCACCTTCCTGGACTGGACGGAGCGAGAGCGCCCGGAGCTGTACCCGGCGTGGCTGCTGCTGGCCATGACGGGGATGCGCCGCGGCGAGGCGCTGGCCGTCCGCTGGGGCGACGTCGACTTCGACGCCGGCACCCTGGCCGTCCGCCGCTCCGCGGTGCTGGTCAAGGCCAAGGGAGAGGGCGAGCGTCTGGAGGTCGGTTCGCCGAAGTCGGGCAAGTCCCGGGTGATCGACCTGGACGGGCGAACGCTGGCCGCACTGCGTGCGCACCGCGCCCAGCGGGGGGCGCTGTCGCTGGCCCTGGCCCGGGACGACGCCTACGTCCTCGGTCGGCTCGATGGCGGCCTGCGTCACCCCGAGCGGCTGTCCCGGGAGTTCACCCGGCAGCTGGCCTCGGCTGCCCGGCAGCTCGGGGAGGCCATGCCGCCGGCAATCCGGCTGCACGACCTGCGGCACACCCACGCCACGCTCTACCTGCGCGCCGGCGTGCACCCGAAGATCGTCAGCGAGCGCCTGGGGCACGCCACCATCTCGATCACCCTGGACGTCTACCAGCACGCGCTGCCGACGCTGCAGCGCGAGGCCGCTGCCCAAGTGGCCGCCCTCATCTACGGCGCCTGACGGGCGCGAGGTATCACCGGAGTATCACGAATCCGGGGAGCGGGTACCTGGCCGACGTGGCCGAGCCGCTGACCTGCAACTACGTCGTGGAGACGACGTGCGGGAGGGGGGAGTCGAACCCCCACGCCCGAAGGCACCAGATCCTAAGTCTGGCGTGGCTGCCGTTACACCACTCCCGCGTGACTACCGAGCATAGGGAGCCCGGCCAGCGGGTTCGGCGAGCCGCCCGTGCGGGTGGCCTCCGTGCACGGACGCGCCCCCGACGGTGCCGTCTGGCAGGCTGTCGGCCGTGCCTCGCGACCCTCGACAGATCCAGCTGGAGATCGACGCCGCCCGTGAGTCGCTCGCGGCGACCCTGGACCAGCTGGCCTACCGGAGCAGCCCGCAGCGACTGAAGTCGAAGGGGCAGGTCGCCGTCCAGCAGTTCCTGCAGACCCCGGTGGGGATGGCGGCGGTCGGCGCGGTCGGCCTGCTCATGACCCTCGTCGTGGTCCAGAAGGTCCGGCACCGCAACGACTGACGTGCGCCACCCGCGCCCCGACCCGGTCGGCCCCGGTCAGGAGTCGGTCTGGGACTACCCCCGCCCGCCCTCGGCCGAGGTGACCGGGCGGCGGGTCGTCGTCGAGCTCGGCGGCCGGGTGGTCGCGACCACCGACCGCGCCGTGCGCGTGTGCGAGACCAGCCACCCGCCGGTGTACTACGTCCCGCGCGAGGACGTCACCGACGGCGTCCTGCAGCGCGCGGCCGGCAGCTCGTGGTGCGAGTGGAAGGGCGCGGCGACCTACTGGGACGCCGTCGTCGGGGGACGGCGGTACCCGGGCGTGGCCTGGTCCTACGAGGACCCGGTCGAGCGCTACGCACACCTGCGCGGTGCGGTCGCCTTCTACCCGAGCCGGGTGGACCGCGCGCTGGTCGACGGCGAGACCGTGCGCGCGCAGTCCGGCGACTTCTACGGCGGCTGGATCACCGACGAGGTCGTCGGCCCCTTCAAGGGCGAGCCGGGGACGCTCGGCTGGTGACTCAGCCGGCGGTCGGCCGGGCGTTGCGCACCAGCGGCAGGACGACGGTCTGGAACACCCGGTCGACGTAGGCGTCGTCCAGCGGCTCACCGGTCAGCAGCCAGCGCTGGACGATCAGCGCGCTGATGGTCTCCGCCGTCACCGTCCGGTCCAAGCCGGGACGGACCTCGCCGCGCGCCTCGGCCCGGGCCCACATCTCGGCGAACGCGCCGCGCCACACGGCCAGCGGGCCGTTGCGGAAGGCCTCGACCAGGGCCGGCTGGTACTGCATCGCCGGCAGCAACGAGCGGATCGCCGAACCCGCCGGGCTCTGCACCGTCGTGACGACCAGGTCCATGAGCGCCCGGACGTCGCCCTCGACCGACCCGGTGTCCGGCGGCACCGCGATCGCCCGGTTGATGTCGGAGATCGTGTCCACGACGAGGTCGTGCTTGGTGCGCCAGCGGCGGTAGATGGTCGCCTTGCCGACACCCGCCTCCGCGGCCACCGCGTCCATGGTCAACGCGCCGTAGCCGACCTCGGCCAGGAGCCGCAGGATGGCCGCCCGGATCACGTCGTCCCGGCTCGGGTCGCGGGGGCGTCCGCCACGCGAGGTGCGGGCGGGCCCGGTCTCTTGCAGAACCACCATGAGTTGACCTTAGACATTCAAGTGAGCGACGACGACGGGTCTGGGGCTGCATGTCGCCGCATTTAGTGCCCTTGCACTAGGCTCGCCGGCCGCGCGCCTCTCGGGTGCGGTCGGGCCCTCCGGTCATCCTCGTGCGGTGGTGAGCACCGACGGACGACTCCGGCGCCGGGAGTACTGGCACCTCCCCACCCGGGCGACCCGGGTCCTGCTGGCGACCCCCGACGCGCACCTGCTCGCCGAGGTGGCCCGTACGGCGCGGGCACTGGGGCTGGCGGTGTCGGCGTCCCCGGACCTGCTCGACCTCGACGACGAGGACGGCGGCCGCGGCGTCGACCGGTTCTTCCGGCGGCTGGCCCGCGAGCTGACGACGGCGGAGGCCGAGGACCTGCGGGTGGCCACGGACCCGCCGGACGGCCGGGCGGCCCTGGCCGCCCGGCTGCTCACCGCGCCCACGCTCGCCGTGGAGCTGGCCCGCCGCGGCGTCACCGCGGAGATCGGCCTGCTCGCCGAGGCCGAGCTGTGGTCGGTGTTCCAGCCGATCGTCCGGCTGGCCGACCGCGCCGTGGTCGCGCAGGAGGCGCTGCTGCGCGGGACGGTCGACGGCCGGGAGGTCGGCGGCGAGGACCTCTTCTTCGTGGCGGAGTCCGCCGGCTGGCTGTCGCGGCTGGACCGGATCGGCCGCGAGTCGGCGATCACCGGGGCGGCAGCCTGGCTCGGGGACGCCGACCTGTTCGTCAACTCCGACCCCGCGTCGGTGCACCGCCCGGAGGTGGACCTGGCCGGCACCGCGCAGGTGCTGGAGGACGCCGGCATCGACCCGTCCCGGCTGGTCGTCGAGGTGGGCGAGGTCTCCGCCGTCCGGGACCGCGGGCACCTGCTGTCGGTGCTGGAACACCACCGCGCGCGCGGCTGGCGGGTCGCGCTGGACGACGTCGCGGCAGGCTGGTCGAGCCGCTCGCTGATGGCCACCGTCCGGCCGGACGTCGTCAAGCTCGGCCGGGCGCTGGTGCAGGCGCTGCCCGACGACGGCGCGCGCACGATGGTCCGCTCCGTCGTCGAGCTCGCGCACACCCTGGGCGCCCAGGTCGTGGCCGAGGGCGTGGAGACCGAGCGGATCGCTGACGAGGTCACCCGGCTCGGCGCCGACCTGGGTCAGGGCTGGCTGTTCGGCCGTCCGGTCCCGCCGCCGGTCGCGCGGGTCAGTGCAGGCCCCAGCCGGTGAGCGCCGGCCGGGCGTGCTCGTGCCCGAGGACGCCGTAGGAGCCCGCCGGCAGCGCGAACAGGGCCCCCGCCCGGGGCTCGAGGGCGAGCCAGCGGGCGGTGAGGATACGCAGCACGTGCCCGTGCGCGACCAGCGCGACGTCGCCGTCCTCGAGCAGCGGCCGGGAACGGTCGAGCACCCGGTCCACCCGCGCCCCGACGTCCGCCAGCGTCTCGCCGGGCGTGGCCCCGGGGACCGTGCCGTCGACCCACACCGACCAGGTGCGGCCCATCTCCTCGCTGATCTCCGCCGTCGTCCGGCCCTCGTAGCCGCCGTAGTCGAGCTCGACGAGGTCCTCGTCGGTGCCGGTCGGCGTGAGCCCGGCCAGCTCGGCGGTCCGCCGGGCCCGCAGCCGGGGGCTCACCCAGACCGCGGCGAACCGGCGGTCCCCGAACTCGCCGCGCAGTCGGCGGGCCTGCTCCTCGCCCTCGGGCAGCAGCGGCAGGTCGGTGACGCTGGTGTGCTGGCCGCTGAGGCTCCACTCGGTCTGCCCGTGCCGCAGCACCACGATCTCGCCCATGGCCCCTCCTCGTGTCGGCGGTCACATCCTGGAAGAGCAACGGCCGCTGCGGGTGCTGCCGGGCTCGGACCCCCGTGGCACCCGGCCGCGGGCCGACCCCCTGGAGGCAGCATGACCACGGTCGCGCCCAGTGACACCTTCTCGATCGGCGGGGACCTGCCCGTCCACCGTCTCGGCTACGGCGCCATGCAGCTCCCCGGCCCCGGCGTGTGGGGCGAGCCGGCCGACCCGGAGAACGCCCGCCGCGTCGTGCGCGCCGCCGTCGAGCAGGGCGTGGACTTCATCGACACCGCCGACTCCTACGGCCCGGTGGTCAGCGAGCGGATCATCGCCGAGGCGCTGCACCCGTACCCGGAGGGCCTGGTCATCGCGACCAAGGCCGGCCTGACCCGGCAGGGTCCGGGCATCTGGACGCCGGTCGGCCGCCCGGCCTACCTGAAGCAGCAGGTCGAGCTGTCGCTGCGCACCCTCCGACTCGAGCGCATCGACCTCATCCAGCTGCACCGCATCGACGCCGAGGTGCCGCTGGCCGACCAGCTCGGCGCCTTCAAGGAGCTGCAGGACGAGGGCAAGGTCCGCCACATCGGCGTCTCCGAGGTCTCGGTGGCCGAGCTGGAGCAGGCCCGGTCGATCGTCGAGATCGTCAGCGTGCAGAACCTCTACAACCTGACCAACCGGCAGTCACAGGACGTCCTCGACTACTCGACCGAGCACGGCATCGGCTTCATCCCGTGGTTCCCGATCGCGACCGGTGACCTGGCTGCGCCGGACAGCCCGGTCGCCGACGTCGCCCGGGAGCTGGACGCCACGCCGTCCCAGGTGGCGCTGGCCTGGCTGCTGCACAAGTCACCGGTCGTGCTCCCCATCCCGGGCACCAAGTCCGTCGAGCACCTGACCGAGAACCTGGGTGCGGCGCAGCTCCGGCTGTCGGACGAGGACATGGCCCGCCTGGACGCCCTGGCCTGAAGAAGGACCCCGTCCTCCCCACCCTTCGCAGGCTCAGGGCGGGGCCCGGGACGGGGCCTCTCAGCGCCAGCGGCGCAGCGTCCCCGGCCGCACCCGCCGGCGGAGCGGCCGGTCCTCGGCGCGTCGCGCGGGCCGCAGCTGGTACGGCGGCGCCGCGCGGCGCGCCGGGGACGGCGTGCGCGGCGTGGGCAGGGGGACGGCGGGGCGCGGGTCGACCTCGTCCACCGGCCCGTCGAGCTCGAGCCGCTCGCCGAGCCCGGCCGAGCGGACCAGGTGGCGGGTGGCGGCGGGGGCGCCCACGACGCGGCACCGGCGGCCGGCGGGGACCAGCGCGTCGGAGAAGACGGCCAGCACCTGCAGGCCGGAGCAGTCGCGGAACCGGGCGCCGGCGACGTCCACCACGACCGCGCCGCGCCCGATGAGGGCGGCCTCCTGCAGGGCCTGCGTCAGGCGGGGAGCGGCCAGGACGTCGACGTCGCCGGTCAGCCGGACGACGACCTGGTCCGGAACGCGGACGACGGCGATCTGCAGGTGCGGCACGGCGACCTCGACACGGTGTGCTGCACCGCCGGCGGTTTCGGGCGGTCCGCACCGACCGTAGTGCTGGTCGTGACCGCCTACAACCAAGCGTGCCTGCCCGACTGCGCTGCGCGCAGGGGTCCGGGCGACCCCGCCGCGGCGACCGGACGTGACGCGCGGCACCATGGCGCCGTGGACGCCGAGGACTTCCGCCAGGTCAGGGACGCCGTCCGGCAGCTCGTGCGGGAGGTCGTCGTCCCGCTCGAGGAACGCATCGAGGACGAGGACCGCGTCCCCGGCGAGCTGCGCGCCCGGGCCGCCGAGATGGGCCTGTTCGGCTACGCGCTGCCCGAGGAGCACGGCGGCCTGGGCGTCACGATGGCCGAGGACGTCGAGCTGGCCTTCGAGTTCGGCTACACCACGCCCGCGTTCCGCTCGCTGTTCGGCACCAACAACGGCATCGCCGGCCAGGTGATCGCCAAGTTCGGCAGCGACGAGCAGCGGAAGACGTACCTGCCGCGGCTGGCGTCGGGGGAGCTGATCGGCTCCTTCGCGCTGACCGAGGCCGAGGCCGGGTCCGACCCGTCGTCCCTGCGGACGACGGCCCACCGCGACGGCGACGGCTGGGTCATCAACGGCAGCAAGCGCTACATCACCAACGCGCCGATCGCCGACCTGTTCGTCGTCTTCGCCCGCAGCGACCCGGCCGAGCAGGGCGGGCGGGGCATCTCCAGCTTCGTCGTCGACGCGCGGGCGCCCGGGGTCACCGTCGGCCCGAAGGACCGCAAGATGGGCCAGGCCGGCGCGTGGACGGCCGAGGTCTTCCTCGACGACACCCGGGTGCCCGCCGACGCGCTCATCGGCGAGGAGGGCCGCGGCTACGCCAAGGCGCTCACCGTGCTCTCCCGCGGCCGGCTGCACATCGCCGCGCTCTGCGTCGGGATGGCCCAGCGGGTGCTCGACGAGTCGGTCGCCTACGCCGCGACGGCCAAGCAGGGCGGCGCCCCGATCGGCCGGTTCCAGCTGGTGCAGGCCCACCTCGCCGACATGCACGCCGAGCTGCTGGCCGGCCGGGCGATGGTCCGCGACGTCGCCGCCCGCTACGACACGGGCGAGGACACCGCGATCGGGCCGTCGTCGGCGAAGCTCTTCTGCACCGAGATGGTCGGCCGCGCCGTCGACCGCGCGGTGCAGGTGCACGGCGGCCTCGGCTACCTGCGGACGACGCCGGTCGAGCGCTTCTACCGCGACGCCCGGCTCTACCGGCTCTACGAGGGCACCAGCGAGGTGCAGCGGGTGATCATCGGCGGCGGGCTGCTGCGCGACGCCGGGATGCCGCGTGGCTGAAGTGCTGGCGGGGCCGGAACGGGCCGTCCGGCGGGAGGTCGTCGGGGAGCTGGGTGCGGTGCTGCGCGAGCTGGTGGACCTTCGTCGCGCTGCGCCCCGAGCACGCCGCCGGGGTGTTCGGCTCGATGGACCGCCCCGTCGGTGCCTGGACGGCCCGGGAGCCGAGCTAGCGCCGGAACAGCTGCAGGGAGGCGACGGGAGCGAAGCCGGCCGCCAGCAGGGCGCGCAGGCTGGCCGCGTTGCCCGGCGCCACCGCGGCCACGACGAGCTCACCGGCGGGCACCGCGGCGAGGGCGTCCCGCGCGAGCGCTGTCCCCGCGCCGCGGCCCCGCCCCTCCGGCTCCAGTTCGACGCTGAGCTCGGTCAGCCCGCCGACGCCGGTGCCGAGGACGGCCACCGACGCGCCGTCGGGGTACCCGAGTACCCGCAGGTCCCCGCGCAGCGCGGCGGCGAAGGCCACCCGCGGGTGAGTGCGCAGGTCGAGGCGCGCCACCAGCGAGCCCCCGGCACCGCTGCCGCGGGCGACGAGGAGCGCGTCGAGGCTGTCGACCCACCCGTCCGGCCCGGCCAGCGCGGTGACGACGCGGGGGTCGTGCGCGCCGCCGTACCCGTCGACGCCGAGCCCGCACAACCGCTCGTCGGTCACGTCGTCGGCGACCGCGAGCACCGCGTGCCCGGTGAAGGCGACGACGGCCTCCAGTCCCGGCCGCCACGGCGGCACCCGTCGCCAGTCGCCGTCCGCCGCGGGGAACCGTCCGGCGGCCGCCTCCCGGAGCAGCCCGGCGAGCGGGTGGTCGAGCACCTTCAGGTGGCGCGGGGGCCGGGCACGTTCGCCGGGTCGCCGGCGGGGTCGCGCTCCGGGCCGCCGGCGGGGTGCAGCAGCGGACCGGGCGCGCCCTCGCCACGGCCGAGCGCGGCGACGAACTGCCGCAGCACCTCGTCCCCGGGATGGGCCGGCGTCCAGTCCAGCAGCCGGCGGGCGCGGGTCGTGTCCAGCGCGGGCGCCCGCAGGCCGATGTCCAGCCAGCCGGGCTCGGTGGGCACCAGGTGGGCGTGGAAGGCCACCGACAGCGCCGTGCGCAGCGCGAAGACCGGCACCGGGACCCGCACCGTGCCCAGCGCGCGGGCGAGGGAGTCGGCGTCGAAGGTCGGCGCGGCGGCGAGGTTGAACGGCCCGGCGGCGCGGCGGTCGAGCATGGCCACCAGGGCGTCGGCGACGTCGTCGGCGTGCACGAACTGGACCCGCACCGACGGCAGGGGCAGCGGCAGCAGCCGGGCCACCGATCCGGGCAGCAGGCGGGCGGCGCCGAACAGCAGCGGCCCGAGGAAGTAGCGGCCGATCTCGCTGCTGGCCTCCGGCTGCAGCACCAGCGTCGGGCGCACCACGGTCAGCGTCGTCCCCTCGCGGGAGCCGAGCAGCTCGCGGACGACCAGCTCGGCCTGGGACTTGTCGCGGCTGTACCGGGAGCTGGGGATGCCGGTGGTCGGCCAGTCCTCGGCGACCTCCCGGTCGCCGCCGCCGGCGGCGTAGGCGCCCAGCGAGGACAGGTGCACGAAGTGCCGCACGCCGGCGCCGGCCGCGGCGCGCGCCAGCCGCCGGGTGCCGTCGACGTTGACCCGGTGCAGCCGCTCGGGCTGCCGACCCGGCTGCAGCGCCCAGGCCAGGTGGACGACGGCGTCGACGCCGTCGAGGAAGCGGGTCAGCTCGTGCTCGCTGCGGGTCTCGCCGAGGTCGGCCAGGTGCCACCGCACGCCGTCGTAGGGGGCGATGGACGGCGGCTGCCGCCGGACCAGCCCCCGCACCTCGGCCACGCCGCTGCCAGGCGCGGTGAGCCGGCGCAGCAGCGCCGTCCCCACGTTGCCGCTGGCGCCGGTGACGGCGACCTTCAGGCCCTGCAGACGGTCGCGGGTCGGTGCAGCCATGCAGTGCCGCTACCCGCCTCCAGCCCGCTGTACCCGGTCCACCGACAACCTGTCCCGCCGCCGTGGTCACGGGTGGATGAGGGCCTCCAGCGACTCGCCGCGGCGTTCGGGCAGCGCCCAGCCGGCCAGCGCGGCGAGCACGAAGAAGGCGGCGAAGGTGCCGAACACCAGGCCGTTGCCGCCGGCGGCCAGCAGCGGCGGCACGCACAGCGGCGCGACGATCGAGGCGATCCGGCCGAAGCCGGCTGCCGCGCCCGCACCGGTGGCCCGCAGCGCGGTGGGGTAGACCTCCGGCGTCACCGCGTAGACCGCGCCCCAGGCCCCGAGGTTGAAGAACGACAGCACCATGCCGGTCACCAGGACGGCGGTGTCGCCGTCGGCCGCTGCGAACAACCCGGCGCCGGCCGCGGAGCCCAGCAGGAACACCACGAGCGTCAGGCGGCGGCCCCACCACTCGATCAGCAGCGCCGCGGCGGCGTAGCCGGGCAGCTGGGCCAGCGTGATCAGCAGCGTGAAGCCGAAGGACCGCACCAGCGAGAAGCCGGAGGCGACCAGCAGTGTGGGCAGCCAGATGAAGGCGCCGTAGTAGGCGAAGTTGATGCCGAACCAGACCGTCCAGAGCGCCGCCGTCTGCTGACGGGAGCCCGCCGCCCACAGCGCGCCGGGCCGCGCGGCCGGCACCGGCCGGGCCGGGGCCGACGGCACCGGGGGCACCCCGGCCGCCGACTCGAAGCGGCGCACCGCGGCCTCGGCCTCGTCGGTCCGGCCGCGCAGCTGCAGGAAGCGCACCGACTCGGGCAGCCCGCGGCGCACCACGACCGCGTACAGCGCGGGGACGGCGCCCAGCGCCAGCGCCCACCGCCAGCCGTCGTCGCTGCCGGGGACGACGAGGTAGCCGATCAGCGCGGCCAGCAGCCAGCCGACCGCCCAGAACGCCTCCAGCGCCACGACCACGCGGCCGCGCACCCGGGCCGGGGCGTACTCGCTGACCAGGGTGGAGGCGACCGGCAGCTCGGCGCCCAGGCCCAGCCCGATGAGGAACCGGAACACCAGCAGTGAGGCCACCGACCACGCCAGCGCGGCGGCTCCGGTGGCCAGGCCGAACACCAGCAGGGTGAGCGCGAAGACCTGCCGCCGGCCGATCCGGTCGGCCAGCAGCCCGCCGAGCGTGGCGCCCAGCGCCATCCCGACGAAGCCGATCGACCCGATCCAGGACAGCTCGGTCGGGGTGAGCGACCACTGGACGGCGAGCGCGGCCATCACGAAGGAGATGAGCCCGACGTCCATCGCGTCCAGCGCCCAGCCCAGGCCGGAGCCCACCACGAGCCGGCCGTGCTCGCGGGTGAACGGCAGCCGGTCGAGCCGCTGCGCGCGGCTCGCCGAGGTGGTGGTCGCGTCGGTGCTCACGGGCGGCCGCCTACCCCGTGCGGCTCGCGGTCACGCGGCGGGCGGGGCGGTCAGCCGTCGTCGTCCTGGTCGCCGCCGTCGACCTCCTCCTCGACCTCGTTGCCGGCGTCCTCGACCTCCTGCTCGACGCCGTCGTCCACGACGTCGGAGCCGCAGGCGGCGGTGGTGAAGGAGGTCGCGGCGATCGCGATGCCGGCGGCGGCCAGGCGCCAGCGGCGGGTGCGGGTGGTCGTCACGGGGTCCTCCCGGGGTCGGCTGCGGACGGGTCCAGGATGTGCCCGCGGGAGCCGCACTCCATGCGGTGAGCGGTCCTGGGGCGGCGCCGACCTGGTGACCGTGTTCGCGACCGAGCCGCACCCGTCGGCGGCGGCGTCAGCCGGCTGAGGACGCCGGGCCGCGGGCGCGCCGCGCCGCCTCGCCGACCCGGGCCTCGACGACCGCCTCCGGGAGCACCGCCTGCCCGGTCGTGCCGCGACCGAGCAGGCGGCCGGTGGCGTCGACGGCGGTCAGCGCGCAGGTGAGCCGGCCGCCCGCGACCTCGGCGCAGCGGGCGGTCACCCGGACCCGGTCGCCCACCCAGGCCGGGGCGAGGTGCTCGACGGAGACCGCCGTCCCGATCGCCGCCTCGCCCGGCTCGAGGTACGGCAGGAGGAGCGTGCGGCCGGCCTCCTCGAAGTGCTTGGCCATCGCGTAGGTGGCGTAGACCGGGTGCACCGGGCCCAGCTGGTCGAAGTCGACGGTCATCGCCGCGGTGACGACGACGTCGAGGTCCGCGGCCGCGCCCGGCGGGATCGCGCGCATCGGCTCAGGCGTCGTAGTCGACGGTGACCGCGTCGGAGAGCGGCACCGTCTGGCAGGTGAGCACGTAGC
Organism: Geodermatophilus chilensis; assembly: GCF_002802985.1. GTDB lineage: Bacteria > Actinomycetota > Actinomycetes > Mycobacteriales > Geodermatophilaceae > Geodermatophilus > Geodermatophilus chilensis. The sequence goes on along the minus strand of NZ_NVPT01000130.1, from coordinate 2,662 downwards.
CGGCCTCGACCTCCTCCGGCTCGAGGGCGTAGTTGCGGCGCATCTGCACCTCGCCCTCGGTGACCCGCGCCCGGCAGGTGCCGCACACGCCGCCCTTGCAGGCGAACGGCAGGTCGGAGCGGACCCGCTGGGCGGAGTCCAGGACCGGCACGTCGCGGGGCAGCGCCAGGGTCGTCGTCCGGCCGTCGAGCACCACCGTCACCTGGCTGCTCGGGCCGGTCACCGTCTCGTCGTCGCCGCGGACGGGCTGCGGCGGGACGTCGTCGACGTAGAACAGCTCCTGGTGCACCTTCTCGGCCGGGACGCCGAGCTCGGCCAGCAGCTCGCGGGCGTCGCTGACCATCCCGTGCGGGCCGCACAGCCACCAGTGGTCGACGTGCCCGGCGTCGACGAACGTCCCGATCAGCGTCTGCAGCCGGTCGCGGTCGAGCCGGCCGCTGGTCAGCTCGGCGTCCCGGGGCTCGCGCGAGAGCACGTGCACCAGCTGCAGGCGGGTGCCGTAGCGGTCCTTCAGGTCGGCCAGCTCGTCGGCGAACATCACCGTGTTGGTGCGCCGGTTGCCGTAGAAGACGGTGACGGTCGACTCCCCGTCGCGCAGCACGCTGGCGGCCAGGGACAGCGCCGGGGTGATGCCGGAGCCGGCGACGACGAAGACGTGGTCGGCGGGGACGGACAGGTCGGCGGTGAAGGTCCCCGACGGGGGGAGTACCTCGATCTCGTCGCCGGGCTGCACCTCGTGCACGAGGTAGGAGGAGAAGAAGCCGCCGGGCACCTCACGCACGCCGACCCGCGGCGGAGCGCCCACCGGCGCGCAGATGGAGTAGGAGCGCCGCTCGTCGCGGTCGCCGTCCACCCGGCGCAGGGTCAGCGCCTGGCCGGGCCGGAACGCGTAGTCCTCGGCCAGTTCCGGGGGGACGTCGAAGGTGACGGCGACCGCGTCGTCGGTCAGCTGCTCGACGCGGGCGACCTTCAGCGGGTGGAACTGCGGGCGACGCCGGGTGCTGGCGGTCACGGGTCAGATCTCCTTGACGCGCTCGAAGGGCTCGCGGCAGGTGCGGCAGCAGCGCAGCGCCTTGCAGGCCGTGGCGCCGAACTCGCTCAGCTCCTCGGTGTCCGGCGAGCCGCACAGCGGGCAGTCGGCCGTGCGGCGGGTCGGGCCGAGCTGCAGCGGCACCGGGCCGGCGGGGCGGACCGGCGCCCTCCCCGGCGGGGCGATGCCGGCGGCGGCGAGCTTGCGGCGGCCCGCGTCGGTGATCCAGTCGGTCGACCACGCGGGGGAGAGGACGGTGCGGACCTCGACGTCGTCGAACCCCGCCGAGTGCAGGGCGTGCAGCAGGTCGGCGCGCATCACGCCCATGGCCGGGCAGCCGCTGTAGGTGGGGGTGACGTCGACGACGACGGTGCCGTCCTGGACCCGCACGTCGCGGAGGATGCCGAGGTCGGCGAGGGTCAGCGCGGGCAGCTCGGGGTCGGTGACAGTCTCGGCGACGGCCCGGGGATCGCCTTTCGCGCGCGAAAGGCCGTCGCCCGGATCGCTTTTCGCGCGCGAAAGGCGATGGGGGGCGGTCACCAGGTCGCCGCCGGGTGTTGGCGGGCCAGGCCCTGGAGCGTGCCCAGCAGCGCGGTGAGCTCCGGGCCGTGCTCGCCGACCCGGCCGCGCGGTGCCGTGTCGGCCGGCCAGTCGGGCAGGCGCAGGGTGGCCCGCTCGAGCACCCGGGTGAGCACGGACTGCACCTCCTCGCGGACGTCGGCCGGGTCGACGGCGACGCCGCCGGCGACCAGCCGCCGTTCGACGTCGGTGGTGGTGAGCACGTCGGCGAGCAGCGGCCAGACCGCGTCGACGCCGTCCTGCACCCGCCGGTGCGACTCCGCGGTGCCGTCGCCCAGGCGCAGCACCCACCGCGCCGCGTGGTCGCGGTGGTAGGCCAGCTCGTTGACGCCCTTGGCCGCGATCGCCGCCAGCACCGGGTCGCGGGACTCCCGCAGACGGGCGAAGACCGCCAGCCGCACCGTCGAGGCCACCAGCAGGCGGACCATCGTCTGCCCGAAGTCGCCGTTCTCGGCCTCGACCAGCCCGGTGTTGCGGAACTCGTCGGGGTCCCGGAAGTAGGCCAGTGCGTCCTCGTCGGGGATGGTGTCGGTGGCCCGTTCCCGCGAGCGCCCGAGCACGCCGACCGAGCCGGCGCGGGCGAGCAGCAGCCGGGCCTGGCCGAGCAGGTCGAGGGCCACGTTGGCGATCGCGACCTCCTCCTCCAGCTCCGGCGCGGCGGTGACCCACTGGGTCAGCCGCTGGGCGAGCACCAGGGCGTCGTCCCCCAGCATCAGGCAGTAGACGCCCAGGTCGGCCGGGTCGACGCCGTCGGGCACGGTGGTGTCGACCCCGGCCAGCGGCTCGTCGAAGCCGGTGCCGAAGGCCCAGTGCCCCTCGCCCCCGTGCGCGTGGTCCAGCGCGTCGTAGACCGTCTCCTCGTGCGCCATGACGGAACGCTCCTTGCCTCGTGACGGGTCGCTGGAACGGCCCCTCTCAGGGCCCCGCCCCGAGGTACGAGGGGGTGGGGGGAGAGGGGGTGGCTCTTATACACATCTGACGCTGCCGACGAGCACCTACGTAGAGAGTCGTAGGGCACACTGTATCAATAAAAAAAAAATAACTAACCTATGA
>NZ_NVPT01000013.1 GCF_002802985.1 Geodermatophilus chilensis | reverse complement strand
CGGCGTGAGCGCGATGATGGCCGCCTCCGCCCAGTTCCCCTGGCTGCGGCCGGCCACCGTGGCCGAGCTCGGCAACGGTCCGACCACCGGCACCGGCGACGGCCCCTACGCCGTCGCCATGACCTGGAGCTCCTCGACCAGCGCGGGGTCGACGGCGAGGGTCACCGGCACGACCGGCTCCGGCTCGCCGCCGTCGGGCGGGACCGTCTCGGGCAGCCGCTCCACGGTGGCCAGCGCGCGGTCCAGCCGGCCGCCGGCCGCGACCTCGTCGGTCAGCCCGTCGTCGACGAACGCGCCGGAGGCGTCGCGGTGGGTGCGCTCGACCAGCGGCCACAGCCAGGCGACGCCGATCGGCGTCACCGGCAGCACCGGCGGCTGGACGAGGTAGGTGGTCAGCTCGCCGACCCGGCGGCGCGTGCCGTCGGCCCCGACGCCGTTGAGGTTGAGCAGCACCGGGTAGACGCCCCCGGCGTCGATGGCCAGGGCGTCGGTGGTCGTGGTGAGGGTGAAGGGGACCGAGTCGCCGGGGCGCAGCTCGCCGGCGACGTCCTGGAACGGCGTGGCGACGGTCGTCCGCAGCTCGGGGTCGCCGTCCACGGCCTGCAGCTCGGCGCGGGAGTCCAGCAGCTCGCCGCGCTGCAGCCGGACGTCGAGGTCGGTGAGCGTCTCGGTGCCGGTGTTGGTCAGCTCGCCCTCGACGGTCACCGTCGCGCCGGGCAGCAGCGTGCGGGGCTCCAGCCGGGTGAGTCGGACGCCGACCGGGCGGTCGTCGGCGGCCGCCTCCGCCGCGGTGGGGGTCTCGGGGGCAGCGGCCGCGGCCGGTGCGAGGGCCACCAGCGGGGCGGTGAGCACCCCGGCCAGCGCGACGGCGACCGTCGTCCCCCGGGCAGTGCGGCGGGGGCCCCGCACGGCGGACCGGCCGCCGGCGCCCCCGGCAGCCGACCGCCGGCTCACGCCAGCTCCTCGCTGGCGCTCGTCGCCACCCCGACCCGGCCGGCTGCTGCGCCCCCCCGTGAGCTCGCGAGCTCGCTCACGCGCTGTCGGCGAGGAGCGCGGGTGCCCGCTCGACCAGCGCCCGCTCGTCGGCGTAGGCGAGCCGGGCGCCGAGCTCGTCGAGGGGCACCCAGGCGACCTCGGTCACCTCGATGTCGGCGTCGGACAGGGCTCCTCCGATGGCACGCAGCAGGAAGTGGTGCACGGTCTTGTGCACGCGGCGGCCGTCGGCGACGAACCAGAAGTCGATGATGCCCAGTGGGGCGACGACCTCGCCGATGATCCCGGTCTCCTCCGCGACCTCCCGGACGGCGGTGTCCTCCGGGGTCTCGCCCTCCTCGATGTGGCCCTTGGGCAGCGACCAGAGCAGCCGGCCGCGGCGGTCGGTGCGGCCGATGAGGGCGGCACGCGGCCCCGTGATGGGGTCGTCGGCCACCACCAGGCCCCCGGCGGAGGTCTCGTCGACCCGCCGCAACCGGCGGCCGGGGCGCCCTCGCCCACCCGTCCCAGCCATGTCAGGAGGGTAGCGCGGGTCCGGCCACAGCTCCCGGAGCATCGCAGCAAGGAACGAGCGATGGCGGCCGCGCTGCAGGGGCCGCCGGCTCCGCCCCGAGGCTCGCGCCGAGCATGCGGGGCGTGAGGAGGACGGGGTCCTCCTACGGTGGGGGCAGCGGGGTCCTCACACGGAGCGCGGAGTCGGACCGGTGTCGATCCGGCACGGCACTACCCTGGACCGTCGTGTCCGGTCAGCCGCAGAGTCCTCCCCCAGTCGCTGAACCGGTGTCGCCCGCCGTCCAGCAGACCGTGCGCGAGCTCGTCGACCTCTCCCCCGTCCTGACCCGGCTCGGCGAACGCTTCACCGAGGCCGGCTTCGAGGTGCACCTCGTGGGTGGCTCGGTGCGCGACGCGCTGCTGGCCGCCGGCTCCGGAGCACAGCGCGTGCCCGGCGACCTCGACGTCACCACCGACGCCCGGCCCGAGCAGGTGCTGCGGCTGCTGCGCGGGTTCGCCAGTTCCACGTGGAACACCGGCATCGCCTTCGGCACGGTGGGCGCCGAGGTGGACGGCGTCCGGCTGGAGATCACCACCTTCCGCGCCGACCGCTACGACCGGGAGTCGCGCAACCCCGAGGTGGCGTGGGGCGACTCGCTCGTCGACGACCTCGCCCGGCGGGACTTCACCGTCAACGCGATGGCGGTCTCCCTGGGGCCGGACCGCACGGTGACCGACCCCTACGGCGGCCTGGGTGACCTGCTGGCCCGGCGGCTGCGGACGCCGGGGACCGCGGTGGGCTCCTTCGCCGACGACCCGCTGCGGATGCTGCGGGCGGTCCGGTTCGTCGCCCAGCTGGACCTGACGCCGGTCGACGAGGTGGTCGAGGCGATGACCGCGCTGGCCCCCGAGCTGGCGCGGATCACCCCGGAGCGGGTGCAGGTCGAGCTGTCGAAGACGCTGCTGCAGCACTCGCCCCGGGCGGCGCTGGAGCTGTTCGTCGGCACCGGGCTGGCCGACGTCGTCCTGCCGGAGCTCTCCGCGCTGCGGATGGAGATCGACGAGCACCACCAGCACAAGGACGTCTACAGCCACTCGCTGACCGTGCTGGACCAGGCCATCGCACTCGAGGAGGCGGACCCGGACGCGGAGTCGCCGGACCTGGTGCTGCGGCTGGCCGCGCTGCTGCACGACATCGGCAAGCCGGCGACCCGCCGGCACGAGCCGCGCGGCCGGGTCTCCTTCCACCACCACGAGGTGGTCGGCGCCAAGCTGGTCCGCAAGCGGCTGCAGGCGCTGCGCTACCCCAAGGAGGTCGTGGAGGCGGTCGCCCGGCTGACCTTCCTGCACCTGCGCTTCCACGGCTACGGCCGCGGCGAGTGGACCGACTCCGCCGTCCGCCGGTACGTCACCGACGCCCAGGACCTGCTGCCGCGGCTGCACAAGCTGGTGCGCTCGGACTGCACGACCCGTAACAAGCGGCGGGCCGCGGCGCTGTCGGCCACCTACGACTCGCTGGAGCGGCGGATCGCCGAGCTCTCGGCGGCCGAGGACCTCGCGCGGGTGCGCCCCGACCTCGACGGCAACGCGATCATGGCGATCCTCGGTATCCCGCCCGGCCGCGAGGTCGGGGAGGCCTGGAAGCACCTCAAGGAGCTGCGGCTCGAGCGCGGCCCGCTGGACCCCGAGGAGGCCGAGGCCGAGCTGCGCGCCTGGTGGGCCGCCCGCAACGGCTGAGCCGGCTTCAGCCGGAGCCGCCGGCTGCCGACAGGAGAGACGTGCACGAACAGGGACCCGGCGCCCCGGACCCCGGCCTGCGCAGGTCCCCGTCCGGGCGCACGCCGCAGTGGGTGGTCGACGAGGCGCTCGGGCTGCCGGTCGCGGCCGTCCCGTGGCGCACCCCCGAGCCCCCGGCCCGCCGGCGCCGGGGACGGGGCCTGCTCGCCGTCGTCCTGGTCGTGGGCGGCTCCCTCGGGGCCGCGTTCCTGACCGGCACCGTGCCGTGGCCCTGGGAGTCCTCCCGTGTGGTCGGGGCGCCGCCCGACCCGGGGCCCGACCGCAGCGTCCCGTCGACCGCGGCGGCGCCGACCGACCGCCCCACCCCGGGCGCCGGCTCCCGCCCGGCCCCGTGGGGTCAGCTCCCGCCGGCGCCCGCGGCCGGTGGGGCGCACGCGTTCGCCCTCACCCAGGCCGACGGCGTCACGCCGGTCACCTACGACCCGTGCCGCGTCGTCCACTACGCCCTCCGGCCCGGCGGCTCTCCCGAGGGTGGCGAGGAGCTGGTGCACGCGGCGGTCGCCCGGGTCAGCCAGGTGACCGGGCTGGTCTTCGTGTACGACGGCCCGACCGACGAGGCGCCGAGCGCCGAGCGCGAGGCGTTCCAGCCCGACCGCTACGGGGACCGCTGGGCACCGGTCCTCGTCGCCTGGCAGACGGAGGAGGAGAACCCGGCGCTGGCCGGCGACACCGTCGGCCAGGCGGGGAGCCTGGCCGTGTCGCTCGGCGACGGGCCGCGGGTCTACGTCACCGGCACGGTCTCCCTCGACGCCGACCAGTTCCGCGAGATCACCGCGGACAGCCCGGCCACGGCCTCGGGGATCGTGCTGCACGAGCTGGCCCACCTGGTGGGTCTGGACCACGTGGACGACGACTCGCAGCTGCTCTACCCGGAGACCGTGCGGGGCGTCACCGACTACGCCGCCGGCGACCTCACCGGCCTCGCCCGCCTCGGCCAGGGACCCTGCCTCCCGGAGCTCTGACGGCCCGGCCGCCCAGCGGGGAGCGGGCGGCGTACAGGGCGGTGAGGACGTAGGCCCCGCCGACGGCGACCACGGCCGGCGGGGAGACGCCGTCCGGCGGCAGCAGGTACGCCGCCGCGAGCAGGGCGAGGACGTAGCCGACGTTGACGAGCATGTCGTAGACGGAGAACACCCGGCCGCGGACGTCGTCGTCCACCGCCTGCTGCAGCGTGGCGTCCACGCAGATCTTCACGCCCTGACCGAGGAAGCCGAGCACCGCGGCGGCCAGCACCACGGTCACCGGCAGGAAGGGCAGAGCCAGCGCCGTCACCAGGACGCCCCCGAGCGCCAGGAGCAGGGTCACCCACCGCGCCGTCCCCAGGCGGCGCACCGCCGCGGGGGTCGCCACGGCCGCCAGCAGCGTGCCGACCGCGCCCGCGGCGACCGCCGCGCCCACGCCCAGCAGCCCCCCGCCGGGCGGTGCGGTGGCGCGGGAGAACAGCAGCGTCGCCAGGGTCAGCACCCCGAAGCAGAGCCGGTGCACGGTGATGACGGCCAGCGCGGTCCCCGCCGGCGGGCGGGACCGGACGTGCCGCACTCCCGCGCGCAGGCCGGCGACCACCTGGCGGGCGGAGGACGACGTCGCGCTCCCGTCCGGTCCGAGCGCCTCGCGCGGGAACCCGGCGGCCAGCACCGCGGCGAGCAGGTAGGCCCCGGCCGCGCCGAGGGTCAGCAGCGCGTAGCCGTCGTCCCCCGCGACGCCCGCGACCTGCTGCACCGCGATCGCGGCCGCCCCGCCGACCACCGTGGCCACCGCGCCGGACGTCGTCGACAGCGCGTTGGCCGGCACCAGGTCGTCGGTGGTGTGCGGCAGGGCCGCCGACAGCGCCGACAGCACGAAGCGGGCGACCGAGAACAGCACCAGCCCGGCGAGCAGGAACGGCAGGCCGCCCGACCCGCCCGCCACGAGCAGCGCCAGCACGCCGACCAGCCCGACCCGCAGCAGGTCGGCGTGCACCAGCACCTGTCGCCGGCGCCACCGGTCCAGCCAGACGCCGGCGAAGGGGCCCACCAGCGACCAGGGCAGCAGCAGGACGGCGAAGCCGGCGGCGACCTCCACCGGGTCGGCGGCCCGCTGCGGGTTGAACAGCACGGTCCCGGCGAGCGCGGCCTGCAGCACGCCGTCCCCGAACTGCGCGGACAGCCGGGTGGCCAGCAGCCGGCGGAAGTCGCGGCGGGTCAGCAGCGAGCGCACGGTCGTCCCTGCCTGCCGCACCCGGTCACCCTACGGTGGCCGCCCCTCCGCACAGGGTGGACGACGGGCCGCGCAGCCGTCGGTCGCGGGCGCCACCTGTCCCGCCGGAGGGGCCGTGGGTGGGGCACACTGGGGAGCGATGACTCCCCCGTCCTCGCCCGATCCCGAGTCGGGCCCGCCGGCCCGGCCCGCGACGGGCCGACGCCGTCCGGACGCGGTGCCCGTGCTCTCGACGGGCACCCTGGACGACGTCCGCCCCGGGTCGCTGCTCGTGGCGATGCCGAGCCTGACCGACCCGACCTTCGCGGGCACGGTCGTCTACGTGCTGGACCACAACGACAGCGGCACGCTCGGCGTGGTGCTGGGCCGGCCGAGCCAGGTGGAGATCCGCGACGTGCTGCCCGGCTGGTGCGACCTCGCCGTCGACCCCGGTGTGTTCCACGTGGGCGGTCCGTGCGAGACCGACACCGCGCTGTGCCTGGCCGTCTGCTGCGCCCCGGGCGGGGACTGCGGCCTGCGGCAGGTCGCCGGCGACGTCCACCTGGTCGACCTGGATGCCGACCCCGACGAGCTGGTCGGCCGGGTGCGGGGCTTGCGGGTGTTCGCCGGCTACGCGGGCTGGTCGCCGGGACAGCTGGCCGGTGAGGTCGCCGAGGGGGCCTGGGCCTGCGTGCCGGGCCACCCGGACGACGTGCTCAGCGAGCTGGCCGGCCCGGAGCTGTGGCGCCGGGTGATGGGGCACCAGACCGGGCGCCTGGCGGTGTTGTCGACGGCACCGGCCGACCCGACGGTGAACTGATCGGCGCGTCAGCGGGTGCGCCGATGCCGCGCATCTGGTAGGAAAGTCGTGGGAGGGGGCGGTCTGGGGAAGAGGCCGCCCCCTTCCCCATGTCCCGGCCCGTCCCGGATCGGCCCCCTGCAGGGTCCCGCCGCGAGCTCCCCAATGGCCCCGTCCAGAGGCTCGCCCCGAGCTTGCGAGGGGTGAGGGGGACGGCGGCCCCGTGCAGGATCCCGCCGGCCCCGTCCCGGGCCCCGCCCGAGCTTGCGAGGGGTGGGCAGGACGGGGTCCTTTCAGAGCCCGACGGCCGCCGTCACCTCCGGGTGCTCCGCGCCGTCCACGGACTCCCCCTCGGCCGGCAGCGTGATCTCGCGCGGGCCGTGGTCCGACAGCGTCACGGTCACCTCGAACTCCTGGCCCGGCAGCGGGGTGCGGTACTGCACCAGCAGGTCGGTGGAGCGGTCGACCGCGACCGACCAGCCGGCGTCCGACGCGTAGAGCTGGGTCAGCTCGCCGTCGATCGAGCGGTCGCCCTCCCAGGTGTAGCCCGCGTCCCGGAAGTCGCCGGCGTCGTCCGGCTCCTCTGCGGAGAGGTTGAGCACCACCTGGGTGAGGACGTCGACCAGCGGCGCCTGCTCCCCCAGCGTGACGGGACGGCGCACGTAGGAGGCCTCGGGCAGCCCCTCGGCGCCCAGGGTGGCGGCCAGGCCGGGCACCTCGCCGAACCACAGCTCCTCGTCGGTGAAGAACAGCGTCCGGGTGTCGTCGGCGCGGCCGTCGCCGTACGACGTGACCGCCTGCGCGCGCCCGGCCCCGCCGGCGAGGTCGACCTCCCCGGTCAGGGTGAGCACGGTGTCCTCGCCGTACGGGGCGGTGACCACGAAGTCCGCGCCACCGCGGTCGTGGTTCTCGGCCAGCAGCTGCGCGAGGAGGCCGGCCTCCTCCTCGGTGACGGGTGCGCCCTCCGCCCGCTCGTCCGCGCCCGCGCAGCCGGCCAGCAGCGCGACCGTCAGCCCCAGCGCGGGGAGCAGGGGACGGCGGCGCGCGGGCATGCGGTCAGCGTAGGCATCCGGGCAGGTCACCGGCGGCGTCCCACGCGGGTGCCCCGCATGGGACAGGGCCCGCCCCCACGCGGGGAACGGGCCCTGCCGGCACTCTTCGGCCCCGTCCAGGGGCCCGCCGCGAGCTAGCGAGCGGTGGGGGGGACGGGGTCCTTGCTGTCACCCCGGATGAACGCCTCGACGGCGTCGCGGGCCTCGCTGTCGCTGTACTGCACCGGCGGACTCTTCATGAAGTAGGACGACGCGGAGAGGATCGGGCCACCGATCCCGCGGTCCTTGGCGATCTTCGCGGCGCGGACGGCGTCGATGATGATCCCCGCCGAGTTCGGGGAGTCCCAGACCTCGAGCTTGTACTCCAGGTTCAGCGGGACGTCGCCGAACGCGCGGCCCTCGAGGCGCACGTACGCCCACTTGCGGTCCGACAGCCACGGCACGTGGTCCGACGGGCCGATGTGCACGTTGTCGGTGCCCATGTCGCGGTCGACCTGGCTGGTGACGGCCTGGGTCTTGGAGATCTTCTTGGACTCCAGCCGCTCCCGCTCGAGCATGTTCTTGAAGTCCATGTTGCCGCCGACGTTGAGCTGCATCGTGCGGTCCAGCTGCACGCCGCGGTCCTCGAAGAGCTTGGCCAGCACGCGGTGGGTGATGGTGGCGCCGACCTGCGACTTGATGTCGTCACCGATGATCGGGACCCCGGCGGCGGTGAACCTGTCGGCCCACTCCGGGGTGCCGGCGATGAAGACCGGCAGCGCGTTGACGAAGGCCACGCCGGCGTCGAGGGCGCACTGGGCGTAGAACTCGGCGGCCTGCTGCGAGCCGACGGGCAGGTAGCAGACCAGGACGTCGGCCTGCGCCTCGCGGAGCGCCGCGACGACGTCGACCGGCTCCTCGTCGGACTCCTCGATCGTCGCCCGGTAGTACTTGCCCAGGCCGTCGAGGGTGGTGCCGCGCTGCACGGTCACGCCGAGCGGCGGGACGTCGCAGATGGTGATGGTGTTGTTCTCGCTGGCGACGATGGCCTCGGACAGGTCGCGGCCGACCTTCTTGGCGTCGACGTCGAACGCGGCGACGAACTCGACGTCGGAGACGTGGTACTCGCCGAAGCGGACGTGCATCAGGCCCGGCACCGACGTCGTCTCGTCGGCGTCGCGGTAGTAGTGCACGCCCTGCACCAGCGAGGCGGCGCAGTTGCCGACGCCGACGATGGCGACCTTGACGGATCCCATGGAGTTCTCCTTGTTCTCGGACCGGGGGCGGTCGGTGGACGCGGACCGCTGAGGGTCCTGCTGGGGTGACGGGCGCGGAGCTCTCCCGCCGGGTCATCGGGGGCGGTGCTGGTCAGGGCCGCTCGGGCGCCTCTCCCGGAGGCGCCGGTGGGTCCCCTCGGTCGGCGCCGTCACCTCGACGCCGTTCGCTGTCGGTCAGCTCGCGGTCGATCAGCTCGGCCAGCCAGCGGACCTCGCGGTCGACCGACTCCAGCCCGTGGCGCTGCAGCTCGAGGGTGTAGCGGTCCAGCCGCTCGCGGGTCCGGCTCAGCGAGGCACGCAGGCCCTCGCGCTGTCGCTCGACGGTGCGGCGGCGGCCCTCGAGGATCCGCAGCCGCACGTCCGCGGCGGTGTGCCGGAAGAACGCCAGGCGGACGCCGAAGAGCCCGCCGTCGTCGTACGCCTCCGGGCCGGCCTGGCTCACCAGCTCGTGGAAGCGCTCCTTGCCCTCGGCGGTGATCGTGTAGACCACCTTGCCCCGCCGGCCGGTCAGCGGTGGTGCGTCCGCCGGCAGGGGGGCGCGCGGGTCGGGCTCGTCGGTGCTGACGTAGCCGGCCGCGTGCAGCCGCTTGAGCGCGGGGTACAGCGAGCCGTAGGAGATGCTGCGCAGCCCGCCGAGGACCCCTGCCAGCTGTTTGCGCAGCTCGTAGCCGTGCATCGGCGACTGGTGCAGCAGGCCGAGGATGGCGAACTCGAGCACGTCGCCTCCCTCGCGTCCTGCGGATCGATGTATCGGAACGATACATCGACGGGCGCACGTCGGAGCGGGGCGGGGTCCCCGGAACGGATTCCCGACGGAGTCGGAGACCTCGCGGTGTCCCCGCCGGTGCGTACATTGGCGCCGTGCCCGGACGTCGATCCGTCGTGGACTACTCGCTGCAGCGGCGAGCCGTCCTCGCCGACGTGTACGCGGGCCGCACGGGTCTGTTCGAGGTCTGCGACGCCAGTCCGTACCTCACCCGGGCGGCGAAGTACCACGGCGAGGCGACCGACGTCGTCTGCCCGGTGTGCCGCAAGGTGGAGCTCACGCTGGTGAACTACGTCTACGGGGAGCACCTCGGCCCCACGGCCGGCCAGGCGAAGACGCAGGCCGAGCTCGCGCGGATGGACGCGATGCAGGAGGAGTTCTCCGTCTACGCCGTCCAGGTGTGCCGCGGCTGCGGGTGGAACCACCTGGACTGTTCCTACGTCCTGGGGGCCGAGCCGGACCCGGGGCGCCAGCCGCGGCGGACGCGGCGGCGGGCGGCCACCGAGTAGTAGGACGCGTCACACGGGGAACACCCGATGCCCCGCGTGGTCGTTGAGACACCTGGGCGTCGCTGCGCCGCGGGTCGCCCTCGCTCGCACAGCTGAAGACGCCACTCTGGGTGCCGGACGCGGTCCGTCTGCGCGCCCACCGACACCCAACCAGAGAGGGGCCCTGCGTGCCTCCCCACGACGAGACCTCACCGGTCGGGCCGCGCGGCGGCTCGGTCCGCCGTCCGCCGTCCGGCCGCACCGCCGGCGGGGGCGGTGGAGGTGGCCGCCCCGCAGCGGGCCGGGGCCGGCCACCGGCGGGCCGCGGAGGCCGGACGACGGCGGCACGCACCGGCCCGGCCGCCAGGGGCACCCGCCCCGCCGGCAAGGCCGGACGGAGCAGGAAGCAGCGCCGCCAGCGCCGGCTCAAGGCCCTCCTCGGCCTGATCGCCGGCGCCCTCGTGCTGCTCGGCGTCTTCGTGGGCGTCGTCTACGCGACGACCGAGGTGCCCGACCCGAGCTCGGTGCAGAACGCCCAGACGACGGTCGTGTACTACGCCGACGGCACCACCGAGATGGCCCGGCTGGGTGCGGAGAACCGCACCAACGTGCCCCTCGCCGAGGTCTCGGAGCCCGCCCGCGAGGCGATCCTGGCCGCCGAGAACCGCAGCTTCTACTCCGACCCGGGCATCTCCTTCACGGGCATCGTGCGTGCCGCGTGGAACAACCTGACCGGCGGCTCGACGCAGGGTGGCTCGACCATCACCCAGCAGTACGTCAAGAACGCGTTCCTGACCTCGGAGCAGACGTTCAGCCGCAAGTTCCAGGAGCTCTTCCTCGCCGTCAAGCTCGACAACGAGTACGAGAAGAACGAGATCCTCGAGAACTACCTCAACACCATCTACTTCGGCCGCGGCGCCTACGGCATCGAGGCGGCGGCCAACACCTACTTCGGTGTGCCGGCCAGCCAGCTCACCGCGCAGCAGGGCGCGGTGCTCGCCGTCCTGGTCCGCAGCCCCTCCACCTACGACCCGGAGTCCAACCGCGAGGGCTCGACGGACCGCTGGGGCCTGGTGCTCGACGCGATGGTCGAGGAGGGCTGGCTGACCGAACAGGAGCGGCAGGCCTCGGTCTTCCCGCCGGTGCTGCCGCGGACCGGCTCCAACCTGGGCATCCCCGGCGGGCCGGAGGGTCTGGTCGTCCAGCGCGCCATCGCCGAGCTGGAGGCCAAGGGCTACGACGAGCAGCAGCTCCGGGCCGGCGGCCTGCGGATCACCACCACGGTGGACAAGCGCTACCAGGACGCCGCCATCTCCGCCGTCGCCGACGTGATGGCGGGCGAGCCGGAGAACCTGCGCGAGGCCCTGGTCTCCATCGACCCGACGACCGGTGCGGTGCGCGCCTACTACGGCGGGCCGGTCGGCGCCGGTGACGGCGCCGTCGACTACGCGCAGGCGCTGCGCCAGCCCGGTTCGTCGGTCAAGCCCTACGTGCTGGCCACCGCGCTGGAGGACGGCATCAGCGTCAACGCCCGGCGCGACGGCTCCTCGCCGCAGGAGTTCCCGGACCGCCCGGGCCTGCCGGTGAGCAACGCCGGCGGCGCCTCCTGCAGCTCCTGCACCCTCATGGAGGCGCTGACCCGCTCGCTGAACACCACCTACTACGGGCTGGCCTACGAGGTCGGCGCCGAGCGGGTGCGGCAGAACATCCTCGAGGCCACCGGCCTGCCGGAGGCCTGGCCCGACGAGTCGGCCTACGGGGTGCTCGCCGGCAGCAACACGCTGGCCGACCCGCAGACCGGCGCGGCCGGCGCCTCGATCGGCATCGGCCAGTACGAGATGCGCCCGGTCGACCAGGCGCACGGCTTCGCGACCCTGGCCAACGACGGCGTCGAGCACGAGCCGTACTTCGTGTCCCGGGTGACCGACAGCGAGGGCACCGTCCTGCTCGAGTACAACGGCGACGCCGGGGACCGGGTCTTCGAGTCCGACGTCGTCAACGACACCACGTACGCCATGACCGACGTCGCCGCGTACTCCCGGCGCTCGCTCGACGGTGGCCGCGAGGTCGCCAGCAAGACCGGTACGCAGGGTCAGGGCGAGGACAACTCCGACGCCTGGATGGTCGGCTTCACGCCGTCGATCTCCACCGCGGTGTGGATGGGCAACGACTCGCCCGCCCAGCCGATCGAGGACCTCAACGGCCGGATCATCTACGGCTCGGGCCTGCCCGGCGCCATCTGGCAGGAGTTCATGAACACCGTGCTGGAGGGGACGCCGGAGGAGGACCTGCCCGACCGCGCGCTGATCCGCGGCGACACCGGCAACGGCAACAACGGTCAGCAGCAGAACGGCTGACCCCCTGCGGGCAGACTGGCCCGCATGAGCACCATCCCGACGGGCCCGTCCGCACCAGCGGACGGGCCCGCGGCGTCCCCGGACCGCCCCGACCGCGTCGTGCCCAGTTGGACCGACCCGGTCGTGGCGCAGGCCAGCGAGGCGGTGGGCGGCCCGTGGGGCCGGCACGCGGTCGTCGGGCGGGCGCCGTTCTGGACCCCGCTGCGGGTGTGCCTGCTCTTCGCCTCGACCGTGCTGGCGTTCGCCTGGCTCAAGCAGGCGCCCTGCGCGGACGGCAACTGGACCGGCTCGCTGCAGTACACCCACCTCTGCTACTCCGACCCCGTCCCGCTGTTCGGGGTCTACGGGCAGGGCGAGGGTGCGCTGCCCTACCTCGACGCGCGGGTGGAGTACCCGGTGCTCACCGGGGCGGTCATGGCGCTCGCCGCGCTGGTCTCGGGCTGGTACGACCGGTTGGCGGCCACGGTCGGCGTGCTCCCGGCGGTCCCGCCGGTGGAGAGCTACACCGTCGTCACCGCGCTGCTGATGTCGCTGTGCGCGCTGGTGGTGGTGCGCGCCGTCCTGCCGTTGACCGGCCGGCGGCCGTGGGACACCGCGATGGTGGCGCTGTCGCCGGTGCTGCTGGTCTACGCGTTCAACAACTGGGACCTGCTGGCCGTCGCCCTCGCCACCCTCGGGATGTGGGCGTGGGCCCGGCAGCGGCCGGTGCTCGCCGGGGCGCTGCTGGGGCTCGGGGTGGCCGCCAAGCTCTACCCGGTCCTCGTGCTGGGCGCGCTGTTCCTGCTGTGCCTGCGGGCCGGGCTGCTGCGGGTCTGGCTGCGGGCGGCGCTCGCGGCCGCCGGCGCGTGGCTCGCCGTGAACCTGCCGGTGGCGCTGCTGGCGCCGGAGAACTGGGGCTGGTTCTTCGCCTTCAGCCGGCAGCGCCCGGCCAACCCCGAGTCCATCTGGAACGTCCTGCTCACAGTCACCGACAACCGGGTGCTCGACGGGCCGCTCGCCGAGGGCGAGACGCCGTCGGTGCTCAACGCGGTCGTGGCCGTGCTGCTGCTCGCGCTGGCCGCCTGGGTCGCCTGGCTGGTGCTCACCGCCCCGGTGCGGCCGCGGGTGGCGCAGGTGGCCTTCCTGCTGGTGGCCGGCTTCCTGCTGCTCAACAAGGTCTACAGCCCGCAGTACGCCCTGTGGCTGCTGCCGCTGGCGGTCCTGGCCCGGCCGCGGTGGCGCTCGCTGCTGGTCTGGCAGGTCAGCGAGGCCCTGGTGTGGGTGCTGACGATGCTCTACTACCTCGGCACCGACAACCGCGGCGTCGAGGTGGAGTGGTTCTTCCTCGCCGTCCTGGTCCGGGACGCGGTCGTGGTGGCGCTCATGGTGCTCGTCGCCCGCGAGATGCGGCGTCCCGACGACGACGTCGTCCGCACCAGCTGGCCGGGCGTCGACGACCCCGCAGGCGGCCCGCTGGAAGGCGCCCGGGACGTGGTGACCCTGCAGGGGACCCGGCTACGCGTCGGTCGCGCCGAGTGGGCCCCGGAGGGGTCCGCGCAGGAGTGACGCAGCGGCTCAGCTCAGGCCGGGGACGGCACCTGGCCGCGGTGCGACGCGGAGCGTCGCAGTGTCATCAGCCGAGGGCCTGCCGGAGCAGGGTGATCTCCTCGGCGTGGCCGGCGGCGTCTCCCGGGGTCTCGAGGACGATCGGGCAGTCCGCCGCACGGGCCACCTCCACCAGCAGCTCGGTCGGGATCTCGCCGTCGGTCAGTGGGGCGTGCCGGTCGCGGCTGGAGCCCTGCGGGTCGCGGCTGTTGTTGAGGTGCACCAGGTCGACGCGGCCGGTGATCGCCCGGACGTCGTCCACCGCGGTCGTGAGGTCCCACCCGGCGGCCCACGCGTGGCAGGTGTCGAGCACGAACCCGGCGCCGAACTCGCCCACGGCGTCCCAGAGCCGGGCCAGCGCGTCGAGGTTGCGGGCCATGGCGTTGCCGCCGCCGGCGGTGTTCTCGATGAGCAGCGGGACGGGGAAGCCGCCGTCCTCGGCCTGCCGGGAGAAGGTCTTGCGCCAGTTGTCGACACCGGCCGCCGGGTCGTCCTTGGCCAGTACGTGCCCGCCGTGCACCACCATGCCCACCGCGCCGACCGCGGCGGCGGCCTTCGCGTGCGCGGCCAGCAGCTTGCGGCTCGGGATGCGGATGCGGTTGTTCGTCGTCGCCACGTTGAGCACGTAGGGCGCGTGGACGACCACCGTGACGTCGCTGGCCAGCAGGTCGGCGGCGTCCGGACGGGGCTTGGGTGCGGTCCAGCCCTGCGGGTCGGTGAGGAAGACCTGCACCCCGTCGGCGTCCATCTCCGCGGCGCGGGCGAGCGGGCCGCCGGCGTCGAGCTCGTTGTCCTCGGTGAGGCCGGGTCCGACGTGTACGCCGATCGGGTGAGCTGGCACCCCGCGACCCTAGTTCGACCCCTGCCGCCGTTTCACCCGTATCGCCTGGGTCACACGCTCGTTCCTGCAGCGTGACCGGGGTTACTCCTCGGTAGGTGGACGTGGAGGTGGACTCGATGGCGAGCGGACGGATCCGTCGGACCGCGCGACGGGGGCTGACCGTGCTGCTCCTGGGCTGGCTGGCCGCCGTGGGCGGTGCAGTGCTGACGGCCCCGTCGGCCGGTGCGGCGCCGAGCGCGACGGTGGAGATCCGCGACGTCACGCCACCGGTCGTCTCGGTCGACGCCGGGGGTTCGGTCACCTTCGTCAACCGGATCGCCGACAAGCGGGTCCAGGTCGGGATCGGCCCGGTGGGCGTCACCGACGTGACGGTCACGACGGAGGTCTCGCTGCGGCTGCCCTCGGGCACGCGGGTGCTGGCCCCGGGGCAGAGCGTGACCGAGCGCTTCGACGCCAGTTGCGTGACCTGCGCGATCACCTACACGTACCGGGCACGCAGCGGGCCCGGCCTGACCGACGCGCTGCTCGGCCAGGCGGTCGCGCAGCTGCCCGCCCTGCCGGTCGGCGTGCCCCTCGTCGTCAACACCATCCTCCCGGACCTGCCCGCCCTGCCCAGCGTGAACGTGCCGTCGGTGCCGTCGATCAATCCGGTGCCGCCCGTCCCGCCCGGGCCGCCGACCCCGCCGGTCGACGGGCCGGACGGCGACCCGGAGCCCACCGACCCGCAGCCCACGCCGCAGCCGGCGCAGTCCCTCGGCGGGACGCCGTACAGCTACGACACCGGCGGCGGCTCGGCCCGGATGGCCCCGGTCGACGGCGCCGTGGCCGCCGCCTTCGACCCGTCCCGCTTCGCCGCCACCTCGGGCGCGTCCGGCACCGACGGCGTCCGCAGCGTCGCCGCGGCCGGCGGCTCGGGTGGTGCGGCCGGCACGTACGACGGCGCCTCGGTGCCGGTCTTCGGCCGCCTGGCCGGCCTGGACGACCCCGACCTGACCGAGGAGAGCGCCGCCGGCACGGACGTCGCCGCCGACGGCGCCACCGGGCAGGCCCTGCCGCTGGCCGCGCTGGTGGCCGTCGTCGTGCTGGCGTCCACCACCGCCGCCCTGGTCCGGACCCACCTCGCCCACCGCTGACGTCCGGCCCGCGCCGCCGTCGTCCCCCTGCGGACGGCGGCGGCGTCCGCCGTCCGCGCTGGTACGCTCTTCGAAGCGCGTTCCACCGGTGGCTGTCACCGGGCGGGGCGCGCGACGCGTGTACGACCCTCCTGCTGCAGACCGACTGCAGCCGCCGAGACCAGAGGAGGTGGGGTTCTCCGTGCGTCACTACGAACTGATGGTCATCCTCGACCCCGAGCTGGAGGAGCGCACGATCGCTCCCTCCCTCGACCGGTTCCTCACCGTCGTCACCAACTCCGGTGGCACCGTGAAGACCGAGATCTGGGGCCGCCGCCGGCTGGCCTACGAGATCAAGAAGCAGGTCGAGGGCATCTACGCCATCGTCGACATCGAGGCCACGCCCGCCGCGGTGGCCGAGCTCGACCGGCAGCTGAACCTCAACGAGTCGGTCCTGCGCACGAAGCTGATGCGGCCCGAGGTCCACTGACCATGGCCGGCGAGACCGTCATCACCGTCATCGGCAACCTCACGTCGGACCCGGAGCTGCGCTTCACGCCCTCCGGTGCCGCGGTCGCCAACTTCACCGTGGCGTCCACGCCGCGCACCTTCGACCGTCAGTCGCAGGAGTGGAAGGACGGCGAGGCGCTCTTCCTGCGGTGCAACGTCTGGCGGCAGGCGGCGGAGAACGTCGCCGAGTCGCTGACCCGCGGCTCGCGGGTGATCGTCTCCGGCCGGCTCAAGCAGCGGTCGTTCGAGACCAAGGAAGGCGAGAAGCGCACCGTCGTCGAGCTCGAGGTCGACGAGATCGGCCCCTCGCTCCGCTACGCCACCGCGAAGGTCACCAAGGCCTCGCGCGGTGAGGGCGGTGGCGGTGGCGGCTTCGGCGGCGGTGGCGGTGGCGGCTTCGGTGGTGGCGGCGGGTCCAGCGACCCGTGGTCGACCCCGGCCCCGCCGTCCGACGAGCCGCCCTTCTGAAACAGGACCCCGTCCTCCTCACCCCTCGCACGCTCGGGGTGAGCCTCGGGACGGGGCCTCCCTCGTGATCCCCTGAACGACACACCTGGAGAACCCGGTGCCCAAGCCCCCCGTTCGCAAGCCCAAGAAGAAGGTCTGCCAGTTCTGCAAGGACAAGGCGACCTACATCGACTACAAGGACACGACGCTGCTGCGGAAGTTCATCTCCGACCGCGGCAAGATCCGTGCCCGCCGCGTGAGCGGCAACTGCAGCCAGCACCAGCGGGACGTCGCCGTGGCGGTCAAGAACAGCCGTGAGATGGCCCTGCTGCCCTACACCTCGACGGCGCGCTGACCATGAGCACCCAGAAGCTGATCCTGACGCAGGAGGTCACCGGTCTCGGGTCCTCCGGTGACACCGTGGAGGTCAAGGGCGGGTACGCCCGCAACTACCTCCTGCCCCGCGGCCTGGCCATCGTCGCCACCCGCGGTGCCGAGAAGCAGGTCGAGTCGCTGCGCCGGGCGCGTGCCACCCGCGAGGTGCGGTCGCAGGAGGAGGCGCAGGCCGTGGCCGGCCGCCTGTCGGGCCTGACCGTCCAGGTGCCGGCGCGCGCCGGTGAGGGTGGCCGGCTGTTCGGCCGCATCACCACCGCCGACGTCGTCAACGCCGTGACTGCCGCCGGCGGCCCCGAGCTCGACCGGCGCCGCGTGGAGCTGCCCAGCAGCATCAAGACCACCGGCCAGCACACGGTGACCGTGCGGGTGCACCCCGAGGTCACCTCGCAGCTGACCATCGAGGTCGTCCCCGAGTAAGGACCCCCTGCCCCCCACCGCTCGCGGTGGGACCCTGCAGGGGGCCGCACGGCACCGCCCGTGAGGGGCGTCGGACTCCGGTCCGGCGCCCCTCACGGCGTTCGCGGCCCCGGAGGCTGCTGAGGGCCGCTGAGCGCGCCTGCGACCTGGTGCCCGCGGCGGGCGGGCGGGTGTGCCCACCTGTGGACGTGTGACCGCTGGGACGCCTGCGGCCGGCCGGTCGACACGCCGACGGGCTACACCCGGATTTCTCCGAACTTTCTCCCGTCCACACCCGGTGGGTCGTCTTCGTGCAGGTCAGGCCCGGGATACGGGGGAAGCCGTCGCGGCGTCCCCCGCTGTCTCCACATGTCGACACGGCTGTGTCCACCGACTTGTCCACAAGTTGTGCAGAAGCGCGTGCACACCGGTGTTGGACTGGTCCGTCCGCACTTCCTAACGTCCTCCTCGACTCCCGTCGGTGCGGAACTGTCAGTCCCCCGCGGTAGCAAAGACCCGAACAAACGTTCGAGTCAGGTGTGCAGCGTTCTGGTGCTTCCCCCACCAGGCCCCGGCCTCGTGCCGGGGCCTGTGCGCGGGTGCGCCGTGAGTGGATGGAGGAACCCCGTGGCGGTGGCCGGCGACTTCGAGCGCCCGTCCCCGACGGCGCCGGCGTACGACCGGCAGCCGCCGCAGGACGTCGCAGCGGAGCAGTCGGTGCTCGGCGGCATGCTGCTGAGCAAGGACGCGATCGCCGACGTCGTCGAGGTGTTGCACGGCAACGACTTCTACCGGCCGGCGCACCAGGTGATCTTCGACTGCATCCTCGACCTGTACGGGCGGGGCGAGCCGGCCGACGCGATCACCGTCGCCGCCGAGCTCAACCGCACCGACCAGCTGTCGAAGATGGGTGGCGCGGTCTACCTGCACACCCTGATCCAGTCGACGCCGACGGCGGCCAACGCCGGCTACTACGCAGCGATCGTCGCCGAGCAGGCGGTGCTGCGGCGGCTGGTCGAGGCCGGCACCCGCGTCGTCCAGCTGGGCTACGGCGCGGCAGGCGGCAAGGGCGACGTCGACGACATCGTCGACCGCGCCCAGCAGGAGATCTACGACGTCACCGAGAAGCGCATGAGCGAGGACTACTCGCGCCTCGAGGACGTCCTGCAGCCGACGATGGACGAGCTGGACGCCATCGCCTCCCGTGGCGGTACCGCCCGCGGCGTGCCCACCGGGATCCGCGACCTCGACGAACTGACCAACGGCCTCCAGGCCGGCCAGATGGTGGTCATCGCCGCGCGCCCGGGTGTCGGCAAGGCCCTGGGCCTGGACACCCCGATCGCCACGCCGACCGGCTGGACGACCATGGGCGAGGTCGCCGTCGGCGACCAGGTGATGGGCTCCGACGGCCGGCCGACCACGGTCGTGGCCGCCACCGAGGTGATGACCGGCCGTCCCTGCTACGAGGTGCACTTCTCCGACGGCTCGGTGATCGTGGCCGACGCCCAGCACCAGTGGCTGACCGAGACCCGTGCCAGCCGCCGCTCTGCTCAGCAGGCGGCGACCGGCTACAACGGCTACCGCAACCAGCGCACGTTCGCCGAGGTCCGGACGACCGAGGAGATCGCCCGCACCGTCCGTTGCGCCACCAAGGACGCCCGGCTCAACCACTCGGTGACCAACGCTGCGCCGCTGGACCTGCCGGAGGCCGACCTCCCCCTGCCGCCGTACGCGCTGGGCGTGTGGCTCGGCGACGGCACCTCCCGCGCTCCGCACTTCACCAGCAACGACCCCGAGATCGCCGTCCACATCGAGGCCGAGGGGCTCGCCGTGGAGCCGACGGGCGTCGATCGTCGATACGCCCTGCGGCTTCCGCCCCGACCGGACGTTGCCACCCGGCCGTGCCCCATGTGCGGCGAGCTGTTCGTGCCGAAGACGTCGCAGGTGCAGATCTGCGGCAAGACCTGTGGCGGCCGACTGCGGGCCAGCGGTGGGGTCGGCCGTCAGGCGACCTGCCCGGACTGCAGTGGCCCGTCCGCGGGTGGGGCGCAGTGCCAGGCGTGCCGTGACCATCACGGCACCGTGCAGGGGATCCTGCGCACCCTCGGGGTGTTCGGCGGCAAGCACATCCCGGCCGCGTACCTGCGCGCCTCGGTGGCCCAGCGCCGTGCCCTGCTGGCCGGGCTCCTGGACACCGACGGGACGGTGACGCCGAGCGGCGCCGTGCAGTTCGCGGTCACCAACCAGCGGCTGGCCGAGGACGCGCGCGAGCTCATCGCCGGCCTCGGGCACCGGGTCCGGATGACCCGCAAGCGCGTCAGGGGCCGAAGCGAGGCGTCGTCCACCTGCTACACGCTGACCTTCAGCACCGATGACGAGGTCTTCCGGCTCGAGCGGAAGAAGCTGGTGCACAAGGAGCGCGGTGCCCGCAGCTTCACCGCCCGCGGCGTCCGTCTCATCACTGACGTGCGGCCGATCGAGAGCGTGCCCGTGCGCTGCATCCAGGTCGACGCCGAGGACCACCTGTTCCTCGCCGGGCGGAGCTTCATCCCGACCCACAACTCGACGCTCGGCCTGGACATCGCTCGGTCAGCGACGGTGAAGCACCACCTGGCCACGTGCATCTTCTCGCTCGAGATGAGCAAGCACGAGATCACCATGCGTCTGCTCTCGGCCGAGGCGAAGGTGCCGCTGCACCACATGCGCGCCGGCACGCTGTCGGACGAGGACTGGTCGAAGCTGGCCCGACGGATGGGCGAGATCGCCGATGCCCCGCTCTACATCGACGACTCCCCGAACATGACGATGATGGAGATCCGGGCGAAGGCGCGGCGGCTCAAGCAGCGCAACGACCTCAAGCTCGTGGTCATCGACTACCTCCAGCTCATGACGTCCGGCAAGCGCGTCGAGAGCCGTCAGCAGGAGGTCTCGGAGTTCTCCCGTGCCCTCAAGCTGCTGGCCAAGGAGCTGGAAGTTCCAGTGATTGCGATGAGTCAGCTGAACCGTGGTTCAGAACAAAGGCAGGACAAGAAGCCAATGCTCTCTGACCTTCGCGAAAGTGGCTCGATCGAACAAGATGCCGATATGGTCATGATGATCCACCGGGAAGACATGTATGAAAAAGAATCACCGCGCGCAGGTGAGGCCGACATCATGCTCGTGAAGCACCGTAACGGCCCGACGGCGAATGTCACCGTCGCCTTCCAGGGTCACTACAGCCGCTTCGTGGACATGGCGAACTGACCCGAGCAATGAACGCCGGAGCCCGGAACGCACGTCGTTCCGGGCCTCCGGCGTTCAACGCTCCCTGTGCGGCTGCTGTCGGCCCCCACCCTCCTCGGCTGCCCCCTCACGCAAGTTGTGACTGTCGTCACCAGGGGTTAGGAAGAGGGTCCCCAACCCCTGGAGAACCCGTGCAGCAACGACGCTGGCACCGGGCGACCTCGTCGGTCCTCGGTGTCCTGGCCCTGACGGCCACCCTGTCGGTCACCGCGACCCCCGCGGCCGCCGGCCCGAACCTCAAGCCGGTCGTGGTCTTCCCGACCGACGACCTCACGGTCCCTGATCCCGCCCAGCTCACCGGACGCCGGGTCGCCCTGCCCACCGAGGGCTGCCCCGAGCCGGTCCGCTGCGGACTGGTCCGGGAGCTGAACGAGCTCGACGGCTTCGACCTCGACCCCCGGATCGCGGTGCGGTTCAACCGGCCGGTCGACCCGGCCACGGCCGCCGCGCGGATCACCGTGCAGGAGGAGGACGGCGCCTGGCGGACCGGCGTCGACCGGGTCGTGTGGGACCCGGCGACCACCACGCTCTACGCCCACCCCGCCGAGCAACTCGCCCCGAGCACCACCTACCGCCTGCGCGTCGACCGCGGCCCGGGCCACGGAGCGAGCTCCGAGACGTTCACGACGATGAGCGCCACCGACGGACTGCTGGACCTGCGCCGCCAGATCGACAGCGGCGAGGCCGCCACCGTGGCCGGCATCGAGGACCGCGGCCTGCAGGTGGACGGCGTCTTCCCCGTCGCCGGCACCACCCTCAGCTGGGCCAAGGACGAAGGCGAGGTGGACCCGGCACCGGCAGCGCAGCCGCTCGCTCTGCTCCCCCCGACCAGCACCCTCGCCTTCGGCTCGTTCCTCGCGCCGTCCTGGCTGGGCGACGACGTCACGATCGAGCAGACCCCCACCCGGGACGCCGGACCGAAGCCCGTCGGTGCCGAGACGCTGCCCTTCCTCGCCGTCCTCCCGGCCGGCAGCCCGCCGCCCGGCGGCTGGCCGGTGGCCGTCTTCGGGCACGGCTTCACCCGGTCCACCGCCGATCTCCTGCTGGCGGCCGGCGCCAACGCACGCAACGGCATCGCGACCATCGCGACCAACGTGGTGGGGCACGGCTCCGGGCCGGAGAGCGCGTGGCTGGTCGACACCGCCGCCGGTCGGACCCGGCTGCTCACCCACGGTCGCGGTGTCGACCAGGACGGCGACGGGGACATCGAGAGCACCGAGGGCTCCTCGGCCACCGGCGACGCCGCGCCGGCGTCCTCGCGCGACGCGCTGCGGCAGACCGCCGCGGACGTCATGACCCTCGTGCGGGCGGTGGATAGCACCGACCTCGACGGCAACGGGACGCCGGACCTGTCCGGGGAGGACGTCACCTACTTCGGGCAGAGCTTCGGCGGCATCTACGGGACCATGCTCACCGGCGTTGACCCGACGGTCGCCCGTTCGGTGCTCAACGTCCCCGGCGGCCCGATCAGCGAGATCGCCCGACTGTCGCCGGCCTTCCGCCCGCTCACCACGGCGGCGCTGCGAGCGGCGGGCCTGCTCAACAGCGACGACCCGACCCGCAACTTCTTCCAGGAGCAGATGCCGCTGCGCGGCGAGCCCCCGGTGACGGTGACCGTGGCGGGCGCCGTGGAGATCCAGGAGTACCTGGCCCGGGCGACCTGGCTGTCCCGTTCCGGCAGCCCGGAGACCTTCTCCCCGCTCGTCGAGCTGGAGCGGGCGGTCTTCCAGGTCGCCTTCGGGGACCAGACGGTGCCCAACCCGACGTCCTACACGATCATCGACGCCGGGGACCTGTGGTCGCGGACCAGCCTCTACCGCAACGACCGCAGCCCGCAGGCGGCGCTCAATCCGCACGGGTTCCTGCTCGACCCGCGGTTCGCGCCGGCGACGCAGCAGGGCCAGGCGCAGGTCGCCGCGTTCCTGGGCGACGGAGCGGTCGTGGACCCGGACGGCCCGGGCCCGGTGTGGGAGGTGCCCATCAGCGACCCGGCGCTGCTGCTGCCGCTGAACTACCCCTCACCCGCGACGCGCCCCTGACCCGCTGACCGACGGGAGGCCCGGGACGACGTCCGTCCCGGGACTCCCGTCGCACGCAGCGATGTTCCACGTGGAGCACGCGGCTCAGGTGACCGGGACCCGCGCCAGGCTCTGCGCGCGGACCCGCAGCTCGCCGCGCGCCACGTTCACCGTGCCGGTGAAGCCGTACACCGACGCGTTGAGCTCCTGCAGCTCCGGCGCCGCGGTGCGCAGGTCGACCGCGCCGTGCATCGGGATCTCGGCGTCCGGCCAGGCGAAGCCCGGATCCGCCATCGCCTCCAGCGGGGGCATCGGCCCCGACGGCGTCAGGTACCCGTGCACCCGCGTGGTCACCGTCCGCCCGCCCTCGCCCGAGAAGACCTGGCGGACGTCGATGACCCCGACGCCGTCCCGGCGCAGGAGCAGGTAGTCCACCCCGTCGACGGTGTCCCCGGTCAGCGGGCCCTCCGTCATCCTCCCCTGGTAGTACGCGTCCAGCCGCAGCCCCTCGGGCACCAGCCCGATCGGGACCACCCGGGTCATCGTGGCCTCGAAGGCATAACCGTCCACGGCGCTGCTCCCCCTCACTCAGCAGGCAGCCATGCCAGCGGCATGCGCCGGACGGCGACAGGGCCGTGGGTCCCGGGATGCGGGGCTGCGTCACCCGCCGGGGCCGCACGACGACGGAGGGCCGGGTGCGCCCACCCAGGCGACGACGTCTGCAGCAGGCTGCGCGGTCGACCGGACGTTCTCGAGCACGGCCATGAGGGAGGTGATGTCAGCCGAGGAGCACCTGAGGTGCCCGGGACGCGGCCCAGGCCGCGGAGCACTGAACGCCAGGGGCCCGGAACCGAAGCGGTTCCGGGCCCCTGGCGTTCAACGGGAGCTGCAGCAGCCACTCAGGCGGCGGCCGCCCGGGTCAGTCGGACGCCCGCGGTCAGCTTCCGCTGGAGCGTGCGGCGGACCTTGGGCCCGCCGGTGGTCATCTTGTAGAGCACCGCCAGCTGCGGCACCAGGTTGCGGCGGTTGGTCAGCTCCAGCCAGCCGTTGGGCAGCGAGAGTCGGATGATCTTGTGCCAGGCCGAGCCGACCTGCTGCGGCAGCGGCGCGGTGTGGTAATTCAGGCCGTAGCGGTCGAACAGGTCACGGATCTTCGGCGCGATCTCGGCGTACCGGTTGCTCGGCAGGTCCGGGAACAGGTGGTGCTCGATCTGGTGGGACAGGTTCCCGGTCATGATGTGCATGGCCTTGGAGCCGGAGATGTTGGCCGAGCCCAGCATCTGGCGCAGGTACCACTCGCCGCGGGTCTCGCCGTCGATCGACTTCTTCTCGAAGGTCTCGACGCCCTCGGGGAAGTGCCCGCAGAGGATCACCGAGTTCGACCACAGGTTGCGCACCAGGTTGGCGGTGAAGTTGGCCGCGAGCGTGGAGACGAAGTTCGGGCCCGACAGCAGCGGGTGGATGACGTAGTCCTTGCGCACCTGGGCGCCGATCTTGCGCAGCACGGCCTTGACGCGCCTGCGGAACTCCGGGTCCTTCGTCTGCTTCTTGGCGATGACCGCGCCCAGCTCGAGGTCGTAGGCGGCGATCCCGTACTCGAAGAAGCAGGCGTTGATGAAGCTCCAGATCGGCTGGCCGAGGTGGAACGGCTGCCACGGCTGGTCCTCGTCGACGCGCATGATGCCGTAGCCGAGGTCGTTGTCCTTGCCGATGACGTTCGTGTACGTGTGGTGCAGCTCGTTGTGCGAGTGCTTCCACTGCTCGGCCGGGCTGGCCATGTCCCACTCCCACGTCGTGGAGTGGATCTTCGGGTCCCGCATCCAGTCCCACTGGCCGTGCAGGATGTTGTGCCCGATCTCCATGTTCTCGAGGATCTTGGCGACCGAGAGACCGATCGTGCCGACGATCCACGCGGGCGGGAAGCCCGAGGCGAGCAGGACGGCGCGGCTGCCCAGCTCGATCTTGCGGTGGACGTCGATGACCTTGCGGATGTAGCGGGCGTCGTCCTCGCCGCGGGTGTCGATGACGCTCTGGCGGATCTCGTCGAGCTCCTTGCCGATGAGCTCGATGTCCTCGGGGGTGAGGTGCTCGATCGGGTTGAGGTCCTTCTTCTGCAGCGCGGTCATGCGGTGGTCTCCTCGGTCTC
Source organism: Geodermatophilus chilensis (assembly GCF_002802985.1). Classification (GTDB taxonomy): domain Bacteria; phylum Actinomycetota; class Actinomycetes; order Mycobacteriales; family Geodermatophilaceae; genus Geodermatophilus; species Geodermatophilus chilensis. The sequence goes on along the minus strand of NZ_NVPT01000013.1, from coordinate 29,693 downwards.
GGGGGTCAGTGGTCGATGTCGCAGGCGCCGGCGGCGGCGCTGATGCAGGTCTGGATCAGGACGCCGTCACCCGGCGCGGCCGTGGTGACCTCGCCGTTGCGCAGGTCCCGGACGGCGCCCTCGCGCAGCGGCAGCACGCAGCCGAAGCAGATGCCCATCCGGCAGCCGCTGGGCATGAGGACGCCGGCGTCCTCGGCGGCGTCGAGGATCGGGGTGGCCCCGTCGGCCTCGATGCTCGTGCCGTTCTTGGTGAAGGTCACCGTGCCGCCCTCGCCGGCGACGAGGACCGTGGGCCGGAAGCGCTCGGTGAACAGCCGGTCGGCGATGCCGGCGGCGCTCCAGTGCTCCTCCAGCGCCTCGAGCATGCCGACCGGCCCGCAGGCCCAGGTGGCGCGCTCAGCCAGGTCGGGGACCAGCTCGGCGATGGCGGCGGCGTCGAGCATCCCGGCGGTGTCGGTGTGCTGCTCGATCAGCCGGATCCGGCCGGCGGCGGCGAGCTCCCGCAGGTCCGCACCGAAGACGACGTCCTCGGGCGTGGGGGCCGAGTGCACGACGACGACGTCGGTGAGCTCGTCGTGGTTGCGCAGGATGCCCATGACCGGGGTGATGCCGGAGCCGGCGGTGACGAACAGGACCTTGGCGGGGGCCTGCGCGGGCAGGACGAACTCGCCGGTGGCCTGGTCGAGGTGCACGAGGGTGCCCGGCTGGGTCCGGTGCACCAGGTGGTTGCTGACCTTGCCGCCCGGGATGGCCTTGACGGTGATGCTGATGCAGCCGTCGGGGCGGTCCAGGTGCGAGGTGAGCGAGTAGGCGCGCCACATGCGCACGCCGTCGACGTCGATGCCGATGCGCACCCACTGACCGGGCACGTGCCGCTGCCAGTCGGCGCCCGGCCGGATCACCAGCGTGGCGGCGTCCCGGGTCTCCCGGTGGACGGCGACGATGCGGCCGCGCAGGTCGGCACCCGCCCGCAGCGGGTTGACCATGTCGAGGTAGTCGGCGGGCAGCAGCGGCGTGGTGGCGAGCTCAGCGAAGCGGATCACCCGGTCGCGCAGCGCGCTCAGGGCCGGCCGGGCCGAGGGAGGGCGCGGAACGGTCGCGGTCATACCTCTGATGCTTCCCAGCACTGGGCGCAATTACCTGTGCTCTGGGCGTGAACGTGCGGCTGGATACTGTCCTCCGCGAACAACGACCCTGAACAGAGGGGGAGCGCCGATGGCACCGGAGCAGGACACCTTCCCGCCCGAGGTCGCAGCGGCGATGCAGGGCCAGCTGCCGGCCGTCGCCGAGCGCACCGTGGCCGCCATCGTCGTCGAGGTGCCCAGCTACACCGAGGCGTTCAGCGGAGTCATGGGCCGGAAGATCGAGAACGCCGTCCAGCTGGCCCTGGGTGGCTTCCTGGAGCTGGCGACGGCGCGCGGCGGGGTGGACCCCAGCCGGCCCATCGGCCCCGCGCTCGAGGGCGCCTACGCCCTTGGTCGTGGGGAGGCCCGTTCCGGCCGGACCATGGACGCGCTGCTGGCCGCCTACCGGGTGGGCGCGCGGGTGGCGTGGCGGCACATGAGCGAGACGGCGGTGGCCGCCGGCATGCCCGCCGGGTCGCTGGCCCGCTTCGCCGAGCTGGTGTTCGCCTACATCGACCAGCTGTCGGCGGCCAGCGCCTCCGGGCACGCCGACCAGCTCGGCAGCAGTGGCCGGCTGCGTCGCCGGCACCTGGAGCGGCTGGCCGAGCTGCTGCTCACCGGCGCGCCCCCGTACGACCTCACCGTCGCCGCCGAGCGCGCGGACTGGGCGCCGCCCCGCACCCTCACCGCGGTGCTGGTGCCCGAGTCCCGCGTCCGTGGCGCCCTGGCGGTGCTCGACGTCCGCACGCTGCAGTCCGGGGACGACCTGCCCGGTACCGAGCCCGGCGCCGAGCGCTCGGTGCTGCTCGTGCCGGACGCCGACGGGTACGGCCGCACCCAGCTGGTCCGAGCGCTGACCGGGCGGGAGGCCGTCGTCGGCCCGGCCCGGCCGTGGCAGCAGGCCCGCTCCTCCTACTCGCGGGCGCTGCGGGCGCTGCAGCTGGACCTGCGCCCGGACGGCGACCTGCCGGTCGACACCGAGCTGCGGCTGGCCGACCTGGTGCTGCGGGCCGACGGCGAGGCGCTCGCCGACCTGCGCGCCCAGGTGCTCGCCCCGCTCGACGGGCTGGGCCCCGGTCCCCGCGAGAAGCTGGTGGAGACGCTGCGCTCCTGGCTGCTGCACCACGGGCGCCGGGAGAAGGTCGCCACCGAGCTGTTCGTGCACCCGCAGACGGTCCGCTACCGCATGGGGCAGCTGCGCGACCTGTACGGCGAGCGCCTCGAGGACCCGCAGTGCGTGTTGGAGCTGACCCTGGCGCTGGGCGCGGTGGAGCCGTGAGCGTGCCCGTCGTCCACGGGCGGTGGCGATCTCCGGTTTCCGGACGGCGGCCAGGATCGCCATTCGCGCGCGGAAGGCGGTCCCGCGTCGCTGTCCCTGGATGCGGCCACCGGCCCGTCCAGGGCACCGCCGGCCCCGTCCAGAGGCTCGCCGCGAGCCTGCGAGCGGTGAGGAGGACGGGGTCCGCTTTCAGGCGGGGCGCAGGACGGCGACCAGGAAGTCCGCGTCCGGCGTGAACGGCCGCAGGTCCCAGGTGGACAGCAGCAGGTCCTCGGCCCAGCCGGCGGTGCGGGCGTCGGCGCGGAAGTCGTCGAAGGCGTAGCCGCGGCCGGCCCCGAAGCCGATCGCCGCCCGACCACCGGGGGCCACGTGCGCCCGCAGCCGCTGCAGGACGGCGACCCGCGTGCCCGGCGCCAGGAAGGCCATCACGTTGCCCGCGGAGACGATGGCGTCGAACGGCTCGGGGATGCCGCGCGCCGGCAGGTCCAGCTCGGCGAGGTCGCCGACCAGCCACCGCGGCCCGGGGTGGTCCTGCTCGGCGGCCGCGACGAGCACCGGGTCGACGTCCACCCCGACGACGGAGTGTCCGGCGCGGGCCAGCCACCCGCCGGTGCGCCCCGGCCCGCAGCCGGCGTCGAGCACGCGCGAGTCGCGCGGCAGCATCGCGTCGACCAGCCGCGCCTCGCCGGCGAGGTCGAACCCCTGCGCGGCGAGGTCCCGGAACCGCTGCACGTAGGCGGCCGAGTGGCCCGGGTCCTGCTGGGTCATCCGCACCCACGCGCTCTGTTCGGTCATGCGCCCATGGTGGCCGACCCGTGCGCACCCCGAGGCAACCGGCACCCGGCGTCCAGCCCGGCCACAGCTGCGCGCCCGAGGCTCGTCCCCGTCAGCGGCCCACCGGGGGCCGGAGGACGACGGGAGACACCGCCATGACCCAGACCCCGACCGGACGCCGGTCCCGCCGCCGCCCGCGCGCGCTGCCCCTCACCCCGCCGCCCGCCGACGCCCTCGACGCGGACCTCGCGGTGCGGGTGGCGGCGGCCGCCCTCGCCGAGCACCCGGGCGCGACGATCGACCGGGTGGAGGTGGACGGCGAGGGCCGCTACGCCGCCCACCTCGTCACCTGGTTCGGCCAGCAGGTCGTCGTCCCGGTCGACCGGGACCTCACGGTGATGGGGTGGACGGCGCTGGCGCGCTGACCCCCCGGTCCGGTCGTGTGCGGCGACCCGCGGACGGTTCAGCTGGCGTCGGCGCGCCAGTCCGGCGGCTCGGCCGGGTGCAGGGCGGGGTCGTCGGCGGCCAGCGTGCGCACCGGCCCGGGCGGGGTCAGCGGCCCCTCGAAGCGCACGGTGACCCGGCCGAGGCCGCGGCCCCACACCCAGCCGGCGCCGTGCTCGTCGTGCCGCACGTCCTGGCCCGGCCACCACCGGGACTCGGCGGTCACCGGCTCCGGGACCTCCTGGGCCGGCTCGTCCTCGACCGCGTCGTCCGGCTGCGGGTCGTCGTCCACCGCGAACAGGTCGCCCTGGGCGTAGAGCGACAGCCCGGAGACGCCGACCCCGAGCAGCCGCAGCCCGCCCTGGGTGCCGGCCTCGGCGAGCAGCCGGTGCGCGATCGAGGCGATGACCCGCGGGTCGTCGGTCGGGTGGGGCAGCGTCTGCGAGCGGGTGAGCGTGGTGAAGTCGTAGCGGCGCAGCTTGAGCGTCACCGTCCGGCCGGAGTAGGCCGCCGCGCGCAGCCGGCTGCCGACCCGTGCGGCCATGCTGTCGACGTACCGGCCGAGCACGGCCCGGTCGGTGAGGTCGCGGGCGAAGGTCTCCTCCTGCGAGATCGACTTGGCCTCCCGCTCGGCGACCACCGGCCGGTCGTCCTCGGCCCGGGCCAGCGCGTACAGCCCCGTGCCGTGCGCCCGGCCGGCCAGCGCCACGAGGTCGGGCAGCGACTTGGCGGCCAGGTCGGCGACGGTCTTCACGCCCACCTGGTGCAGCCGCTCGGCGGTCGCCGGCCCCACCCCGCCGAGCCGGGTCACCGGCAGCGGGTGCAGCACCTCCAGCTCGCGCCCCGGGGGGACGACGACCAGCCCGTCGGGCTTGTCGAGGTCCGAGCCGATCTTGGCCATCAGCTTGGAGCTGCCGATGCCGACCGACCCGGTCACCCCGCCGGTGGCCGCGGCGATCCGCTCCTTGAGCCCGCGGGCGAGTGCGGTGACGCCGTCCACGGACAGGTCGAGGCCGGGGCCGGCGGCGAGGTCGACGTAGGCCTCGTCGATCGAGACCGGCTCGACCAGCGGGGAGACCTCGCGCAGCAGCGCCATCACGACGTCGGAGGTCCGGCGGTAGGCGGCGAACCGGCCGCCGAGGAACGCCGTCCCGGACGGGCAGCGCCGGCGCGCTTCCGCGGTGGACATCGCCGAGCGGGCTCCGTAGGCGCGGGCCTCGTAGGACGCCGTCGCCACCACCCCGCGCCCGCCCGTGCCGCCGACCACCACCGGTCGGCCGCGCAGCGAGGGCTTGTCGCGCTGCTCGACGGCGGCGAAGAAGGCGTCGAGGTCCAGGTGCAGGATGCTCGCCTCCCGCCGCACGCCCCACCTCCTCGTCGTCGTCGCCGGCTCCCCATGGTCGCCCGTCCTCCGCACGGGTGAGATGCGGACGCCCCGGTACAGCAATCTGTTGATCATGGGCAGCCCCGGCTGCGAGTCTGCGTCGCGGTACACCGACGGGGAGGGACAGCGTGGAGGCGGTCTTCCTCGGTGTGGGCGCGCTGGGCCTCGGCGTCCTGGTGCTGTCGCTGGTGGTCGGGGAGGTCGGCGACCTCGGTGACGCCGACGGCCCCTTCTCCGTCCCGGCGGTGGCCGCGCTGCTCGGCGGGGTGGGCTTCGGCGGCGCCGCCGCGGCCGCGCTGCTGCCCGAGACGCTCCCGGACGCCGGACGCGCACTGCTCGCCCTGGTCGCCGGGCTGCTGCTCGCCGTCCCGCTGGCCTGGGCCGCGGTCCGGCTGTCCCGCGGGCTGCGCGACATGTCGACCGCCGAGACCCTCACCCGCCACCACCTGGTCGGCAGCCAGGGCGTCGTCGTCTCCGCCGTCCCGAGCCCCGGCTACGGCGAGGTCCGCCTGGTCGTCGCCGGCCAGTCCCTCAAGTTCGCCGCGCGCAGCGACTCCCCGCTGCGCGCCGGCACCCCCGTGTACGTCGTCGAGGCGCTCAGCGAGACCGCCGTCCACGTCGTCTCCACCGCGCCCGACCCCCTGCCCGAGACCGGAGGCACCTAGACCGTGGACCTGACCCTGCTCATCGCCATCGGCGGCATCGCCGTCCTGGCGCTCCTGCTCGTGCTGTTCGTGCTGTCCCGGATCAAGGTCGCCGGGCCCAACCAGGCCTTCATCGTCACCGGCCGCCAGGGCCGGGAGGTGACCAGCGCCTCGGGGATCACCTCGCGGGACGCCTCCGGGCAGAAGGTCGTCATGGGCGCGAGCGTCTTCGTGCTCCCGGTCGTGCAGAAGCTGCACACCCTGGACCTGTCCAGCCGCCGGATCCCGGTCGGCATCCGCGGGGCGGTGTCCAAGCAGGGCGTGAAGTGCGACCTCGAGGGCGTGGCCATCGTCAAGGTCGGCGGCACCGAGGACTCCGTCCGTGCTGCCGCGCAGCGCTTCCTCAACCAGCAGGAGGGCATCGACACGTTCACCTCGGAGGTGCTCGCCGGTGCGCTGCGCTCGATCGTGGGCCGATTGACGATCGAGGAGATCATCCGCGACCGCGCCGCGTTCGCCTCCGCCGTCGCCGAGGAGGCCGAGTCCTCGCTCACCGGGCAGGGGCTGGTGCTCGACACCTTCCAGCTGCAGGACATCCAGGCCGAGGGCAGCTACCTCGCCGACCTGGGCCGGCCCGAGGCCGCCCGGGTGCTCAAGGAGGCCAGCATCGCCGAGGCGCGCGCCCGGCAGGCGGCCCAGCAGGAGCAGCTGCTCGCCGACGAGGCGATCGCGGTGGCCCAGCGCCAGCTCGCGCTCCGGCAGGCCGAGATCACCGCCGAGACCGACGCGGCCACGGCCCGCGCGGCGGCGGCCGGACCGCTGGCCCAGGCCGCGCAGGACCAGGCCATCCTCACCGAGCAGGAGAAGGTCGCCGTCCGGACGGCGGCGCTGACCGAGCGGCAGCTGGACACCCAGGTGCGCCGTCCCGCCGACGCGCAGCGCTACAAGGTCGAGCAGGAGGCCGAGGCGCGCAAGAACGCCGCGATCCTCACCGCGGAGGCGCAGCGGCAGGCCACCATCGCCGCCGCCCAGGCCTCCGCCGAGCAGGCCCGGCTCTCCGGCGAGGGCGAGCGGGCCCGCCGGTCGGCGCTGGCCGAGGCCGAGGCCGAGGCCGTCGAGGGCGCCAAGCGCGGCGAGGCCGAGAAGCTGCGCCGGCAGGCGATCGCCGACGCCGTCGAGCGGGAGGGCAGCGCGGAGGCCGCGGCCATCCTGGCTCGCGGTCAGGCCGAGGCCGAGGCGCTCGACGCCCGGTCGGAGGCCTTCGCCAAGTACGGGGAGGCCGCCGTCCTGGAGATGCTGGTCAAGGTGCTGCCGGAGGTCGTGCAGGCCGCCGCCGCCCCGCTGGCGGGCGTGGACAAGATGACCGTCATCTCCGCCGACGGCGCCGGGGCGCTGGGTCGCTCGGTCGCGGCCAACGTGGCGCAGGGGCTGCAGCTGTCCGGGGACCTCACCGGCGTGGACGTCGCGGCCCTGCTGCGCCGGCTCGGTGGCGCGACGCCCGCCGCCGACGGCGCCACCCGCGTCCCGATCACGACCGACGAGCAATGACATCGTCGGCCTACCGGCCGACACCGCGGCCACGTGCCGTCCCCGACCTGCACTGAGCCGCTGCCCGTGTCCCGATCGGGGGACCCTCCGGGCCCCCGCGATCGGTCCACCCGCTGCGCGGTCACACCCCCCAGATGCCGGCGAAGTGGTGCACGGGGCCGTGGCCGGAGCCGACGCCGAGGCCCTGCCCCGCCTCCAGCGCCCGGTGCAGGTAGTCGCGGGCGGGGTCGACCAGCCGCGCCCAGTCGTCCGTGCGGCCCCGGGCGGCCAGCGCGGCGAGGGCGGAGGACAGCGTGCAGCCGGTGCCGTGCGTCGAGGTGGTGTCGACCCGCGGCCGGCGGGTGACCGTGACGCCGTCCGCGGTGGCCAGCACGTCGACGCTCTCCCCGCCCCCCAAGTGGCCGCCCTTGAGCAGCACCGCCCGGGGCCCCAGCTCGAGCAGTGCGGTGGCCTGGCCGGGCAGCTCGTCGACGTCAGTCGCCGGGGGCACGCCGAGCAGGACGGCGGCCTCCGGCACGTTCGGCGTCACCAGGTCGGCCAGCGGCAGCAGGTCGGAGCGGACGGCGTCGACCGCGGCGTCGTCGATGAGCCGGTCGCCGCTGGTCGCGACCATCACCGGGTCGCACACGACCGGTCCGCCTGGGTGATCGGCCAGCGCGGCGGCGACCGCGCGCACCACGTCGGCGGTGCCGAGCATGCCGAGCTTGGTGGCGTGCACCCCGACGTCGGCGAACAGGGTCGCCAGCTGCTCGGCGACGAACTCCGGCGGGACGCCGTGCACGCCGGTGACACCCCGGGTGTTCTGCGCGGTCAGCGCGGTCAGCACCGCCGTGCCGTAGACGCCGAGCGCGCTGAAGGTCTTCAGGTCGGCCTGGATGCCGGCGCCGCCGCTGGGGTCGCTGCCCGCGACGGTCAGCGCGACCGCGACGCCGCTCACGCCGCCACCCGGCCACGGTCGATCGCGGACCGCAGCGCGCGGGCGGCGTCGGCCGGGTCCGGCGCCGCGCAGATCGCGGAGACGACGCAGACGCCGTCCACCCCGGTCGTGGCCACCTCGGCGGCGCGGGCGGCGTCGATGCCGCCGATCGCGACGGTGCCGAACCCGGCGGCGCGGGCGGCGTCGGCCAGCGCCCGGACGCCGTCCGGGCCCAGGGCGCTGCCGGCGTCGGGCTTGGTGGGCGTCGTCCACACCGGGCCGATGCCGACCAGGTCGACCGTCCCCGCCGGCAGTGCGCGGGCGACGTCCAGCTCGGCCACGGAGGAGACGCTGAACCCGAGCAGCCGGTCGGGCCCGAGCAGGGCGCGCACCTCGGCCGGCGGCAGGTCGTCCTGGCCGATGTGCACGCCGTCGGCGCCGGCGAGCAGCGCGACGTCCACGGCGTCGTCGACCCACAGCGCGACGTCGGGCCGGTCGGCCAGCGCCGCCTGCACCGCGCGGGTGAGCTCGAGCAGCTCCCGGCGCGAGGCGGTCTTGTCCCGGACCTGGACGGTCGTGACGCCGCCGGCGACCGCGGCACGGACGACGTCGGCGACCGGTCGCGGGGCGGACAGCGCGGTGTCGGTGACCAGGTAGAGGGTCGGCTCGACCGCGCGCCTCATCGGACGTCCGCCGCGGCCAGGGCCTCGCCGTCGACGGCGTCCAGCGCGTCGAGCCAGGCGGGCGCGAAGCTGCCCGGGCCGGAGGCCACCCGCGCGGCCCGCTCGGCGGCGACGGCGACGTGCGCGTGCGCGGCCACGGTCCCGGTCAGCGCGTCGCCGGTGGCCGCGACGTAGGCGGCGACCAGGGCCCCCAGCGCGCAGCCGGCGCCGGTGGTGCGGGTCAGCAGCGCCGAGCCGCCGCCGACGCGCACGGTCCGCCGTCCGTCGGTGACGAGGTCGACCTCGCCGCTGACCGCCACGACGCCCCGGGTGCGCCCGGCGAGCTCGACGGCGGCCTTGGCGGCGTCGTCGGTGCTGTCGGTGCTGTCCACGCCGCGGCCGCCGCCGCCCGCGCCGGCCAGCGCCATGACCTCCGAGGCGTTGCCGCGGACGACGGTGGGCCGCAGCCCGACCAGCTCACCGGTCAGCTCGGTCCGGTAGGCCAGACCGCCGACGGCGACGGGGTCCAGGACCCACGGCGTCCCGGCCGCGCCGGCCGAGCGGGCCGCCAGCCGCATCGCCTCGGCGGTGCGGGCGTGCACGGTGCCCACGTTGACCAGCACCGCGGAGGCGACCGCGGCGAAGTCGCCGGCCTCCTCCGGGGCGTCCACCATCGCCGGGGCGGCGCCTGCGGCGAGCAGGGCGTTGGCGGTGATGGTCTGGACGACGGTGTTGGTCAGGCAGTGCACCAGGGGGGTGCGGGTGCGCAGCGCCGCGCGGGCGGCGCGCAGGTCGACGGCCGGCATGCCGGTGACATCCCTTCGCCAGTGCGAACTGGAGCAGGTTCGACGGGTGTGCTCTCAGTCCCCGGTCGGGGACACCCCGTGCCACGTGCCCCCCGAACGTAACACCGGGTCGGCCACCGGGCCCCGGTCGCCGGGAGGTAGCGTCCCCGCCGCTGATCGCGGGAGCCCACCGGAGTGGGCTGAGAGGGCGGCTGCGGCCGCCGACCGTTCGAACCTGTCCGGGTCATACCGGCGTAGGGAGGCTGGACCATGCGTGCCGTGCGTTTCTCCGGGGCCGGGGAACCCCTGACGGTCGAGGACGTGGAGCGTCCGCGGCCGGGTCCCCGCGAGGTGCTGATCGACGTCGCCGCGGCCGGCGTCTGCGGCACCGAGCTGCACTTCCTCGACGGGCTGCTGACCCCGGCGCGGACGCCGATCACCCTCGGCCACGAGGTCGCGGGCACGGTCGCCGAACTGGGTGAGGACGTCCGCGGCGTGGCCGTGGGCGACCGGGTCGCCGTCCACTACCTGCACGCCTGCCACCGCTGCCGCTGGTGCCTCGCCGGCGACGACCACCTCTGCGACGAGCCGCTGGGCTTCCTGGCCTTCGCCACCGACGGCGGGTTCGCCGAGCAGCTCGCCGTCCCGGCCTCGTCGGTGGTGCCCGTACCCGAGGGCGTCGACCTGCCCACCGCGGCGACGCTGTGCTGCAGCGGGACGACGGCGCTGCACGCGGCCGAGGTCGCCGGCGTCCGGGCCGGCACGGAGGCGGTCGTCTACGGCACCGGCGGGGTGGGGCTGGCCCTCGTGCAGGTGCTGCGGGAGGCCGGTGCGCGGGTGACCGCGGTGGCCCGCAGCGCGCAGCGGCTGGCGCTGGCCCGGGAGCTGGGCGCCGCGGTCACCGTGGACGCCTCGGAGCAGGACGTCGCCGCCGCCGTCCGGGAGGCCACCGGCGGCCGTGGCGCCGACGTGGTGTTCGAGCTGGTGGGCACGAAGGGCACCGGCGCGGCCGCGCTGGCCGCCCTCGGCAAGCGGGGCACGCTGGTCTACGTCGGCTACTCCTTCGACCGGGTCGAGATCGACCCGCTGGCGCTGGTCGTGCCCGAGCAGCGGATCGTGACCTCGGTGGGCAACCGGCGGGCCGAGCTGGTGGAGGTCCTGGACCTCGCCGCCCGGGGCCGCCTGGTCAGCACCGTGACGACGCACCCGCTGGAGGACGCCCCGCGGGTGCTCGAGGACCTGCGCGCCGGCCGGGTCCTGGGCCGCGCCGTCCTCGTCCCCTGAGCGGCCCGCGTAGCGGCCGCCCGGTGCGGTACCACCTCGCCCAGGTCAACGTCTCCCGGCTGCTCGCCCCGCTGGACAGCCCGTTGCTGGCCGACTTCGTCGCCGCGCTCGACGAGGTCAACGCCGAGGCCGACGGCAGCCCCGGGTTCGTCTGGCGGCTGCAGACCGAGGACGGCAACGCCACCGCCGTCCGGGCCTTCGGCTGGGACGCGCGGGACAGTCACGGCGTCATCATCAACCTGACCGTCTGGCAGGACGTCGAGGCGCTGGCCGCCTACGTCTTCGGCGGCCGGCACCTCGAGGTCATGCGCCGCCGCCGGACCTGGTTCCAGCGCGCCGCCGAGGCGACGACCGCGCTGTGGTGGCTCCCGGCCGGCACGGTGCCGACGACGGACGGCGCCGAGGACCGCGTCCGCCTGCTGCGTGCGCACGGCCCGACGCCGGCCGCGTTCACCTTCCGGCACCCGTTCCCGCCGCCCGGTGCGCCCACCGGCGCGCAGGTGGAGACCTCCGGCGACTGGCTCTGCCCCGCCTGAGCGGCACCGCCCGGGCGCACGGGGCGCAGCCGGCGCGTACGACAGGATGGCCGGCGTGCTGCTCGCGTGCCTCGCCGTCCTGGCGGGCGCGACCGTGCAGGCCGCCGCCGGGTTCGGGCTGGCGCTCATCGCCGGGCCCGCTCTCGTGGCCGTGCTCGATCCCACCGAGGCGGTCACCACGCTGATGGTGCTCGCCACGACCACCACCCTGCTCCTGCTGCTGGTGCGCCGCGGGCCGCGGCCGGCCGTCCGGTGGGCCGACGTCCGGGTGGTCGCCCTGGCCGCCGTCCCCGGCATCCTGGCCGGCGTGGCGGTGCTCGCCGTGGTCAGCAAGTCGGCGCTGCAGCTCGCGGTGGGCGTGGGCGTGCTCGCCGCCGTGGCGCTGCAGGTCCTGCGGCGCCCCGTTCCCGGCCGGGCGCCGCCCTCCCGGTGGGCCACCCTGGGCGTGGGACTGGTCGCCGGCCTGCTCACCACCACGACCAGCACCAACGGGCCGCCCCTGGTGCTCTGGCTCGAGCGGCGGCAGGTGGCCCCGGCCGAGATGCGCGACACCCTCGCGGCGCTGTTCCTCGCCCTCAACCTGCTCGGCGCAGCGGTGCTCACCGCCACGGGCCGGGCCGGGCAGGCCCTCCGGCCGGAGGTGGTGCTGGTGCTGCTGGCCGCGGCGGTCGTCGGCCACGTGGTCGGCCGCCGGCTGTTCCACCTGCTCGACGTCCGCCGGTTCCGGGCGGTCGGGCTGACGCTGTCGGCCCTGGCGGGGGTGGCCAGCATCGGCGCGGCGCTCGGCTGAGGTCACCGCCCGGCGCGGACCGCCCGGCTCAGTCGGTGAGCGCGACGGGCGGCAGCCAGTCGGCGTCGAGCAGCTCGGCGATCTCCTGGAGGGCCGAGGTGTCGGCCCCGGCGGTGGAGCCGCTGACCGCGAGCCGCTCCACCATCACCCGGGCCACCTGCTCCTCGACGGTGTCCTCGGCGAAGGCCACCCGCCACGGGGAGACCTGGCCGTCGCGGTGCGTGCGGCCGGTGACCTGGCGGGCCTGGATGCCGGAGAACCGCGGCTGGTGGAACAGCCCGACCCGCGGCGTCGGGGACGCCGTCGCACCGCCGGGCAGCAGCTCGCCGGCGTGCAGGCTGATCGAGGCGGTCACCGTGAGGACGCAGACCGGCGCCGCGCCGGTCTGGAAGCGCAGCCGCTCGGCCTCGACGTCGAAGCGGTCCCGGCCGTAGATGCAGGCCACCGCGATCCCGGCGTCCTGCAGCGCCTCCCGGATCGGGTCGGCCGCCGTCTCGACGAACTCCACCGAGACCGCGACCTGCCGCTCCGCCTCGACCTGCGCGCGCACCCAGTCCACGGTGGCCTGCGCGCGGATCAGCCCGGCCTTCTGCCGGAAGCGCAGCAGCGCGGCCCGACCGCGCGCGGTCTGCCGTGCCCGCCGGGCCAGCTGCATCTCGGCCCGGAACTCCTGCCACCCGGACTCGTAGGCGGCCTGCTCGGCCGGCGTGAGGGCGACCGGCGTCCCGGTGACCGACACCGGACCCCACGGCGCCGGTCGGTGCAGCGTCGCGGGCGGGTCGCCATCGGCCAGCCAGCCCTGCAGCCGGGCGAGGTCGGCGCGGCGGGCGTCGGCGTCCTCGGTCCACGCCCACCCGTAGCGGCTCCGTTCCACGTGGAACCCGTGCTCGGCGAGCTTCGCCGGGAGGTCGGCCCAGGCGCGCAGCGGCTCGCCGTGCCGCTGGGCGAACTGCGGGGCCAGGTAGGGCAGCTCCAGCGGGGTGTGCGCCGGGGTGGCGGTGGCGGCGATGACGAACGGCACGTCCTTCTGGCGGCTGCCGCCGGAGACCGCCTTCCAGTGCTTCCACCGCTGCGTCGTGGTGTGCCGGACCATGTGCGCCTCGTCGGCGATCACGACGTCGAACCGCAGCTTCGCGACCTTGGCCAGCCGGTCCCAGGTCGTGACGCACCAGCGCAGCCCGCCGTCGCCGAAGCCGGCGATCGAGCGGGTCCAGTGCGGGATCGTGATGGCCGCCGGGCGGTCGGCGACGACGAGGACGCGCTCGCCGCCGCGCAGCTCGCAGACCTCCCGGGCGGCCAGGACGGCGGTCCCCGTCTTGCCGACGCCGGGGTCGTCGCCGAGCAGGAAGACCCGGTGCCCCGCCTGGACAGAGGCGACGACGGCCTCCGCGCCGGTGGCCTGCTCCTCGCGGGGGACCAGCGGGCGGCCCGGCGGCACCGGCCGCGGGAAGTCGTTGAGCTCGTCCTCGAGGAACCGCTCGAAGGTGTACGGCGGCGGGTCGTAGGCGGCCAGTTCCGGCGGCAGCCCCCGGCCCACCCAGACGTGCGCCTGCAGGTCGGGCCGCCACTGCGCGCCGGGTGCCGGCGCGCGGAACGGGACGGCGAGCACCCACACCCGCTCCCCCGGCCCGGCGACCGGCCGCTCGGGCACCGGCTTCGCCGGGCGGCGGGTGGGGGCCTTGCGACGGGTCGCGGTCGAGGTGCGGGTGGTGCTGGTCGAGCGGCTCGTCGTCCGCCGACGCCGTCCGGGCATCTGTGCGCGTTCCTCTCCTCGGGACACGGCCGCGTCGATCGCCGGACCGCCCCGAGCATGTTCAGCCGCTACGCGCCGCGACGCGCGGCACCCCGCCGGAGGAGGGCACATGTGTCGGGCTGCAGATCACATGTGCGACACATGTAGCCTGGTCGGGTGCCGAAGATGCTCCAGGTCAGGCACGTGCCCGACGACCTGCACGCCGCGCTCCGCGCACGGGCGGCCGAGAGCGGGCTGAGCCTGTCGGAGTACGTGCTGCGCGAGCTGCAGAGCGTCGTGGCGCGGCCGAGCAGGGCGGAGGTGCTCGCCCGCGCGGCGCGCCGGGGTGGCCGGCTGTCCTTCGGTGAGGCGGTCGACGCGCTCGCCGCCGGGCGTCCCGACGCCGGGTGATCGTCGCCGACGCCTCCGTCCTCGTCCCGGCCCTGCTGGACGACGGCGCGGCCGGGGCGCTCGCCCGCGAGCGGCTCCTCGCCTCCGACGTCCACGTCCCCGAACTCGTCGACGTGGAGGTGCTCTCCGTCGTCCGGTGGGCGGTGCTCGCCGGACGGATCCCCGCCGGGCGGGGTGCCGCGGCGCTGCAGGACCACGCCGATCTCGCTCTGGAGCGCTGGCCGCACGCCCCGCTCCTGGCCCGGGCGTGGCAGCTGCGGACCTCGATCGGCCCCTCCGCCGCGCAGTACGTCGCCCTCGCCGAGCTGCTCGACGTGCCGCTGGTGACGGCCGACCCGGCGCTGGCGCGGACGCCCGGCGTGCGCTGTCCGGTCGAGCTGCTGGGCACCGACCCGCCGCCGTTCTGGTGGAATCGCCGGGTGACGTCCAATCCGGAGGAGCGGCTGCACGCCCGCACGCTGGGCTCGGCCGGGCCGCGGGTGGTGTTCGTGCACGGCCTGTTCGGCCAGGGCAAGAACTGGACGACGATCGCCAAGGGCCTCGCCGCGGACCACCGCGTCACCCTGCTGGACCTGCCCAACCACGGGCACTCGCCGTGGACCGACCGGGTCGACTACGTCGACATGGCCGAGCTGGTCGCCGCGGAGCTGCGCTCGTTCGGGGAGCCGGTCACCCTCGTCGGGCACTCGATGGGCGGCAAGGTCTCGATGCAGCTGGCGCTGCGGCACCCCGAACTGCTGCGCGCGCTGGTCGTCGTCGACATCGCCCCGGTCGAGTACCCGGTCTCCGGCGGCCGCACCGACGACCCCGACGAGGAGGCCTCGCCCTTCGCCGCCTACATCGCGGCGATGCGCGCCCTCGACCTGGACCGGCTGGAGACCCGCGAGGACGCCGACGCCGCCCTGCGGACCGCCGTCCCGAGCAGGATGGTCCGCTCGTTCCTGCTGCAGAGCCTGGTGCGCGACGGGGTGGGGGCCGACGGGGGCTGGCGCTGGCGGCTCAACCTGGAGCTGCTCGGGCGCGACCTGGGCGAGCTGCGCGGCTTCCCCGAGCCGCCGCCGGGCGCCCGCTACGACGGCCCGGTGCTGTGGGTCGCCGGCGCCACCAGCCACTACGTGCTGCCCGAGGACCGGGCGCGCATGGAGGAGCTGTTCCCGAACACCCGGCTGGTGCGGGTGAAGAACGCCGGCCACTGGGTGCACTCCGAGCAGCCCGAGGTGTTCCTCGAGACGGTCAGGCGGTTCCTGGAGCGCGTGGAGACCTGAGCCGGGGCACCGGCGCCGGCGGGGCGTCCCTGCCCCGACCGGCCCCGGAGCCCCGCTGCTCAGGCCGCGGCCTGCTGCTCCTGCGGGTCGTGGGCCAGCAGGAAGGCCTGCAACCCGGCGAGGTCGTCGGTGTTGACGTGGTCCACACCGGCCCGCACCAGTTCGGTCCAGAGCGCGTCCCGCTGGGGGCCGGGCAGGTCGGGGGTCGCCCAGAACCGCACCCGATAGCCGTGGCCGTGCGCGGTGGCGACGATCTGGCGGAGTCTCGCGCGCTCGTGCTCGGGCATCGGCCCGATCCCCTGCCAGGTGAAGTGCCGGGTCCAGTTGTCGCTGACGAGAGGCATCAGCGTCGCGGGCATCCCCGACCCCAGGTCGGCGAGCCGGCCGTCGTACCCGGCGAGACGGGTCCGCTGGTCGGCCATGACGGCCAGCGGCCGGTTGCCGCTGACCACCGCCGTGACCGCCCGTTCCCGCATCCGGCCGTCGGTCCAGCGGGTCATCAGCTGCGGGTGGGCCCGCAGTGCCTCGTCGATGGCGGCGTACGTGGCCGACGCCTCGCTCTTGATGTCGATGAGCAACTGCAGCGAGCCGTCCCAGCCGCGGTGGACCGAGCCGCCGTTCCGGGCGACCCGGTCGGCCAGCGGGTCGAGGTAGAGCGACTGCAGGGTCACGCCGGGCCGGGCGTCCACGAGGTCGTGGGGGACCCGCAGCTCGCCGTCGACCAGCCAGACGTCGGCCTCGACGCTGGTGAACCCGTGGTCCAGGGCGTCGTGGAGCGGGCGTTCGTGCTCGTAGTCGTTGTGGGCGTGGGCCCGTTCCAAGGGCTCGACGCCATAGGTGGCCGGGGCCGCGGCGGCCGGAGTCGCCGCCGGCGCCAGGGTCGCCACCACCACGCCGATCACCAGCGTCAGTGCGTTGCGGGGGAAGTCCATGCCGCCACGGTCGCCGCAGCAGGCCACGTCCCGGCGGTCGAGCGGTGACTCCCTGCTGAACTCCCGGCGGCCACGGCGCCGATCGGCCGGCACCGCGGCCCCTCCGGGACGCTCTCGGGTCAAGTCCGGTCGGAATCGGTCGAAACTCCCGGTTGCCCCCTCCACATCGGCCCCTGAGGTGTCCCGTGCGGCTCTCCGTCCCCTCCCGCCTGCTCGCCCTGCCCCTGCGGGTCAAGGTGCTCACCGCCGTCGCCGTGGCCTGCGTCGTGGCCCTCACCATCGGCCTGGTCGCGCTCCGGGAGCTCGCGGCCCTCGAGCGACGCAGTGCCGAGATCCACAGCGAGGCGCTGGTGCCCTCCATGCACCTGGCCGAGATCCGCCGCGCCTACCTGCAGACCCGCGTCGACGCCCTCGCCGACGAGCTGCTGCCCAAGGGCCCCGAGGACGTCGAGCACCAGGCGTACCTGGCCGATGTCGAGGCCATGGACGCCGCGATCGCGGCCTACGCCGCCGACGCGGGCCAGACCGAGGCCCAGCGCGCGGACGTCGAGGTCCTCACCGAGTCCTGGACCGCCTACGAGGAGATCGTCGGCGGCCAGCTGCTCGCCTTCGCCCGGGCCGGTCAGATGGACGCCTACCTGCAGCTGCGCAACACCGAGGTCAAGCCGATCGCGGTGGCCCTCAACGAGGCCCTGACCCGGCTGGAGGAGTCCGAGGCGGCCAGCGCCGCGGCCACCGTCGAGCAGGCCCGGAGCACCTACCAGAGCGCCCGCACGCTCATCCTCGCCGTCCTGGCGATCGGCCTCACCGCGGCGCTGGCGCTCGGCTGGTTCGTCGTCCGCCTGGTCGTCCGCGCCGTGACCGCCGTCCGGGACGGGCTGGTGGCCATGGCCGCCGGTGACCTGACCACCCGCGTGGAGGTCTCCTCCGGTGACGAGGTCGGCCAGATGGCCGAGGCGCTCAACCAGGCGGCCGAGAGCCTGCGGGGCACGGTCTCCTCGACGGCCGGGTCGGCGTCCGCCCTCGCCGCCGCGGCCGAGGAGCTCAGCGCGTCGTCGGAGTCGATCTCCGGCAGCGCGGAGGAGGCCGCGACCCAGGCCGGCGTCGTCGCCGCGGCCGCCGAGCAGATCTCCCGCAACGTGCAGACCGTCGCGTCCGGGTCCGAGGAGATGGGCGCCTCCATCAACGAGATCGCGCAGAACGCCTCCGAGGCCGCGCGGGTCGCCGGCACCGCGGTCCGGGCCGCCGAGGAGACCACCCGGACGGTGAGCAAGCTCGGCGTCTCGTCCCAGGAGATCGGCGAGGTGGTCAAGACCATCACCTCGATCGCGGAGCAGACGAACCTGCTGGCCCTGAATGCGACGATCGAGGCCGCCCGTGCCGGTGAGGCCGGCAAGGGCTTCGCCGTGGTCGCGAACGAGGTCAAGGAGCTGGCCCAGGAGACGGCGAAGGCGACCGAGGACATCGCCCGCCGGGTCGAGGCCATCCAGGCCGACACCGCCGGCGCCACGACGGCGATCTCCGGTATCGCCGGGATCATCAGCCAGATCAACGACTTCCAGCTGACCATCGCCTCCGCGGTGGAGGAGCAGGGGGCGACCACCGCGGAGATGAACCGCAGTGTCAGCGAGGCCGCGACCGGCAGCGGCGAGATCGCCGGCAGCATCGGCGGCGTCGCGCACGCTGCGTCGGCCACCACGGCCGGCGTCGCGCAGACCCGGCAGGCGGCCGAGGAGCTGGCCCGCATGTCCGGCGACCTGCAGGAGCTGGTGCAGCGCTTCCGCTACTGACCGCCAGGCAGGCCCGACGGGCGCCGTGGACCCCGTGTCCGCGGCGCCCGTCTGCGTTCTCCGGGCGACGTCGTCGGAGGCCCCGGCGGCCCGCCGTCCGTGCCGTGGTTACAGTCGTCGTCGCCACCGCGGGAGCCCGGCGTACCGGGCTGAGAAGCGAGCTGAGACGGCCGCTGACCGCCACAACCTGATCCGGGTCATACCGGCGTAGGAAGGGAGAGCCCGATGACGGCTGCATCCACCGACGAGTCCCCCACCGACACGATCGGCAGTCGCAAGACCCACCTGCCGGGGTCCCGCCCGGACATGCGGGTGCCCATGCGGGAGGTCGTGCTGACCACCGGGGCGTCGGTCGTCCTCTACGACACCTCCGGGCCGTACACGGATCCGACGTACGAGGCCGACGTCAACCGCGGCCTGCCCGCGTTGCGCGCGGGCTGGATCGCCGAGCGTGGCGACACCGAGGCCTACGACGGCCGGCCGCGTCGGCCTGAGGACGACGGCCGCCGGTCCGCGGACCTGCGCACCCTCGATGCCGTCTTCGAGCGGGAGGGACGCCGCCCGCAGCGCGGCCGCCCCGGCGCGTCCGTCACCCAGCTCGCGTACGCCCGCCGGGGCGTGATAACCGCGGAGATGGAGTTCGTCGCCGTCCGCGAGGGGGTCCCGGCCGAGCAGGTCCGCAGCGAGATCGCCCGCGGCCGCGCCGTCCTGCCGGCCAACGTCAACCACCCCGAGTCCGAGCCGATGGTCATCGGCCGCGAGTTCCTCGTGAAGGTGAACGCCAACATCGGCAACTCCGCGGTGGCCTCCTCGATCGAGGAGGAGGTGGAGAAGATGACCTGGGCGACCCGGTGGGGCGCCGACACGGTGATGGACCTCTCCACCGGCCGGAACATCCACAGCACCCGGGAGTGGATCCTCCGCAACTCCCCCGTCCCGATCGGGACGGTGCCGCTCTACCAGGCGCTGGAGAAGGTCGGCGGCAAGGCCGAGGAGCTCTCCTGGGAGGTCTACCGCGACACCGTGGTCGAGCAGTGCGAGCAGGGCGTGGACTACATGACCGTGCACGCCGGCGTGCTCCTGCGCTACGTCCCGCTCACCGCGCGACGCACGACCGGCATCGTCAGCCGCGGGGGCTCGATCATGGCCGCCTGGTGCCTGGCCCACCATCGGGAGAACTTCCTGTACACCCACTTCGCCGAGCTCTGCGAGATCCTGCGGGCCTACGACGTGACGTTCTCCCTCGGCGACGGGCTCCGCCCCGGCAGCATCGCCGACGCGAACGACGAGGCGCAGTTCGCCGAGCTCCGCACGCTGGGCGAACTGACCCGCATCGCGTGGGAGCACGACGTGCAGGTGATGGTCGAGGGTCCGGGGCACGTGCCCATGCACAAGATCAAGGAGAACGTCGACCTCCAGCAGGAGATCTGCGGCGAGGCGCCGTTCTACACGCTGGGGCCGCTGGCCACCGACATCGCGCCGGCCTACGACCACATCACCTCGGCCATCGGGGCGGCGATGATCGCCTGGCACGGGACTGCGATGCTCTGCTACGTCACGCCCAAGGAGCACCTGGGGCTCCCCGACCGGGACGACGTCAAGGACGGCATGATCGCGTACAAGATCGCCGCGCACGCCGCCGACCTGGCCAAGGGCCACCCCGGCGCGCAGGCCTGGGACGACGCCCTCTCCGACGCGCGGTTCGAGTTCCGCTGGGAGGACCAGTTCAACCTGGCCCTCGATCCCGACAGCGCCCGCTCGATGCACGACGAGACGCTGCCGGCCGCCCCGGCCAAGACCGCGCACTTCTGCTCGATGTGCGGCCCGCACTTCTGCTCCATGCGGATCAGCCAGGACGTCCGCCGGTTCGCCGAGGAGCGCGGCCTCACCGACGCCGAGGCGTTGGAGGTCGGGATGGAGGAGAAGGCCGCCGAGTACGCCGACCGCGGCGGGCGGGTGTACCTGCCGCTGGCGGAGTAGCCGGGCGTGGCGGAGTGGCCGCGGCCGGTGCCGCTCATCGGGGACCCGACCTCCGCGTCGCAGCGGGCCGCCGACCCCACCGGCTGGGCGATGGGCGAGCAGGTCCGGGAGGCCCTGCACCGGGTGGTCGGTGCCCGCCGCGACGTCCGCCGCTTCCGGCCCGACCCCGTCCCTGCGGAGGTGCTGGAACGCGTCCTCGGCGCGGGGCACGCCGCGCCGTCGGTCGGACACAGCCAGCCGTGGCGCTTCCTCGTCGTGCAGGACCCGGCGACCCGGGACCGGGCCGCGGTGCTCACCGACCGGGAACGGCTGCGCCAGGCCGCGCAGCTGGAGCCGGACGCCGCCCGCCGGCTGCTCGACCTGCAGCTCGAGGGCGTCCGGGAGGCGCCCCTCGGGGTGGTCGTCTGCTGCGACCGGCGCACCCCGGCGGCCGGGGTGCTGGGCCGGGCCACCTTCCCCGACGCGGACCTGTGGAGCTGCGCGGCGGCCATCCAGAACCTGTGGCTGGCGGCGCGGGCCGAGGGCCTGGGGCTGGGCTGGGTGACCCTGTTCCGGCCGGAGGACCTGGCCGGGCTGCTCGGCCTGCCCGACGGCGTCGTGACCCTGGGCTGGCTGTGCCTCGGCTGGCCCGACGAGCGGCCGCCCGCCCCGGGCCTCGAGCGGGCCGGCTGGTCGCGGCGGCTGCCGCTCTCCGACGTCGTCCTGCACGACCGGTGGCCCGTCGAGGACGGCGGAGCGCCGGCGGCACCGCCCTCGCACCTGCGGGCGCCGGACCGGGAGGCGGTCGTCGCGGCCCGGGACCAGGCCGACCGGCTGCTCACCCCGCCGGGCTCGCTCGGCGTCCTCGACCGGGCCGTGGACGGCGTGGTGGCCGTCGGTGGCGCCGCGGCCTCCGGGGGCACCCTCCTGCTGGCCGCTGCCGACCACCCGGTCGCGAGCCGCGGAGTGTCGGCCTACTCCCCCCACGTGACCCGGGACGTCGTGCGTGCCTCCGTCGCGGGCACCTCGCTGGGGGCCACGGCCGCCCGGACCGCCGGCCTGGGGGTGTGGGTCGTGGACGCCGGGGTCCGCGGCGGCCCCGTCCCGGGTGCGACGGTGCTCCGAGCCACGGATCCGCGCGGGGACCTCGTCGACCGGCCGGCGATGACGTCGGACGACGCCCAGCGGTTGCTCGACGCCGGCCGCGCGCTGGGCCGCGGAGCGGCCGCCGCCGGGCTGGTGGCCCTCGGTGAGGTCGGGGTCGGCAACACCACCGTGGCGGCGGCGCTCGCGTGCGCCCTGCTCGACGCCGACCCGGCCGACGCCGTCGGGCTGGGGTCGGGAGCCGACGCCGAGGTCCTCGCCCGCAAGCGGCAGGTGGTGGTCGAGGCCGTGCGCCGGGCTCGGCGGGCCGACCCCGGGCTGGCGCGGCACCCGGTGGTGGCGCTCGCCGAGCTCGGCGGCCCCGAGCTCGCCGTCCTGGCCGGGGTGGTCCTGGGTGCTGCGGCAGCCGGCTCGGCCGTCGTGCTGGACGGCTACGCCACCTCGGTCGCCGCCCTCGTGGCCGTGCGGCTGGAGCCGGGCGCGCAGCCCGCCCTGGTGGCCGGGCAGCGCAGCCGCGAACGCGGGCACGGGCTCGTCCTCCAGGACCTGGGCCGGGAGCCGCTGCTGGACCTGCGGATGCGCGCCGGTGAGGGCGTCGGCGCGGCCCTGGCCAGCGGCCTGCTGCTCGCCGGCCTGGCGCTGCGCCGGGACACCGCCCGCGTCGACCACTGACCGGCACGAGCTCGGCTCCCGTCGTCGAGCACGGACAGGCTCCCGGACACCGACCTGAGGTCGGCCAGCCGGGCGACCAGCGCCTCCAGCGACTCGGCCTTCCGGCGGCCCAGGGGGCCGCCGACGGCGAGCAGGGCGGCGCGGATGGCCTCGGCGTACTGCTCGCTCCACAGCTCGCGCAGGGGCGGCTCCAGTCCCGGCGGCGCCGGGAACAGCTCACCGAGGGCCGTGGGTACCGTCAGCCGGCCGTCGTCTTCTGGCCGGACCAGCGCGCGTGCCGCCAGATCGGCCAGAACATCGTCCACCGCCCGCTCGTGCTCCACGCCGCGATCCCCGGCCAGCAGGCTGACCAGTTCGGCACGGGTCCTGCGCTCGCCGAGGGCCTGCAGCGCCTCGAGCACCTGCGGGTACGGCAACGGCAGCCCGCGCAGTGCCGCACCAGTGATCCGGGGTGCGACAACCGCTCGGCCGGCTGTCCGAGCGTCGCCGGCGGCCGGCCGAGGGTGACATCGGGACGGTGCCCGACCAGTGCGGTCAGCGCGTCCCGGTCCCAGGTCGCCAGCCAGCCGGCGAGGCTCGATGCGTCCATGTCCCCGTCGAACCCCGAGCCGGCCGCTGCGGGAACGCCGTTCCCAGGGGAACGGTCGCCGGACGCGGGCTGCCGGACCGCTCGCAGGAAGAGCCGCGCCGGCCTACGCGCCTGCCCGGGCCGGCTCGCCCGTCGCTGATACCTTGCACCGCCCCCTCCCGTCCTCCGAAGGTGACTGCGCATGCGTGCACGCCGACTGCTGTTCCGCGTCGTCTCCACTCTTGCGGCGGTGGCCACCGTCGGCGTCCTGGGCGCCGCACCGGCGGCCGGCATCGCCAAGGGCGTCGCGGCGGAGGAGGGGCAGTTCCCGTTCGCCATGCAGCTGAGGTTCGACGACATCACCCGGTCCGACGGCACGGTCTACGACAGCGCGTGCTCCGGCGTCCTCATCTCGCCGACCTGGATCATGACCGCCGGGCACTGCTTCCACGACGGGGACCGCAACCGCAGCAACGGTGTGCCGGCCTACACCGCCGTCGCGCGTCTCGGGACGACCAACACCGCGGACCCGGCCACGGGGGTGACCCGCTCGGTGGTGTGGGTCGAGCAGTCCGGCAGCAACGACATCGCCGTGGCCCGCCTCGACGAACCGGTCGACGGGATCACCCCCGTGCCGCTGAACAGGACCAAGCCCGCCAAGGGGCAGGTGCTCTCGTTCGCCGGCTGGGGCGCCACCACGAGCAGCGGCTCCTGGAGCGACCAGCTGTACTGGGGACAGGTGAAGGTCAGCACGGTGAAGGCGGCGACCGTGCTGGTCAAGGGACACTGGCCGGCTCCGGACACCAGCGCCTGCCCCTACGACTCGGGGGCCCCGTACGTCACCGAGGGGTCCAGCCCGGTGCTCGTGTCGGTGGAGAGCAGCGGGCCCGCCTGTCCGCACCGGCTGCAGGAGACCACGGCCCGGGTCGACGTGGTCGCCGGCTGGGTCGACACCGTCGTCGACGACCTGGCCTGACCCGGCGCTCCCGCGTGATCGGACCACGGAGGTCCTCCGCGGGCAGTGGCCCGATGGCGAGCCCCTGGTCCGGTCCGACGCGGCCGGGGTCGCGGGGGCAGCGGGTGCCGGGCCAGGATCGGCGCATGAGCGACCCCCGTGCCGGACAGCCGGCTGCCCCCAGCGACCTGGTCGACGTCGCCTCGCTGGTCACCGCGTACTACACGCTCGAGCCGGACCCGGCCGACCCGGCCCAGCAGGTCGCGTTCGGCACGTCCGGGCACCGCGGGTCGGCGTTCGACCGGGCGTTCAACGAGGCGCACATCGTCGCGACCACCCAGGCGATCTGCGAGTACCGCGTGGCCCAGGGCTTCGACGGGCCGCTGTTCATCGGCCGGGACACCCACGCGCTCTCCGAGCCGGCCTGGGCCTCGGCGCTGGAGGTGCTGGTGGCCAACGACGTGACCGTGCTGGTCGACGCGGCGGACCGCTACACGCCCACCCCGGCGGTCAGCCACGCCATCCTGCGGGCCAACCGCGGCCGCACGGCCGGCCTCGCCGACGGCATCGTCGTCACCCCGTCGCACAACCCGCCGCGCGACGGCGGCTTCAAGTACAACCCGCCCAACGGCGGCCCCGCCGACACCGACGCCACGAAGGTCATCGCCGCCCGCGCCAACGAGCTGCTGCGCGACGACCTCAAGGGTGTCCGGCGGATCCCCTTCGCCCGGGCCCGCGCCGCCGCCCGGCCGCACGACTACCTCGGCGACTACGTCGACGACCTGCCGTCGGTGCTCGAGCTCGACGCGGTCCGCGACGCGGGCGTGCGCATCGGCGCCGACCCGCTCGGCGGCGCCAGCGTCGACTACTGGGCCGCGATCGCCGAGCGGCACCGCCTCGACCTCACCGTCGTCAACCCGCTGGTCGACCCCACGTGGCGGTTCATGACGCTGGACTGGGACGGCAGGATCCGCATGGACTGCTCCTCCCCGTCGGCCATGGCCTCGCTCATCGGCAAGCGCGAGCAGTTCCAGATCGCCACCGGCAACGACGCCGACGCCGACCGGCACGGCATCGTGACCCCCGACGGCGGGCTGATGAACCCGAACCACTTCCTCGCCGTCGCGATCTCCTACCTGTTCGCGCACCGGCCGCAGTGGGGCGCCGACGTCGCCGTCGGCAAGACGCTGGTGTCGTCGTCCCTCGTCGACCGGGTCGTCGCCGGCCTGGGCCGGCGGCTGCTCGAGGTGCCGGTCGGCTTCAAGTGGTTCGTCCCCGGCCTGCTCGACGGGTCGGTCGGCTTCGGCGGCGAGGAGTCCGCCGGCGCCTCGTTCCTGCGGCGGGACGGCGGCGTGTGGACGACGGACAAGGACGGCATCCTGCTCGCGCTGCTGGCCAGCGAGATCCAGGCGGTGACCGGCAGCTCGCCGTCCCAGCTGCACGCCGCACTGACCCGGCAGTACGGGGAGTCGGCCTACGCCCGCGTCGACGCACCGGCCACCCGCGAGCAGAAGGCGGCGCTGGGGAAGCTCTCCCCGGAGGACGTGACGGCGACCGAGCTGGCCGGCGAGCCGATCACCGCCAAGCTCACCCGCGCGCCGGGCAACGACGCCGCGATCGGCGGGCTCAAGGTGACCACGGAGAACGCCTGGTTCGCCGCCCGCCCGTCGGGCACCGAGGACGTCTACAAGGTGTACGCGGAGTCGTTCAAGGGCCCCGACCACCTGGCGCAGGTGCAGGAGGAGGCCAAGGCGGTCGTCACCGCCGCGTTGGGCGCCTGACGGCCGTCGGGTCCGGCGGTTTCCGCGGAAACCGCCGGACCCGGCACCCGATCGTCCCTACCGCACGTCCTCGTCGACCCAGTCGAGGCTCTTGGTGACCGCCTTCTGCCAGTTGCGGTAGTTGCGCTCGCGCTCGTCGGCCGGCATCTGCGGCTCCCAGCGCTTGTCTTCGGCCCACTTGGCGGTCAGCTCGTCGAGGTCGGACCAGAAGCCGACCGCGAGCCCGGCCGCGTAGGCCGCACCCAGCGCGGTGGTCTCGGCGATCTTCGGCCGGATCACCGGGACGTCGAGCAGGTCGGCCTGGAACTGCATGAGCAGCTCGTTGCCGACCATGCCGCCGTCCACCCGCAGCTCGGTCAGGTCGACGCCGGAGTCGGCGTTCATCGCGTCGAGCACCTCGCGGGTCTGGTACGCCGTCGCCTCGAGCACGGCCCGGGCGAGGTGCCCCTTGTTGACGTACCGGGTGAGCCCGACGATGGCGCCGCGGGCGTCGGAGCGCCAGTGCGGGGCGAACAGCCCGGAGAAGGCGGGCACGAAGTACGCGCCGCCGTTGTCCTCGACGGAGCGGGCGACGTCCTCGATCTCCGGGGCGCTCGAGATCATGCCGAGGCTGTCGCGGACCCATTGCACCAGCGACCCGGTGACCGCGATCGAGCCCTCCAGGGCGTACATCGGCTTGCCGTCGCCGAGCTGGTAGCACAGCGTCGTGAGCAGGCCGTTCTGCGACGGGACGGCCTCCTCACCGGTGTTGAGCAGCATGAAGTTGCCCGTGCCGTAGGTGTTCTTGGCCATGCCCTTGGTGAAGCAGACCTGGCCGAAGGTGGCCGCCTGCTGGTCGCCGAGCGAGCCGGCGATCGGCACCCCGGCGAGGAAGCCGGCCTTGCGGCCCCGGCCGTACTCCTCGGAGTTGGACCGGATCTCCGGGAGCATGGACGTCGGGATGCCCATCTCCTCCGCGATGCCGGCGTCCCAGGCCAGCGTCCGGTAGTCCATGAGCATCGTGCGGGAGGCGTTGGAGACGTCGGTGAGGTGCAGCCCGCCGTCGGCCCCGCCGGTCATGTTCCAGATCAGCCAGGAGTCGATGGTGCCCATGAGCAGGTCGCCGCGATCGGCCCGCTCCCGGGCGCCGTCGACGTTGTCGAGGATCCAGCGCACCTTGGGCCCGGCGAAGTAGGTGGCCAGCGGCAGGCCGACCTTGTCCTTGTACCGGTCGGCGCCGCCGCCGAGGGCGCCGAGCTGCTCGACGATCGCCGTGGTGCGGGTGTCCTGCCAGACGATCGCGTTGTAGACCGGCTGGCCGGTGGTCCGGTCCCAGACGACGGTGGTCTCGCGCTGGTTGGTGATGCCGACGGCGACCACGTCGGAGGTGCCGACGTTGGCCCGGGCGAGCGCCTGACCCACGACCTCGCGGGTGTTGGCCCAGATCTCGTTGGCGTCGTGCTCGACCCACCCGGCGCGCGGGAAGATCTGCTGGTGCTCCTTCTGGCCGACCGAGACCACGGCGCCGTCGTGGTCGAAGATCATGCAGCGGGTGCTCGTGGTCCCCTGGTCGATGGCTGCCACGTACTGGCTCACGGGTGGTTCCTCTCGCGTCGTTGCGGTGGTTGACGTGTCTGCGGTCCGGGGTCAGATGGGGACGCGCGACAGCAGGCCGCCCAGGACGGCGCCGATCAGCGGTCCCACGATCGGCACCCAGGCGTAGCCCCAGTTGCTGTCCCCCTTGGCGCGGATCGGCAGCACGGCGTGCGCGATGCGCGGGCCCAGGTCGCGGGCGGGGTTGATGGCGTAGCCGGTCGGCCCGCCGAGCGAGGCGCCGATGCCCACGACGAGCAGCGCCACGGGCAGGGGACCGAGCTCGATGGGCGTGTCACCGAAGCGCAGGATGATGTAGACCAGCACGAAGGTGCCGATGACCTCGCTGATCACGTTGTTCGCCGTGCTCTTGATCGCCGGGCCGGTGGAGAAGGTGCCGAGCACCGGCTCGGTCGCCGCGTCGTAGTGCGACCGGTAGGCCAGCCACGCCACGACGGCGCCGAGGAAGGCGCCCACCAGTTGTCCGGCCACGTAGACCAGCGACGTCGTCACGGTGACCGGCACGCCGGGCGCGTACTCGGCGGTGCCGCTCACCGCCAGGCCGAGGGTCACCGCCGGGTTGATGTGCGCCCCGGAGCTCGCGCCGGCGAAGACGCCGGCGAACACGGCGAGTCCCCAGCCGAAGTTGATGAGCAGCCACCCCCCGCCGTTGCCGAGGGTCTGGGGGAGGACGACGTTCGCGACCACCCCGACGCCGAGGAGTATCAGGATGCCGGTCCCGACGACCTCGCTGCCGAAGACTGTCCACAGGCTCATGCGCTGCTCCTCATCGCCGGTGATGCGGGTGCTCCGGGTCGCGGCCGGACCGTGGTGCGGCCGGACGACGGGCTGGGCCGGTGACGCTATTCACACAGGTGGGAGGCGGACAACGGGTGCTGTACGACGATGTCGGACAGCACGCCCCCGCGTCAGGGGCGTTCGCCCCAGGCGATGCTCAGCTGCACGGCGCGCTCCCACTCCGGATAGGCGGCGTCGAGCGCGGCGACCCGCCCGGCGTCGGGCACCCACTGCGCCGAGCGATGCCAGTTGCGCCGCAGCGCGCCGGTGTCCGACCACACCCCCACGGCGAGCCCGGCCGCGTACGCAGCACCCAGGGACACCGTCTCCCCCACCATCGGGCGCACCACCGGGCTGCCGAGCACGTCGGCCAGGAACTGCATGAGCAGGTTGTTGGTGGTCATCCCGCCGTCCACCCGCAGCGCGGTGAGCGGCAGGCCGGAGTCGGCGTCCATGGCCCGGACGACGTCGCGCGTCTGCCAGCCGGTCGCCTCCAGCACCGCCCGCGCCAGGTGTCCCTTGGTGACGTAGGAGGTCAGACCGGCGACCAGCCCCCGGGCCCGGCCCTCCCAGTGCGGGGCGAGCAGCCCGGAGAACGCCGGCACGATGTAGCACCCGCCGTTGTCCGAGACGCTGCGCGCGAGAGTCTCCACCTCGGCCGCCGAACCGATGAGCCCCAGGCTGTCGCGCAGCCACTGCACCAGGGCGCCGGTGACCGCGATCGAGCCCTCCAGCGCGTACTGCACCGGCTCCCCCGCCAGCTGGTAGGCCACCGTGCTGATCAGCCCGTGCCGGGAGCGGACCAGATCGGTGCCGGTGTTCTGCAGCAGGAAGCTGCCGGTGCCGTAGGTGCACTTGGCCTCGCCCGGGGCGAAGCAGGTCTGCCCGAACAGGGCCGCCTGCTGGTCGCCGAGCGTGCCACCGATGGGCAGCGGCACCGGCAGGGCGGTCGCGGTGCCCAGCACGCCGACCGACGGGCGGATCTCCGGGAGCATCGCGGCCGGGACGCCGAAGAAGTCCAGCAGGTCGGGGTCCCAGCAGCAGCGGTGCACGTCCATGAGGAGGGTCCGGCTGGCGTTGGTCACGTCGGTGACGTGCACCCCGCCGTCCGGCCCGCCGGTGAGGTTCCAGACCAGCCAGCTCTCCATCGTGCCGAACAGCAGCTCGCCGCGTTCGGCGCGCTCCCGTGCACCCCGGACGCCGTCGAGGATCCACTGCAGCCGTGGCCCGGCGAAGTACCCGGCCAGCTCCAGACCGGTGCGCTCGCGCACCAGCGCGGCCTCCGGCCGGGCGGCCAGCTGCTCCACCAGCGGCCCGGTGCGGGTGTCCTGCCAGACCAGCGCGCGCACCAGCGGTCGCCCGGTGGCGCGCTCCCACACCACCGTCGTCTCGCGCTGGTTGGCGATGCCCAGCGCCACCACCTGCCCCGGCCCGCCGGCGACGTCGCGCAGCGCCTGGGCGGCCGTGAGCTGGGTGTTGGCCCAGATCTCCTCCGGGTCGTGCTCGACCCAGCCGGGGCGGGGGAAGTGCTGGCGGTGCTCGCGCTGCCGGACGGCGACCAGCCGGCCGGCGCGGTCGAACACGATCGACCGGGTCGAGGTGGTGCCCTGGTCCACCGCGAGCACGTACCGCTCGGTCACGGACCCTCCTCGCCGGCGCTCGTCGGGTCCGTGCCCGGGGGTGCTGTGTCTCCGCGTGACCTCGCGAGCTCGGTCACGAGGCCAGCTCCCGGGAGACCGCGGCCGCGGCCTCGACCACCATCGCCCGCAGCGCCGGCCGTGCGCCGTCGGCGAACAACTCCTCGACCGGGCCGCTGACGCCCAGCGCGCCGACGACGAAGCCACCCGGCCCGTGCACCGGTGCGGCGATCCCGCCCCCGCCCAGCCGGTACCTGTCTCTTATACAACACTGACCCTGCCGACGACTCCCTACGTTTAGATCTCTGAGGTCGCCGGATCAGTAAAAAAAAAAACAACACAAACAA
>NZ_NVPT01000129.1 GCF_002802985.1 Geodermatophilus chilensis | reverse complement strand
GTGCAGGCCGCCGCCAACGCCGTCGTCAGCAACGTGCCGGGCGCCGACTCGATCACCCTGGGCGGCACCCGTCCCAGCGCCGCCGACCAGGCGGTGCTCGACCGGCAGAAGGCCGAGGCGGAGGCCGCCGCCTCGGCAGCCGCCTCCGCGGCGGCCGCACCGCGGGCCTCGGCCGCCGGGGCCGGCACGGTCGCGCGCATCACGAACTCCGCGGGCCCCGTCGCCGCGGTGGTGCAGGCCGCCGCCAACGCCGTCGTCAGCAACGTGCCGGGCGCCGACTCGATCACCCTGGGCGGCACCCGTCCCAGCGCCGCCGACCCGGGCGGGCACCCCTCGGGCCTCGCGCTGGACTACATGGTCATGTCCGACAGCGCGCTCGGGGACGCGATCGTCGAGTACCACATCGCCCACTGGGACGAGCTCGGCGTGGACTACGTCATCTGGCAGCAGCGGATGCTGTCCTCGCCCACGGGCGCCTGGAAGGCCATGGCGGACCGCGGCAGCGCGACGGCGAACCACATGGACCACCCGCACGTCAACTACCGGGGCTGATCCCCGCACCGGTTCGGCGGCGGGTCGCCGGGGCACGGTCCCACGATGGGTGACAGGTCCTCCCGCCCCGTCCCGCCGACCCTCGTCGACGCCAACCGCCTCTGGGTGGACTCGCGCCTCCGCGCGCTGGTCCAACGCCGCGTCGAGGCACCGGTGCTGCTCCGGCTGGGCGGGCCGGTGCCCGGCGGCCGGGTCCTGGAGCTCGGCACCGGGCGGCGCGGCACCGGCCTGCGCCTGGCGCTGGAGGTCTTCGGCGCCGCGCACGCCGACGGCGTGGAGCGGTACGACGCCAGCGTCGCGGCGTGCCGGGAGGCGGTGCGCGACCTGGGCGGCCGGGCCGACGTCCAGTGCGGCGACGCGACGGCCCTGGCCGCGCCCGACGGCTCCTACGACGCGGTCTTCGGCTACCACGTCCTGCACCACGCCGACGCGTGGCGGGACGTCGTCCGGGAGGCGGCGCGGGTGCTCCGGCCCGGCGGGCGCCTCTACTCCTGCGAGATGACCGCGCGCGTCGTCGACAGCCGCCCGCTGCGCGCGGTCTCCCACCACCCGGCCGACGGCGACCGTCCGACCCCGGACGGCCTCGCCGCCGCCTGCCGGGCGGCGGGGCTGACCGTGACCGCCCAGGACACCCGGCTGGCCGGCTGCTGGACCGCGTTGGTCGCGACCCGGCCCTGAGCGGGCGTCAGATGACGGGCTCGACCGTCCGTGCCTCCTCGTGCTCGGCGATGAAGGCGCGGACGACCGGGTAGATCTCCTGCTCCCAGCGGGAACCGGCGAACACGCCGTAGTGGCCCACGCCCTGCTGCAGGTGGTGCCGCCGCCGCTCGGCCGGGATGCCGGTGCACAGCGCGTGCGCCGCCTCGGTCTGCCCGGGCGAGCACATGTCGTCCTGGGCGCCCTCGACGGTGAGCAGCGCGGTCTCCCGGATCAGCGAGGGGTCCACCCGCCGGTCCCGCCAGGTCAGGACGCCGCGGGGCAGGTCGTGCGCCATGAAGACGCGCTGCAGGGTCTCCAGGTAGAACTCCGCGGGCACGTCCATGACCGCGCCGTACTCCTCGTAGAAGGCTCGGGTGGCCGCCGCGGTCGTCTCGTCCCCGGCCACCATGGCGCGGTACATCCCGAGGTGGGCGTCGAGGTGTCGCCGCACGTTCATCGACATGAACGCCGTGAGCTGGGCGACCCCGGGGTAGACCCGCCGGCCGGCGCCCGGGTACCGGGCCGGGACGGTCGTGGTCAGCAGCCGCTCGTACCGCGACAGCGGGACCCGACCGGCGGTGGCGTTGACCCGGTTGGGGTTGACCCGGGTGTCGATCGGGCCGGCGATCAGCGTGAGGCTGCGCGGCTGGGCAGGGTCGTCCTCGGCGGCCATCAGGGCGACGGCGGCGAGCACCAGCGGCGCCGGCTGGCACACGGCCAGGACGTGGGTGTCCCGGCCCAGGTGCCGCAGGGCCTGCAGGACGTGGTCGACGTACTCGTCGAGCCCGAACCGGCCTGCCGTCACCGGGACGTCGCGGGCGTTGTGCCAGTCGACGACGAAGACGTCGTGGTCGGCCAGCAGGGTGCGGACCGTGGGGCGCAGCAGCGTGGCGAAGTGCCCGGAGATCGGGCCGACGACCAGCACCTGCGGCTGGCCGGCGATGTCGGGCTTGGTGAAGTGCAGGACGTCGGCGAACGGCGTCGACAGCACCGGCTCCACGACCACCTCGGCCGGCCGTCCGTCGACGTCCACCGCGTCGATGCCCCAGTCGGGGCGCACGTGCGTGGGCTGCGCGTCGGCGACCACGCGGCAGGCCGCCCGCAGCCGGCGGGGCCCGGGCAGCGCGGCGAGCGGCGCGGGCAGCGCCTCCAGGGCCCGCGCGGTCAGCGCCGACGTCGTCCGGGCCGGAGCGGTGAGCCGCCGCTGCCACTCGTACGCGGTGTAGAGCACGGATGTCCGCCCTTCGTGAACCAGCCGTGTGGCCCGCGCCACACCCCGCCGACGTTAACCGACGTTCGCGGAGCGGGCCCGCCGGGGCGCGCCGGAGCGGTCGGCCGGCCGGGTCGGCGCAGGTCGCGCGCCCCCGTCCTACGGGCGGGAGCCGGCGCCGGCCTGCTCCACGGGTGCGCCGGAGGCCTCCGCGGCGTCCTGGTCGCGCAGGAAGTCCTCGACCAGCGCGCAGCCCTGCCCGGGGTCCTCGAGCAGGAAGAGGTGGCCGCCGTCGACCATCTCCAGCCGGGCGTCCGGCAGCGTGGCGGCGAGGATGTGGGCGTTGCGCGGCCGGGCGAGCGGGTCCCGGCGCGCCCCGATGACCAGGGTCGGGCAGTCGATCCGGTGCAGCCACCGCCGGCTCGACCACCCGGAGATGGCGTAGAGCTGCTGCGTGTAGCCGACCAGGCTGGGTGGCCGGTGCAGCCGCGCCTGGCCGTGAGAGGAGTCGGCGGCCGCGCGGGGGCTGCTGCCGAAGAGCAGTGGCGCGGTCAGCCGCAGGTAGGTGCGCGAGTAGTAGCGCGCCGGTGAGCTCATCAGCGCCAGCACCCAGGGCGAGGGCGGCTGACCGCCCAGTCCCGGCGTGGTGGCGGCGAGCACCAGCGCCCGCACCCGGTCCGGTGCCTGGTGGGCCAGCTGCTGGGCGAGCGCGCCGCCCCACGAGTAGCCCAGGACGTCGACCCGGTCGAGGCCCAGGGCGTCGAGCACCTGCGTCACCAGCTGGGCGTAGCCGCGCATCCTCAAGCCCACCCGCAGCGCGGGGGACCCGCCCGTCCCGGGCACGTCGAGCATGACCAGCCGCCGCCCGGTCAGGTGGCGGGCGGCGGGCTCCCACATCTCGATGTTGGCGCCGATGCCCGTGAGCAGCAGCAGCGGCGCGCCCTCGCCGGTGACCGCGACGCGCACCGTGGCCGACCCCGCCCGCACCGTCGAGCAGACCGGGGGCCAGGCCGTTGCGGCTGCGCCTGCGCCGTCCCGGGACACCCGCGGGACGATACGCAGCACCTCCGGACCCCGCTCGTCGTGGCCGGCCGGGCGGGCCGGGTCAGAGGACACCGGCGACGCGGGCCGCGTGCACGGCGGCGGTGCGGTTGTGCACCCCGAGCCGGCGCATGGCCGAGCGCAGGTAGGCCTTCACCGTCTCCGGGCTCAGCCCCAGCCGGGCGGCGATCTCCAGGTTGCTCGCCCCGACCGCCACCAGGCGCAGCGCGTCGAGCTCCCGCGGCGCGAGCAGGCCGGTCCCCCGCGGTGCGGGCCCGCCCAGCCCCCGCTGGATGCGCAGGAGCCGGGCGCGCAGCGCCGGGTCGGCCGTCTCCCGGATCACCGCGGCCAGCTCGTCCAGCGCGGCGGAGGCGGCCGGCGGCTCCGGCGACGGGGCGGTCACGTCGCGGCCCAGCTGCCCGGCGACCACGGCGGCGGTGCGCAGGGTGCGGTCGCCGATCGGCCGGCTGTCCCGCACGGCGCCGTAGAGCACCGCGCGCACCGTCCCGTCGAGGACCACCGGGACGGCGAACACCGAGGTGATCCGCTCCTGCTCCACCACGATCCGGTCGTAGGTGTGCGTGATCGTCGTCGTGGTGGCGTAGTCGTCGACCCGGCGCGGGACACCCTGCTGCAGCACCGAGCCGCCCAGGCCCAGGCCCGGGGACACGACCAGGCCGCGCAGCGCGTCGCCGTGGGTGCCCGACGACCGGCCGATCACCAGCCGGTCGCCGTGCGGGCTCCGGCGGGTGGTGCCGCCGAACACGACCGGGACGCCGGTCAGCTGCTGCAGCCGCCGCAGCCGCTCGGGCAGCAGCCGGTCGATCGCCGCGGTCGCCGTCCCGCCCTCGTCCACCCCGTCCTCCGTCCGTCGTCCTGCGTCGGCGGGGAGTGTCGCAGGTCACGGATACCCCCGTACGGAGGTGGTGACCTGCGCCACCATGGACGACGCTGGCCGCGCCCGACTCCGCAGAGGGAGGACACGCGATGGACGTCACCAAGGCTTACCGGGCCGCCCGGGACCAGCTGCTGGCCCTGCGCGGCCGGCACGAGGCGGCGGTCGCCGAGTTCCGCTGGCCCGAGCTGGGGGAGCGGTTCAACTGGGCGGTGGACTGGTTCGACGTCGTCGCGCGCGGCAACGACCGCCCGGCCCTGGTGCTGGTCGCCGCGGACGGGACGACGACGCGGCGCTCCTTCGACGAGATGGCCCGGCGCTCCGACCAGCTGGCCGCCTGGCTGGCCGGCCGCGGCGTGCGCAGGGGCGACCCGGTGCTGCTCATGCTCGGCAACCAGGTCGAGCTGTGGGAGGCGATGCTCGCCGTCATGAAGCTCGGCGCGGTCATCATGCCGACCACCACGGCGGTCGGCCCCGCCGACCTGGTGGACCGGATCACCCGCGGCGGTGCGCGCCACGTCGTCTGCAACGCCGCCGACGTGGGGAAGTTCGACGAGGTCCCCGGCGACTACACGCGGATCAGCGTCGGGCCGGCCGGGGGCTGGGCCGACCTGCGGGCCGCGGCCGATCTCGAGGCCGCCCCGGTCGAGCACCCGGGGACCGCGCCGGGCGACCCGCTGCTGCTGTACTTCACCTCGGGGACGACGTCCCGCCCGAAGCTGGTGGAGCACACCCAGGTCTCCTACCCGGTGGGGCACCTGTCGACGGTGTACTGGCTGGGGCTGCAGCACGGCGACGTGCACCTCAACATCTCCTCGCCCGGCTGGGCCAAGCACGCCTGGTCCTGCTTCTTCGCCCCGTGGATCGCCGAGGCGACGGTCGTCGTGCACGACTACCGCCGCTTCGACCCCACCACGCTGCTGGAGCTGATCCGCGAGCACGGCGTCACCACCTTCTGCGCGCCGCCCACGGTCTGGCGGATGCTCATCAACGCCGACCTCTCGGGCGGGCCCGGCGCGCTGCGCGAGGTCATCGCGGCCGGCGAGCCGCTCAACCCCGAGGTCATCGAGCAGGTCCGCCGCGCCTGGGGCCTGGACATCCGTGACGGCTACGGGCAGACCGAGACGACCGCGCAGGCCGGCAACACCCCGGGGTCGGAGCTCAAGCCCGGGTCGATGGGGCGTCCGCTGCCGGGCGTGCCGGTGGTGCTGGTCGACCCGGTCACCGGCCAGGCCGTGCACGGCCCGGGGGAGGGGGAGATCTGCCTGGACCTCGCCCAGCATCCGCTGCCGCTGATGACCGGCTACCAGGGCGACCCGGAGCGCGACGCCGAGGCCAAGGCCGGCGGGTACTACCACACCGGGGACGTCGCCAGCGTCGACGCCGCCGGCTACATCACCTACATCGGGCGCACCGACGACG
Organism: Geodermatophilus chilensis; assembly: GCF_002802985.1. Lineage (GTDB taxonomy): Bacteria > Actinomycetota > Actinomycetes > Mycobacteriales > Geodermatophilaceae > Geodermatophilus > Geodermatophilus chilensis. The sequence goes on along the minus strand of NZ_NVPT01000129.1, from coordinate 9,634 downwards.
TCTTCAAGGCCAGCGACTACAAGATCAGCCCGTTCGAGCTGGAGTCGGTGCTCATCGAGCACCCGGCGGTCGCCGAGGCCGCCGTCGTCCCCGCGCCCGACGCCCTCCGGCTGGCCGTTCCCAAGGCGTACGTCACGCTGGCGCCGGGACACGAGCCGACCGGGGAGACGGCGCTGTCGGTGCTGCGGTACGCCCGCGAGCGGCTCAACCCCTACCAGCGGGTGCGGCGGATCGAGTTCGCGGAGCTGCCGAAGACCATCTCGGGGAAGATCCGGCGGGTGGAGCTGCGCGCCCGCGAGGAGGAGCTCGCCACCGCCGACACCCGCCCGGGGGTCGAGTGGCGCGACGACCAGTTCCCCGAGCTCAAGAGCTGAACCGACCCGGGAGGGACCTGCTGTGAGCGTCGACCGCCTGCTGCCCAGCGAGGAGGCCGAGGACCTCCTCGCGCTCGTCCGCGAGGTGGCGGACAAGGAGCTGGCGACCCGCGTGGACGAGCACGAGCGGGCCGAGACCTACCCCGAGGGGCTGTTCGCGACCCTCGGGGAGCTCGGGCTGCTCGGGCTGCCCTACCCGGAGGAGTCCGGCGGCGGCGGGCAGCCGTACGAGGTCTACCTGCAGGTGCTCGAGGAGTTCGGCGCGCGGTGGGCGGCGGTGGCCGTGGCGGTGTCGGTGCACGGCCTGGCCTGCCACCCGCTGGCCACCTTCGGCACGCCGCAGCAGCAGGAGCGCTGGCTGCCGCGGATGCTCGCCGGGGAGCTGATCGGCGGCTACTCGCTGTCCGAGCCGCAGGCCGGGTCGGACGCCGCGGCGCTGGCCTGCCGGGCGGAGCGGACCGAGGGTGGGTACCGGATCACCGGCACCAAGGCGTGGATCACCCACGGCGGGAAGGCGGACTTCTACGTGCTGTTCGCCCGCACCGGCGAGGGCTCGCGCGGCATCTCCTGCCTCCTCGCGCCGGGGCAGGTCGAGGGGCTGTCGTTCGGCCGGCCCGAGGAGAAGATGGGCCTGCACGCCATCCCGACCACGATGGCCAACTGGGACGGCGCGCTGATCGAGGCCGACCGGCTGATCGGCGCCGAGGGACAGGGGCTGCCGATCGCGTTCTCCGCGCTGGACTCCGGCCGGCTGGGCATCGCCGCGGTCGCCACCGGGCTGGCGCAGGCGGCGCTGGACACCGCGGTCGACTACGCGCACGAGCGCAGCACCTTCGGCCGGAAGATCATCGACCACCAGGGGCTGGGCTTCCTGCTCGCCGACATGGCCGCCGCCGTCGACACCGCGCGGGCCACCTATCTGGACGCCGCCCGCCGCCGCGACGCCTGCCGCCCGTACAGCCGGCAGGCCAGCGTGGCCAAGCTGGTCGCCACTGATGCGGCGATGAAGGTGACCACCGACGCCGTCCAGGTGCTCGGCGGATACGGCTACACCCGCGACTTCCCCGTCGAGCGGTACATGCGCGAGGCCAAGGTCATGCAGATCTTCGAGGGCACAAACCAGATCCAGCGCCTGGTCATCAGCCGTCAGCTCGCCCGCTGACGGCCCGCGGGTGCGCAGAGGGGGCCAGCCCCACCCCGGGGGCGGGGGATCTGGCTGCCGGAGACGGGGGCTGCCTCGATGGTCCGGCGACCGCGTGAGCGACAGGCTCTGTCACGGAAGAGCCCGACACCCCGAGGAGCCGACGATGACCACGACCCCCACCATCCCGGCGACGACCGTCGTCCTGCGCAGCGTCCTCGAGGACGACTTCGCGCTGGCGTGCTGCGAGTGGTCCGAGGCCCGCTCCCAGCAGCAGCAGAAGGACACCCCGGCCCACCGCACAGCGGTCGCCGAGGCCGGCGCCCGCATCGACGCAGTCCTGGACATGTACCTGGAGGCCCGTGTCGCCGCCTGAGCGAGGCCGGCGGGTCAGCCGCCCGCCAGGTCCAGCGGCCGGAGCACCCCGGCTTTGAGCACGCTCACGTAGGCCCGGCTGCCGTCCGGCAGCACCGCCACCGAGGTCGGGCTGTCACCGACCGGCAGCCGCGCGGTCACCGTGAACGACTCGCCATTGACCACCGCCACGGCGTCCTCGGTGACCGTGGCGACGTAGGCGAACCGCCCGTCGGGCGACCAGGTGATGTCCTGCGGGTTCTGGCCGACCGGGATGCTGGCGATGACCGAGTTGCTGTTCGTGTCGATCATCGTCACCGAGCCGGACTCGTAGTTGACGTTGGCGACCAGCGGCCGGTCCGGGTGCACCGCCACGCTGTGCGGAGCCGTCTCCACCCGGACCTCGCCCACCACCTCGAGGGTCCCGGGGTCCAGCTGGGTGACGAGGTTGGACTCGTGGTTGGCCACGTAGGCCCGCGACCCGTCGGGGGTGAACTCGATCCAGTGCGGGTTCGGGGGGACCTGCACCTCCGCGATCACGGCGTTGGCCGCGGTGTCGATCACCGAGATCGAGCCCGAGTCGTGGTTCGGCACGAACAGCCGCGACCCGTCCGGGGTCACCGCGCCGAGGTAGGGCCGCGTGCGCACCGGGATCGTCGCGACCACCTCATTGTCGGCGGTGTCGATCACGGCGACGGCGGCGATCGTGCGCTCGTCGTTGTACACGCTGACGTAGAGCCGGCTGCCGTCGGGGGCGAAGGAGAGGAACTGCGGCGGTCCGACCGGGACGGGGATCGTGGCGGTCACCGCGTCGACGGCGGAGTCGACCACGGTCACCACACCCGCGGTCCGGTTCGCTACGTAGAGCTGCCGGCCGTTGGGTGAGACGGCGACGAAGCCGGGGGTCGCACCCACGGCGATCGGTTCCCCGATGGACGGGATCGGCACGGCTGTCAGGGGCGGCGGGGACGGGACGTCCGTCGGCGCGGGCCCGGGGGCCTCGCGGTCGTGCTCGGACGGCGCGGGCGCCGCCCCGCCGCCCGCCTGCGCCGTGGGTGCGGGGGCGTCGTCACCCAGCAGCACCACGGCGGCGACGACGACAAGCACGACCACGAGTAGCGCCGCCGCGCCGGCCAGCCACGCGAGTCGCCGGGATCCGTCCGGCTCCGTGCCGGGGACGCTCCCCGGCGCCGGGCCCGCCGGGGCGAACGGGGGCCCCACCGACCCCGGCCCGCCCGGGACCGCTCCACCCGGGTCCGGCCAACCCTGCCCCGGCGGCGGGCCACCGTAGGGAGGCGCCCCGTCGCGGGGGCCGGGGTGCGACGGCATCGGCGTGCCGGCGTCGGCGCCCGGCGGCCGGGCTCCGGCCGCCCGCTGTGGCGGGGCGCCGACGGCTGCCGCGCTCCGGGTCTCCGGTGCCGTGGCCGCCGTCCGGGGCGGGGGCATGGGGCCGGCGACCGCCCCGCCCGTGGGAGCCGCGTACCCCTCGACCGGCGGGGCGACCACGGTGGACGCCGCACCCAGGCCGGTGTGGGCCTGCGCGAGGATCGCCGCCCCCAGGGCGACGGAGTGCTTCGGGTGAGCGTCGACCACGGTCGGGCGCCCCAGCTCGCGCGAGATCATCTCCCCGACCAGCGGGATCCGGGAGGAGCCCCCGATGAGGAGCACGGCGGACAGCCGGCCCGGTGCCACGTCCGCCGTCCGCAGGGCCCGGCTCAGCGTGCCGATCGTCGACTCCACCGGCGCCCGGATCATGTCCTCGAACTCGGCCCGGGTGATCCGGACGTCGAGGTGCCGGCCGGGGAGGAACACCGGGATGGTCGCCTCGGTGTCCAGGGAGAGCGCCTCCTTGGCGAGGACGCAGTCCTGGCGCAGCCGGGCAAGGGCGACGACGGTCTGCGTGTCGCCGAGGTCGAGCTCGGACAGCGCGCCGCCGGTCGCGTGGTTGACGAAGGCCAGGACGGCCTCGTCGAAGTCGGCTCCGCCCAGCCGCTCGATGCCCTCCGGGGACCCGAGGATCTCGATGCCGTCGGCGGTGCGCTGGAGGACCGTCGCGTCGAAGGTGCCGCCCCCGAGGTCGTAGACGGCGATGACGTCGCCCTCGGCGAGCCGGCGGGTGGCCGCGTAGTACGCCGCGGCCGCCTCGGGCTCGGTGACGGTGAGGGCCGTGGACAGTTCGGCAAACCGGGGCACCTCCTCGAACAGCTCCCGCCGGAACGGGCCCCAGTTGGCCGGGTGGGTGAGGACCACCTCGTCGGGCGGGCCACCCCGCTCCGCGCTGACCCGCGCCAGGACCTCCTGCAACAGCGCGCCGAGCAGGTCGGTCACCGCGTGGGACGTGCCGCCCAGCAGTAGCGGCGTCGGGTCGCCCAGCCTGCGCTTGATCTCCGTGGCGACCCGGTCGGGGTGGCTCACCGCCCGCCGGGCGGCGGCGTCGCCGGTGACGAGCACCCCGTCGTCGCGCAGGTAGACCGCGGCCGGCATGACCGTCGAGCGGTCGCCCAGCGCGGCCATCTCCAGGCTCTGGTCGTGGGCCGTCGCGGCCGCCACGAACGTGGTCCCGAGGTCGACCCCGAGGCGGTAGGTCACAGCGCCTCCCGGCGTGGCCCGTGGCACGGCTCGGCTCGCCGGGTGGCAAGTAGGCACCCGCTGCAGCGAGGTGGCAACGGCCTGCTGCGCCGCCCCGGCGCGCCCAACACGGACCGGGGGACAACCCCACCACTGGGTAGGGGCCGCACCCTCCCGTCGCGCCGCCCCGGCGGGGACGATCACCGCATGACGTCCGATCCGGCCCCGCCCGCGGACGGTCCCACGCGTGCTCCCGACGCCGCTGCCGACCGCCGCCTGACCTGCCGGGCGGAGCGGGAGCAGTGGCAACGGCGGCTGCGCCTGCAGCGGCAGCTGCACGACGGCGCCTCGCTGCGGATCTCCGCCCTCGTCCCGCAGCTCGGGGTCGTCCGCACCCGGGTGCCTGACGCTCAGCCGGACCTCGACGCCTCCATCGAGGGGCTGCAGGACCAGCTGCACACCGTGCTCCAGGAGCTCCGCGAGATCGCGCGGGCCATCTACCCGCCGGTGCTCGACGAGGCGGGCCTGGGCCCGGCGCTCCGGGACCACGCCGAGCACACCGACGTCGTCGTGCGCGTCGACGTCGGGCCGGAGCGCTTCGGCCCGGCAGTCGAGGGTGCTGCCTACTTCGCGGTCACCGGCTGCCTGGCCGCCCTTCCGCCCGGCTCCCCGCCGGTCGAGGTGAGCGCCCGGCGCGAGGGCGACGCGCTCGTCCTCGTGCTGTCCGGGGTGCCGCCCCGGTCGGCCCCCGTCGTCGCCGACCAGGTCTGCGGCCTCGGCGGCGAGGTGACCACGGGCGGGGCGCCCGAGGGAGGGACGATCGAGGCGAGGATCCCGTGCGGGTAGCGCTGGCCGAGGACGGCGCCCTGTTCCGCGAGGGGCTGCTCATGCTGCTGCAGGCCGCCGGGCACGAGGTCGTCGGCAGCGTCGCCGACGGCGACGCGCTGGTCGATCTGCTCGCCGGCGAGGACGCGGACGTGGCGATCCTGGACATCCGGATGCCGCCGGAGCCGGACGGCGGCCTGGTGACCGCGGAGCGGCTGCGGGAGCTGCACCCCGACATGGGGCTGCTCTTCCTCTCCCACTACGCCGAGTCGCACTACCTCATGCGCATCCTCGAGATCGGCACCGAGGCGGTCGGCTACCGGCTCAAGGAGAAGGTCGGCAGCGTCGAGGTCCTCACCGACACCCTCGGCCGGATCGCCGCCGGCGAGATCGTCATCGAACCCGTGCTGGCCAAGCGGCTGGTCGAGCGCCCCCGCGGGGACCGCAAGGAGGCGGTGGACACCCTCTCGCCGCGGGAGCTGGACGTGCTCCGGCTCATGGCCGAGGGACGCTCCAACAATGGCATCGCCGCACAGCTCTTCGTGACGCCCAAGGCGGTCGAGAAGCACATCGCCAACATCTTCAGCAAGCTCGGCCTGCAGGAGGACGGCAGCGAGCACCACCGCCGGGTGCTCGCCGTGCTCACCTACCTGCGGTCCCAGCAGGAGCGCCGCTGACCCGCGCCCGGCGGCCTTGGCCCGCACCGGCGGCCCGCCTAGCGTGACCGGGCGGGACCGGCCGGTCCCGCAGCCGAGGGGTCGGTGGTGCGCATGGCCCGGGCGACCCGGACCCGTGCCGCGCGCGGCCTGCTGCTCGTCGCCGCGGTGGCCGCGGTGCTGGCCGCCGTCGTCCAGGGCGGCCGGGCGGCCGGGCCCGCGCTGCCGGCCGTGCTCCTGCCGTTCGCCGCGGCCGCCGTGGCGGCCACCGGCCTGCACGTGCTGGCGCCCCGGTTCCTCCCCGATCCGGCCGCCCGGGACGGGGCGGCGCGGTACGCCGCGCTGGCGGAGGCGGCCCGGCGCGGCCAGTCCGGCTCGCTGGAGCACGCCCTGCCGGGCCTGGCGCGGGTCGTGGCCGAGGGCACCCGCGCCGACCGCGCCGTCGTCTGGCTCGCCGTGGGACCCCGCCTCGTGGCGGCCGCGGCGCACCCGCCCGGGCCGGAGGGGGTCCGGGAAACGGTGGCCGACCTCGCCGCCCTCCTGGCGCGCCCGGACACCGACTCCGTCGTCCCAGTCCTCGACGGGACGGTGCTGCGTGCCGTGCTCGCCGTCCGCAAGCCCTCGGCTGTCACCGCCGCGGACCGGCAGCTCATGCAGGACGTCGCCTCCGGCGCGGCCCTGGTGCTGCGCGTCGCGGCCCTCAACGCCGAGCTCGCCGAGCGGGTGCAGCGGGCCGCAGCCCTCGCCCGGGAGCTGCACGCGTCGCGGCACCGCCTGGCCTCGGCCCGCGAGTCCGAGCGGCGCCGGCTGGTCGCCGAGCTCGGGTACGCCACCGGTGACCGGCTGGAGACCCTGCGCGCCGAGGTGGCGGCCGCCCGGACGGCCCTGGCCGGCGAGCGGCCCGACCCCGCGGCGGCACACGCCGCGCTCGGCCGCGCCCGGGAGCGGCTGGAGGAGCTGCTCGACCGGTTCCGCGCCGTCGCCCGGGGCGTGTACCCGGCCGTGCTGCGTGACCAGGGGCCGGCCGCCGCGCTCGACGAGGTGGTCGCCGACCTGCCCCGACCGGTGCGCACCAGCGGCCGGCCGGCCAGGCGGCTGCCCTGGGAGCTGGAGTCGGGCATCTACTACGTCGCGGCCTCGGCGGTCCGCGCGCTGGCCGACCGGCCCGCCGACACGCCGCTGGCGGTGCGGCTGGAGCACGCGGCCGGCCGGATCGAGCTGGAGGTCGAGGACCCGGCCCATCCCCTGGCGGCCGAACGCCTGGCCGAGCTGCTGGCCGACGACGCCGACCGGCTCGCCGCCTTGGGTGGCGGGATGGACCTCGAGGTCCCCGCCCCGGGCGTGCTCGTCCTGCGCGCCTGGCTGCCCGACCGGGTGGAACCGGTCGTCGTGGAGACCGCCGGGACCGAGGTCGCGGTCCGGTGAGCCCCCATGGGAGGGCCATCGTGGCCGGCCTGCTGACCACCGCGCTGGTCACCGTCGTGGTCGGGGGCGTCCTCCTCGCCGTGGACGCCGGCGTCGGCCGGCTCGCGGGGACGACGGCGGCCGCGGTCGCCGCTCCGGCGGTGGCCGCGGCGACGGCCCTGCCGGCGTACCGGTGGGCCAGGCGGCTGACCGCACGGCTGGACGACGGCAGCCCCCCGACGGGCGACCGCGTACTCGCCCGGCTCGCGGCCCTGCCCCGGCCCGCGTCCCGCGGGGTCCCCGACCTCTCTGACGTCGTGGCGGCGGTCGGGCAGGGGCTGGGCGCCGGGGTGTGCACGCTCACGGTGCGCCGGCCCGGCCTGCGCGACCGGGTGGCCACCTGGTCCCCAGCCGGCTCGGAGCCGGCCGAGGCGCGGTGGGCGGTCGCCGTCCGGCACGGCGGGGAGGACGTCGGCACCCTGGCCGTCGACCGGGTGACGGTGCCCGGGACACAGGCCGAGCGCCGGCAGGTGCTCGAGGACGTCGCGAGCAGCCTCGGGGTGGTGCTCCGGGCCGAGCGGTCGGGCATCGAGCTGGAGCGGCAGTTGCGGGCGGCGCTGGCGCACGCCACCGAGATCGCGGTCGCCCGGCGCCGCGCCGTCGCGGAGTCCGACAGCGAGCGCCGCCGGATCGAGCGCGACCTGCACGACGGGGCCCAGCACCAGCTCGTCTCGCTCAGCCTGGCCCTCGGCCTGGTGGAGCACGGGCTGAGCACCGGCCGGCTCGACCAGGCCCGCAGTGGCCTGGACTCGATCGCCGCGCAGCTGGACACGGTGGCGGACCTGCTGGCGCGGACCACCGCCGGCGTCACCTCGCCGGTGCTGGCCCGCAGGGGCCTGGTCGCCGCCCTCCGGCAGGAGCTGGCACACGACGACCCGCCCGTCGCCCTGGACGCACCGGCCGGGGTGCGGTTCCCCGCCGAGGTCGAGGAGGCCGTCTACTTCGTCTGCCTCGAGGCCGTCAACAACAGTCGCAAGCACGCCCCCGGTGCCCGGGTCGCCGTGCGCCTGGCCGCCGACGGTGCCCGGCTGCACTTCGCCGTGGTGGACGACGGCCCGGGCTTCACCCCCGTGGACGGCAACCCGGGGCGGGGGATGCACAACGTGGCCACCCGGGTTGCCTCGGTCGGCGGGCGGGTCGACGTCCGCTCGGCGCCGGGCCGCGGCACCACGGTCGAGGGTTCGGTGCCGCTGCCCGCACCCGCACCCGCATCGGCACCCGCCCCCGGCCGGGCTCCCACGACCGCCCCGCCGGTGGGCCCCGGGCCGTTGGACCGGGTGCGGACGCTGGTGCGTGCGGCCCGGGACCTGTACCACGGCAGCCCGCAGGCCGAGGGCCTGCACGCCCTCGCCCGGGCCCTCGACGGGCCGCTCCGGATTGCCGTCGTCGGCCCGCCCGATCCCGCGGTGACCGCCCTGGCCGACGGGCCGGCGGCCGGCACCCCGCCGTACGCCGTGCGCCGGGTGGACCCGGAGGAGCAGGCCGACGCCTGGGTCCTCGTCGTCGACGACACCGGGACCGGGGACGACCAGCGACCCGACGGTCTCCCGGCCGGGGTGCGCCCGAGCCAGGCGGTCGGCGTGCTCCTCGGCAGCGGACCGGACCCCGGGACCGCCCGCCGATGCCAGGCGGTGACCACCCTGCGCCCGGACGAGGACCTGGCCGCCCGGGTACGGGAGCTGATCGAGCGCCACCTGCTCCCGCGCGCCTCGGCCCTCCGGACCCGCAGCGCCCTGGCTGCGCTGGAGGCGGCCCTCCGTGCCGCGCCGCCCCGAGGGGAGACCCAGCCGCTGCGCTACCAGCTCGACGCGATCCGCTCCGCCGCGCACGAGCTCGCCGAGCTCGACCTGCTCGACGCGCTGGTCACGGGGGAGCTGTGGGTCCCCGGGGACCAGCGCCGGGCCGCCGAGGTCCTCCTCGGCGCGGACGGGCCAGAGGTCTGGACGCGGCTGGGGTGCGGCCCCGCCGCCGGCCCGGACGACCTGCGACGGGCCGCCGCCGAGCAGCTGGCCCACTGGCAGCGCGTCGCCGCGCACCCGGCCTCACCGGCGGCCTCCCGGCGTCTCGCCGGTGCCCTCGTGCAGACCTGCGAGCGGCTGCTGGCGGGCGCGTCCCCCCGCTGACCTGCGGCCGGAGGGGGACCGGACCCCCGGTGGACTCGATCGCCGCGCAGCTGGACACGGTGGCGGACCTGCTGGCGCGGACCACCGCCGGCGTCACCTCGCCGGTGCTGGCCCGCAGGGGCCTGGTCG
>NZ_NVPT01000128.1 GCF_002802985.1 Geodermatophilus chilensis | reverse complement strand
GCAGCGCCTACCGCACATCGTCCGAGGCTTCTTCGGCGACCCCGAATTGGCGTACATCGCCGCCGTTGCCTGAAGTCAACCTTCGCGCGATCTCATTGGGTATGTAGGTGGTAGAGCGCGCGTCGTGTCCCTGCAGCCACCTTCAGGGCTAGTGGATCATCGCGGCGAGTCGGCGTGGTCCTCACCGACACAGGCCTGTCCACAGCCCGGGAGGGCGCGGGTGATCGTAGGACGCGCCCCTCCGGGGGCTTGGGGCCCGGAGACCGTTCCTGTCAGCCCGGAGGCCCGGGCGGCCGCGGCGGTCACCGTCTCCATCGCCCAGTTCGGTTCCACGCGGTCGATCAACGCCGGCGTGGCGGCCGGCATCGCCATGCACGCCTGGATCCGGCAGCACGCCCGGCCGGGCCTCACGTGAGCGGCGGGTCCGGGTCGATGCCCCGGGCGGTCAGGGCGGCCGCCACGGCCTCGCAGACCGTGCGGACCACCGCCACCCGCGCCCACCGCTTATGCTCGGCGGCGACGACGTGCCAGGGGGCCGCCGGGGTGTCGGTGCGCTCCAGCATCTCCTCGACCGCCGCCTCGTAGGCCGGGCGCTTCTCGCGATTGCGCCAGTCCTCGTCGGTGAGCTTCCACGCGCGGTAGGGGTCGTCGCGGCGGGACTCGAATCGGCGCAGCTGTTCCTCGGGCGACAGGTGCAGCCAGAACTTCACGATCACGGCGCCCTCCGCGACGAGGCTCGACTCCAGGTCGGCGATCTCGCCGTAGGCACGGCGCCACGTCTCCTCGGCCGCGAACCCCTCGACCCGCTCGACCAGCACCCGCCCGTACCAGGTGCGGTCCAGCACGGCCATCCCGCCCCAGCCGGGAAGGACCGGCCAGAAGCGCCAGAGGAAGTGGTGGCGCTTCTCGTCGTGGGTGGGCGCGGCGAACTGGGCGACCCGCACGTGCCGGGGGTCCAGCCGCTCGACCAGGCGCTTGATCGCGCCGCCCTTGCCCGAGGCGTCCCAGCCCTCGAAGAGCACCACCAGGGGCGGCCCGATCTCGCCCGGGCCGATCTGTCCGCCCAGGAGCAGGCGCAGGTGCACCAGCCGCTTCTGGGCGGCCTCGAGCTGCTCCTTCTCCTCGGCCTTGGACAACCGCAGGGTCAGGTCCACGTCGGCGAGCCGGCTCATGCCGGCCAGCGTGGCAGGAGGTGGCGCGGCTCACCTGCCGAGCCACGGAGCGCCAGGTGCCGTCCCGGTCCGCGGCTGCCGATGACAGGGAGACGGCACCGCACCCGGCGAGGCAGGGGAGGACATGGGCTCCAGTCATCCGGACGACGTCGACCAGCTGCCGGTCCCGGCCGATCCCGGCCCTCCCGACGGGCTCCCCGAGCCGACCGACTGGGACGACGCCTGGCTGCCCGAGTGGCTGGGCGACGGGACGGACGAGGACGCCGAACCGGAGCGGGACGCCGAGGCCCGACAGGACGCCGAGCCGGAGCCGGAGCCCGACGTCGACGCCACGCTGGAGGCCGAGACCCGGTCGGACGCCGCGCCCGAGCCGGACGCGGAACCCGGGCCGGACGCGGAGCCCGAGCCGGACGTGGAGCCCGGGCCGGACGCGGAGGACGAGCCCGCATCCGAGCCGGACCTCGTGTCCCCGGCAGGCAGCGCCGAGGACCTCCCGACCGCGGACCCCGACGAGGAGCCCGTCGCCACGGAGGCCTGGCCGGCGGAGGCGACCGCCGAGCCGGAGGAGGTCCCCGAGGAGACCGACGGGCTGCTGCCGCTCCCACCCGTCCGCGTCGTCGTCGGCAGCCGTGCCCCGTCGCGTCGACGCGCGCTCTCGGTGGCGGCCGGCCTGCTCGTCGCCGGGGTCGTGGCCGCGGCGACGCTGCTGACCACCCGCGCCGACGCCCCGGTGCCGGCCGCGGAGGTGGCCGCGCCGACCACCTCGGCTCCGTCGGTGCCCGGCCGGGCCACTCCTGCACCGACGCCGCGCACCGCGCCGGGAGCCCCGTCCGCGACGACGGAGGCAGCGCCCCCGCCCGTGCCGACGCCACCCGCCGCTCCGGCATCCCCGCGGTCGGCCGGCGCCACCGGGGCTCCGGACGTCGCCGTCCCGGCAGCCCCGCGTGCCGCCGTGACACCCGCACCGGTCGTGCCGGTCCCCGACTCCGGGACGGGCGCGGCCGTCCCCGCCGTCCCCCCGTCGGAGCCGGACGGCCCCGAGGCCGCACCGGACCGCACCTCGGTCATCGGTGCGCCGGTCGTGGAGACGACGGACCGGACCCCGATCGCCGCGCCGGAGGGCGACGCGCCGGGGGACGACGCGACGGGGGAGGACGACGTGACCGGCGACCCGGACCCCACGACCCCGCCCGAGCCGACCCCGACCGATCCGCGGTCGCCGGAGGAGCCGGGAGGTCCCGGGGCCGACACCGACCCGACGCCGACGACCGGGGTGCCCGAGCCCACGCAGACCGCGCCGCCGACGGAGGCGACCGACCCCGCCGGAGCGTGATCTCCCCCGCGGGCCGGCCCGACGGGGGCTCCGGGGTGGGACCATGGAGGGTGCCATGACTGCCCTCCCTCTCGTGTTCGAGGCCCCCCGCCGGGGCAAGCCGCCGCGCCACCTCGCCGACCTCACCCGCGAGGAGGCCCGCGCCGCGGTCACCGAGCTGGGCCAGCCGGCCTTCCGGGCCGACCAGCTCGCCCGGCACTTCTACCGGGGCGTGACCGACCCGGCGCAGATGACCGACCTGCCGGCCGCGGTCCGCGAGGAGCTCACCGGCGCGCTGCTGCCCGGCCTGCTCACGCCGGTGCGGACGCTGAGCGCCGACGGCGGACGCACCCGCAAGACGCTGTGGCGGCTGCACGACGGCGCGCTCGTCGAGAGCGTGCTCATGCGCTACCCGGACCGGGCCACCGTCTGCATCTCCAGCCAGGCCGGTTGCGGGATGGCCTGCCCCTTCTGCGCCACCGGCCAGAACGGGCTGACCCGCAATCTCTCGGCCGCGGAGATCATCGGCCAGGCGGTCGCCGCGGCCGCGGCGATGGCGAACGGCGAGGTCGCCGGCGGACCGGGACGGCTGTCCAACGTGGTCTTCATGGGCATGGGGGAGCCGCTGGCGAACTACGCCCGCGTCCGCAAGACCCTCGACGCCCTGGTGACGCCGGCGCCGCACGGGCTGGGCCTGTCCCAGCGCTCGGTCACCGTCTCCACCGTCGGCGTCGTCCCGGCGATCCGGCGGCTGACCGAGGAGGGGCTGCACGTCACCCTCGCGGTCAGCCTGCACGCGCCCGACGACGAGCTGCGCGACAGCCTGGTGCCGATCAACACGCGCTGGAAGGTGCAGGAGGTCCTCGACGCCGCCGACGCCTATGCCGCGCGCACCGGCCGGCGGTACTCGGTCGAGTACGCGCTCATCCGCGACGTCAACGACTCACCCGAGCGGGCCGACCTGCTCGGCCGGCTGCTCGCCGACCGGCGGGCGCACGTCAACCTCATCCCGCTCAACCCGACGCCGGGCAGCCGGTGGGACGCGAGCCCGCTGCCCGCGCAGCGCGAGTTCGTCGCCCGGCTGCGCGCGCACGGCGTGCCGACGACGGTCCGCGACACCCGCGGCCAGGACATCGACGGGGCCTGCGGGCAGCTGGCCGCGGCCGACCGGGTGGACGGCGTCCCCACCGTCGCCCTGCCGCAGCCGTCGCTCGAGCCACCCGTGGAGCTGGGCGCCGAGGCGGACGAGTGAGCTCGGAGGCCCCGGCCGCCGAGGCGCACGACCACAGCCACGCCGACGTCTCCGGCGGGTGGCTGCGCGCGGCGGTCTTCGGCGCGATGGACGGGCTGGTCACCAACACCGCGCTGGTCGCCGGCGTGGGCGGCGGCGGGGCCTCGTCCCGCGCGATCGTGCTCTCCGGGGTGGCCAGCCTGGTCGCGGGCGCGATCTCCATGGGGCTGGGGGAGTACACCTCGGTGCGCACCCAGAACGAGCAGCTCGACCTCGAGGTGGAGAAGGAGCGCCGCGAGCTCGAGCGCAACCCGCGCGGCGAGCTCGCCGAGCTGGCGCAGATGCTGCAGGTCCGCGGGGTCGACGCCGACCTCGCCCAGCGGGTCGCCGGCCAGCTGCACCGCGACCCCGACACCGCGCTGCGGCTGCACGTCGTCGCCGAGCTGGGGCTCAACCCGGCCGACAAGCCCTCGCCGTGGACGGCGGCGGTCTCCTCGTTCGTCACCTTCGCCACCGGCGCGGTGATCCCGCTGCTGCCCTACCTGTTCGGCTTCTCCGTCCTCGCCGCAGCCCTGATGTGCGGGGCCGTGGGCCTGGCCGCGGCCGGCGCGCTGTCGTCGCGCTTCACGCCACGGCCCTGGTGGTACGCCGCCCTGCGGCAGCTGCTCTTCGGCGCGGTCGCGGCCGGGGTCACCTACGCGGTCGGCCTGGCGATCGGCGTCAGCGTGACGTAGCCGACGGCCCCGTCCCAGGCCGGCCCCGTCCAGAGGCTCGCCGTGAGCTTGCGAACGGTGAGCCTCTGGACGGGGCCCTCCAACGAGGGGTGGGGAGGACGGGGTCCTTCACTTCGCGCGCCAGGCGTTGCGGCGGCGCCGCCAATCGAGCAGCAGGATCAGGACCATCAGCGCGGCGATGGACACGACCCAGAGGTCCTCGATACGGCCCTCGTGGTTGCCCCACAGGTAGGCGAGCATGAACAGCGTCGCGATGACCGCGCCCAGGCGGCCCCACCTGCCGGTCTCGCCGTGCCAGCCCCATTCCTCGGGGCGCTCGTGCTCGACCGGCCGGGCCCCGGCCCGGACGATGCCCTCCTCGCGGTTGGGCTGGTTGACCCGCCTGGTCGCGGGGTTGTCCACGGTGATCCGCTCGCGGTGGGTCTGCTCGCTCACGCCGCCATTCTGCCAGCCCCGCTGCCACGCCACCCGCCGAGGGCTGGCGGCGCGCCGGGGTCGGGGAGGATGCCCTCCGTGGACGGTGTGCGCGAGGTGACGGTGCTGGGCTCCACCGGGTCGATCGGCCGGCAGGCGATCGCGGTGGCCGAGCAGAACCCGGACCGGCTGCGGATCACCGGCCTGGCCGCCGGCGGCGGGGACGTCGCCCGGCTGGCCGAGCAGGCGCTGTCCCTGGGGGTCCGCACCGTCGCCGTGGCGCGGGCGACCGCCGCCCAGGACCTGCAGCTGGCCTTCTACGCGGCGGCGTCCCAGCGCGGCTGGTCGAGGGGCGAGTTCACGCTGCCGGAGATCCTCGCCGGCCCGCGGGCGGCCGAGGAGCTCGCCGCCCGCCCGGCCGACGTCGTCCTCAACGGCATCACCGGCTCCATCGGGCTGCGGCCCACCCTGTCGGCGCTGCGCGCCGGGCGCACCGTCGCGCTGGCCAACAAGGAGTCGCTGGTGGCCGGCGGGGAGCTCGTCACCGCCACGGCCGCGCCCGGCCAGCTGGTGCCGGTGGACTCCGAGCACTCCGCGCTGGCCCAGTGCCTGCGCGGCGGCGCCCGCGGCGAGGTGGCCCGGCTGGTGCTCACCGCCAGCGGCGGGCCGTTCCGCGGCCGCAGCGCCGCCGAGCTGGCCGACGTCACCGTCGAGCAGGCCCTGGCCCACCCGACCTGGGACATGGGCCCGGTCGTGACGATCAACTCCGCGACCCTGGTCAACAAGGGCCTGGAGCTCATCGAGGCGCACCTGCTGTTCGACGTCCCCTTCGCCGACATCGACGTCGTCGTGCACCCGCAGTCGATCGTGCACTCGATGGTGACCTTCGCCGACGGCGCGACCATCGCCCAGGCCAGCCCGCCGGACATGCGGCTGCCGATCGCGCTGGCCCTGGCCTGGCCCGACCGGCTGCCGAAGGTGCAGCCGGCGCTGGACTGGTCGACGGCCAGCAGCTGGGAGTTCGCCCCGCTGGACGACGAGGCGTTCCCCGCGGTGAGGCTGGCCCGCTCCGCCGGCGAGACGGGCGGTGTGGCCCCGGCGGTCTACAACGCCGCCAACGAGGAGGCGGTCGCGGCCTTCCTGGCGGGTCGGCTGCCGTTCCGGGGCATCGTCGACCTCGTCGCGCGTACCCTCGACGACGCGCCGGACCTCGGCGCCCCCACCTGCGTCGAGGACGTCCTGGCGGCGGAGGGGTGGGCCCGGCAGCACGCCGGGAGCGTGATCGCCGGAGGCTGAGCTGAGCGGGTTCCTGCTGACCGTCCTCGGGATCGTCGCCTTCGCGGTCGGGCTGCTCTTCTCGATCGCCTTCCACGAGTTCGGGCACTTCTTCTGGGCCCGGAAGTTCGGCATGCGGGTGCCGCAGTTCATGGTCGGCTTCGGCCCGACGGTCTTCTCCCGCACCCGTGGGGAGACCGAGTACGGCGTCAAGGCCGTCCCGCTCGGCGGCTACATCCGCATCATCGGGATGATCCCGCCGGCCGAGGAGAACGAGAGCAAGCGGGCGACCCGCATGCGCTCGTTCATCGCCGAGGTGCGCGGCGCGGCACTCAACGACGTCCGCCCCGGTGACGAGGGGCGGGTCTTCTGGGCCAAGCCCTGGTGGCAACGGGTCATCGTCATGTTCGCCGGCCCGTTCCACAACCTGGTGCTGGCGGTGCTGCTCTTCACCGTGCTGCTGACCATCGTCGGCACCAGCGTGCTGACGACGACGGTGCGCACCGTCCCGGAGTGCGTGCTGCCGGCCGGGGCGGTGACCGCCGTGCAGGAGGACGCCTGCTCGGTGCCGATCACTCTCGAGGGGCAGACCTGCGAGGAGGGGACGCCGGGCTGCGCGCTGCCCCGGCAGAGCCCGGCCGCGGCCGCCGGTCTGCGCCCCGGCGACACGATCGTCGCCATCGACGGGCAGCCGCTGGACCCGACCGCGTACGACAGCTGGACGCGGATGCAGGAGGCGATCCGCACCAGCCCCGAGCAGCCGCTGGGCCTCACCGTCGAGCGGGACGGCGCGCGCCGCGAGGTGACCGTCACGCCGATCCCCAGCACCGTCTACGCCGACCCGAACGACCCCACCGAGGGGACGACGACCGCCGGCTACCTCGGCATCTCGCCCGACGGCCAGCTCGCCCGGCAGGACCTCTCCGACGTCCCCGGCTACTTCGGCATGGTCGTCACCGGCGCCGTCGAGCGGCTCGTGGAGATCCCCGAGCGCATCCCGCAGCTGTTCCGCGCGGCGTTCCTGGGGGAGGAGCGCGACCCCAACGGCCCGATCGGCGTCGTCGGCGTGGGCCGCATCTCCGGCGAGGTGTTCGCCATCCCGGAGCTGACCACCATGGAGAAGGTCAGCACATTCCTGCAGCTGCTGGCCAGCATCAACCTGGTGCTGTTCCTGTTCAACCTGCTGCCGATCTACCCGCTCGACGGCGGGCACGTCGCCGGGGCGCTGTACGAGAAGGCGCGCTCGGTCGTCGCCCGGCTGCGGGGCCGGCCCGACCCCGGACCATTCGACATCGCCCGGCTCATGCCGGTCGCCTACGCCGTCGCGGGCCTGTTCGTCGTCCTCTCGGGCCTGCTGCTCATCGCCGACATCGTCAACCCGATCACGCTCCAGTAGCCCCCGGCGGGTGTTCCACCCCACGTCACCGGCACCGACCTGCCGGAACGGCGATACTGGGCGCCATGGCCATTCCCGTCGGTCTCGGCATGCCCGCTGCACCCCCGCCCGTCCTCGCCCCCCGGCGCAAGACCCGCCAGCTCATGGTCGGCGACGTGGGCGTCGGCAGCGACCACCCGGTCAGCGTGCAGTCGATGACGACGACGAAGACCGCCGACATCAACGCCACGCTGCAGCAGATCGCCGAGCTCACCGCCTCGGGCTGCCAGATCGTGCGGGTCGCCGTCCCGGACACCGACGACGCCGAGGCGCTGCCGATCATCGCGAAGAAGTCGCAGATCCCGGTCATCGCCGACATCCACTTCCAGCCGCGGTACGTGTTCGCCGCGATCGACGCCGGCTGCGCCGCCGTCCGGGTGAATCCCGGCAACATCAAGAAGTTCGACGACAAGGTCGGCGAGATCGCCAAGGCGGCCAAGGACGCCGGCATCCCCATCCGGATCGGCGTCAACGCCGGGTCGCTGGACAAGCGGCTGCTGGCCAAGTACGGCAAGGCCACCCCCGAGGCACTGGTCGAGTCGGCGCTGTGGGAGTGCTCGCTGTTCGAGGAGCACGACTTCCGCGACATCAAGATCTCGGTCAAGCACAACGACCCGGTGGTCATGGTGCGCGCCTACGAGCTGCTGGCCGCGCAGTGCGACTACCCGCTGCACCTCGGCGTCACCGAGGCCGGCCCCGCCTTCCAGGGCACCATCAAGTCCGCGGTCGCCTTCGGCGCGCTGCTGAGCCAGGGCATCGGCGACACCATCCGCGTCTCCCTCTCCGCCCCGCCGGCCGAGGAGGTCAAGGTCGGCACGCAGATCCTCGAGTCGCTCAACCTCCGCCAGCGCGGCCTGGAGATCGTCAGCTGCCCGTCGTGCGGTCGCGCCCAGGTCGACGTCTACACCCTGGCCAACGAGGTGACCGCCGGGCTCGAGGGCATGGAGGTGCCGCTGCGCGTCGCGGTCATGGGCTGCGTCGTCAACGGGCCCGGTGAGGCCCGCGAGGCCGACCTCGGCGTGGCCTCCGGCAACGGCAAGGGGCAGATCTTCGTCAAGGGCGAGGTCATCAAGACCGTCCCCGAGTCGCAGATCGTCGAGACCCTCATCGAGGAGGCTCTACGACTCGCCGGGGAGATGCGCCCGTCCGGCGAGCAGATCGGCGACGGCGTCCCCTCCGGCCCGCCCGTCGTCACCGTCGGCTGACCGGTCCGGTGCTGCGCTCGCCGACGGCGCGGGTCCTCGACGAGACCGACGAGCCC
Organism: Geodermatophilus chilensis; assembly: GCF_002802985.1. Classification (GTDB taxonomy): domain Bacteria; phylum Actinomycetota; class Actinomycetes; order Mycobacteriales; family Geodermatophilaceae; genus Geodermatophilus; species Geodermatophilus chilensis. The sequence goes on along the minus strand of NZ_NVPT01000128.1, from coordinate 6,724 downwards.
GCCGTCCGTGCCCTGCTCGCCAGCGACCCGGTGGCCGCCTGCGTCATCGCGGGGCGGGTGGAGGCGGCCGGCACCGGCGCGGCGCTCGGCGCCCCGCTGTGGGGGCTGGACAGCGGGCGCTCCCTGGACGCGGTCTGCCTGGCCGGGGCCAACCTGATCCCGTTCGCCGTCCCCGGCGCGGAGCGGGTCGCGGCCGCCGCGTTCGCCGAGCGCGCCCGCCGCGCCGGGCGGCGCTGCTCGACTATCGTCGGCCCCGCCGCGTCCGTGGAACCGCTGTGGGAGCTGCTGGAGCCCTCGTGGGGCCCGGCCCGCGACCACCGGCCCCGCCAGCCGCTGCTGGCCATCGAGGGCCCGCCCGCGATCGCCCCCGAACCGCGGGTCCGCCCGGTGCGGCCGTCCGAGCTCGACCTCCTGCTGCCGGCCGCGGTGGCCATGTTCACCGAGGAGGTCGGGGTCAGCCCGCTGCGGGTCGACGGCGGCGCCGGCTACCGCGCCCGGGTCGCCGACCTGGTCCGCGCCGGCCAGTCGCTGGCCTGGATCGAGCGCGGCGAGGTGCTGTTCAAGGCCGAGATCGGCGCGGTCTCCCGCAGCGTCTGCCAGGTGCAGGGCGTCTGGGTGGCCCCCGCCCACCGCGGCCGGGGCATCGGCACCGCCGGCACCGCGGCCGTCGTCGAGTACGCCCGCACCGCCGTCGCCCCGGTGGTCAGCCTCTACGTCAACGACTTCAACGCCTCCGCCCGCGCCGCCTACGCCCGGGTGGGGTTCCGCGAGGTGGGGCGGTTCGCCAGCATCCTGTTCTGATCCCCGGCTCCCCGGCATCCCGGCCTCCTCCTCACGCCTCCCCGGCTCCCCGCCGACGATCATGAATCTGCGGTGGCGACGCGCCGGGGGCTGACCGCGTGTCGCCACCGCAGCTCCATGATCGTCGGCGATCGGACGTCCACGGCTCGGCGCCGAGGTCCCGGACCCGGCGTCTGGTAGCACTGGTGTCCGTGCGCACACGTCGAGGGACGGTCCTCGGGTCCACGTTCACGCTGCTCGCCGTGCCGGTGCTGGCGGCCTGCTCCGGCAACGCCGAGGACGACGTCCGCTCCGCGGCCGAGGCCTTCCTCGCCGACTGGGCGGCCGGGGACACCGCGGCCGCCGCCGACGCCACCACCGACCCCGCCGCCGCGACCGCCCTGCTCGAGCAGACCGCGACCGACCTGCCCGAGGCCGTGCTGAGCCCCGAGGTCGGGCAGGTCAGCGTCGAGGACGGCACCGCCACCGTCGACTGGACCGCCACCTGGGACCTCGCTGCAGCCCCCGACTGGAGCTACCCGGCCACCCTGCGGCTGCAGGAGGCCGAGGAGGGCTGGGACGTCGTCGCCGAGCCCACCCTCGTGCACCCGGAGCTCGGGGAGGGCCAGCGGCTGCTGCTGGAGCGTGAGCTGCCCGAGCGCGCGGCGATCACCGACGCGGCCGGGCAGCCGCTGTTCGCCCCGACCGAGGTCGTCAACGTCGGCGTCGACCCCGCCCAGGTCACCGACCTGCCGGCGCTCGCCGCGGAGCTGTCGGCGGCCACCGGGATCCCCGCCGAGGAGATCGTGGCCGACGTCCAGGCCGCGCCGGCCAGCCAGTTCGTGCCGGTGATCACGCTGCGCCGTCCGGACTTCGAGGCCATCCGCGCGCGGGTCTTCGACCTGCCCGGCGCGGTGTTCCCGACCGACACCCGGCTGCTGGCGCCCAGTCCCCGCTTCGCCGCGGCCCTGCTGGGCCGGGTCGGCCCGGCGACCGCCGAGGTGCTGGAGGAGACCGCCGAGGACGGCGCCCCGGTGTACGCCGCCGGCGACGAGCTCGGCCTCTCCGGCCTGCAGCGCGCCCTCCAGGAGCAGCTCACCGGCACGCCCGGCTTCACCGTGAGCGTGGTCAGCACCGACGAGGCCACCGGCGACACCGGCCGGGAGGTCGACGCGGTGGCGCCGGTACCCGGCGAGCCGGTGCAGACGCCGCTGGTGCGCGCGGTGCAGACCGCCGCCGACGCCGCCGTCGCCACTCAGCAGCTGCCGACCCACCTGGTCGTCGTCCGGCCCGGCACGGGGGAGATCGTGGCGGTGTCCTCCAACGAGGCCGCCGCCGCGGGCAACGCGTTCACCGGCCAGTACCCGCCCGGCTCGAGCATGAAGACGATCACCGCCACCGCACTGCTCGCCACCGGCACCCTGACGCCGCAGACGCCGGTCGCCTGCCCCGGCACCTTCGTCGTCGACGGGCGCGAGTTCGAGAACGCCGACCAGTTCGACCTGGGCACGGTCCCGTTCACCGAGGCCTTCGCCGAGTCGTGCAACACGACCTTCATGCAGCAGGGCCTGCAACTACCCGACGACGCGCTGGCCGACGCCGCCGCCTCCTACGGCGTGGGCACCGACTGGCAGCTGCCGGTCGACGTGTTCAGCGGCGAGGTGCCCGCCGACAGCACCGGGACGACGAAGGCGGCCAACGCCATCGGCCAGGGCCAGGTGCTGATGAGCCCCGCCCAGCTGGCCCTGGTGGCCGCGGGGATCGCGAGCGGGACCCCGGCGGTGCCGGTCGAGGTCGTCGGCGCCGAGCCGGCCGGGCAGGTCCCCGCCGGCCCGGACCCCGCCGTGCTCGAGGCGCTGCGGCCGATGATGCGCGAGGTGGTGCTCTCCGGGACGGCGAGCGGGCTGGCCGACCGCGGCGAGGTCCACGGCAAGACCGGCACCGCCGAGTTCGGCACCAACACCCCGCCCGACGCCCACGGCTGGTTCATGGGCTACCAGCTGGGCGGGCCGCAGGGCGACCTCGCCTTCGCCGTCCTGGTGGAGACCGGTCAGTCCAGCAGCGTGGCCGTCGACGTCACCGACGCCTTCCTCGGCGGACTGGGCGGTTAGCGGCTGCCTGCCGACGAGTCACGGCAACGGTGTGCACGGAGGTGGGGCCTCCCGAGAACCCGGCCTCCGCGCACACCGTTCGGCCCGGCCCCGTCAGCGCGCCCCCTGGCATGACGGAGCACCCGTCCTGCCTCAGGCCTGCGGGAGGCCGGGGAGCGCGTCGGTGACCGGTGTACGGCCGGCGGCGGTGCGCCACCCGACGGCGCGCACCTCGGCGGCCCCGAGCTCCCCGACGGCGAGCTCGCGCACCGCGGGCTCGGTCGCCTGGTCGAGCAGCCGCACCCAGGCCGCGGACACGCCCTCCTCGAGGACGACGGCCAGCGCAGCGGCGTCCACTGCCGACAGGACCGGGAAGGGCAGGGTGTAGCCGGGCTCGCGGGTCACCGGGTCGGCGCCGCGGGACTCCAGCAGCGCCACCAGCCGGTCGCGGACGTCCCGGTGCGCGACCTCGCCGGCCACCGCGGGCTCGCGGGCGTCCAGGGGCAGCGCCGCGCCCACCGTGCCGTACCCCCACACGGCGGCGTGCTCGGCGGCCAGCACCTCCTGCAGCGCCGCGGTCTCGGTGCCCTCGTCGAGGACGCCGTCGTCAGCCACCTGCCCCTCCTCTGCTCACGCCAGTGCTGCCTCGTGCCCGCGCAGCCCCGCGGCGACCGACCCGAGCAACGCCGCCCGCGCGCCCGTCTGCCGGGCGCAGGCCGCGGCGTGGGCAGCGGCCGCGCCGGCCACCTGCCCGCGCAGCCAGGTCCGCACGTCCCCGCCGGTCGGGACGGCCGGCGGCGCCGAGGAGGACGCGGCCGGCGACGGCACGGCGGACGCGGCCGGCGACGCCGTGGCGGACGGCGCGGCGGCGCGCAGCCGGTCCAGCTGCTCGCCGGCCTGCGCGGCCAGGTCGCTGAGGGCCAGGGCGGGGTCGGCGGTCGTCGCCGCCGCGTAGGCCGCGACCACCGCCTCCTGGACCGCCACCTGCTCGGCCAGCCGGTCGGCCTCCTCGGTGCTCACCGCCGTGGTGTCCGAGGAGCCCGCGGTGCAGCCGGCGGCGAGCAGCGCGAGCCCCGCCGAGGCCGCGAGGAAGGCACGACGGGGCAGGCCCGCCGGGGCGGGGGGAGCGAGGGGGACCATCGCCCCCATTCTCTCAGCCCCGCCCGCGCCGGGCCGGGAGCACACGGCGGGCGGGTCCCTCCCGGCCGCCCGGTCTCGGGCCGGCGGGCGGAGCGGTAGCCTGACCCTCCGCCCGGTACCGGGCCGACGGCGTGTCCTCCGTCCCCGCGACGGGTTCCGACACGGAGCGCCGGACCACCGTGCGCGCGCCGCCGACCGAGCCAGGAGAGGGAGGGAGCCGTGTCCGCCGCCCCCCGCACCGACCCCGTCGCGACCCGCCTCGCCGGGCTGGTCGCCCCGGTCGTCGAGGCCGCCGGGTACGACCTCGAGGAGCTGGTCGTCACCCCGGCCGGCCGGCGCAGCATCGTCCGGGTCGTGGTCGACCGGGACGCCGGCGTGACCCTCGACGACGTCGCCGAGGTCAGCCGCGCGGTCTCCACGGCCCTCGACGAGCACGACGGCGAGTTCGGCAGCGCCCCCTACGTGCTGGAGGTCACCAGCCCCGGGGTCGACCGGCCGCTCACCGAGCCGCGGCACTGGCGGCGCAACACGGGGCGCCTGGTCACCGTGGCCGTGGGGCCCGCGGGCTCGACCGAGCAGGTGACCGCGCGGCTGCTCGAGGTCGGCGGCGACGGGGTCATCCTCGCGGTGGAGGCAAAGGGCAAGCCCGGGGCGAAGAAGCGGCCGCCCACCCGGCGGCAGGTGCCGTGGCAGGAGCTGGGCGCCGGGCGGGTGCAGGTGGAGTTCGGCCGGCCCGGACCCGGGGAGCCCGAGGACGCTGCACCGGAGCCGGATCCCGCGGACGACGACGGAGGAGGACAGTGAACATCGACGTGACCGCCCTCAAGGCGGTCGAGCGGGAGAAGGGCATCCCGGCCGACACCGTCATCGAGGCCATCGAGACGGCCCTGGTGACCGCGTACCGGCACGCCGACGGCGCGAGCAAGCACGTACGGGTGCACGTGGACCGCAAGACCGGCGAGGTCGCGGTGCTCGCCCAGGAGCTCGGGCCGGACGGCGAGGTCGTCCGCGAGTGGGACGACACCCCGCAGGACTTCGGTCGCATCGCGGCCAGCACCGCCAAGCAGGTCATCGTCCAGCGGCTGCGCGACGCCGAGCGCGAGCAGACCTTCGGCGAGTACGCGGGCAAGGAGGGCGACATCGTCAGCGGGATCGTGCAGGCCGACCAGCGGCGCAACGCCAGCGGCACGGTGCTCGTCGACATCGGCAAGGTGGAGGCCGTGCTGCCCCCCGCCGAGCAGGTGCCGGGGGAGACCTATCCCCACGGCAGCCGGCTGAAGGCCTACGTGGTCTCGGTCGCCCGCACCTTCCGCGGCCCGCAGGTCACCGTCTCGCGCACGCACCCGAACCTGGTCCGCAAGCTCTTCGCCCTCGAGGTGCCGGAGATCGCCGACGGCAGCGTCGAGATCGTCGCGGTCGCGCGCGAGGCCGGCCACCGCTCGAAGATCGCCGTCCGCACCTCGGTGCCGGGGCTCAACGCCAAGGGCGCCTGCATCGGCCCGATGGGGCAGCGGGTGCGCAACGTCATGAGCGAGCTGCACGGCGAGAAGATCGACATCGTCGACTGGTCCGACGACCCGGCGACCTTCGTGGCCTCGGCGCTGAGCCCGGCGCGGGTCTCCAGCGCCCAGCTCGTCGACCGCCAGGCGAAGGCCGTGCGGGTCGTCGTCCCCGACTACCAGCTGTCGCTCGCGATCGGCAAGGAGGGGCAGAACGCCCGCCTGGCCGCCCGGCTGACCGGCTGCCGGATCGACATCCGCAGCGACGCCCAGCCCGACGACGCCACCCCCTCGCCGGGCGTCGGGCGCGCGCCGCTGCGCTCGGGTGCGCCGGCCGCGCGCGGCGGCCGTCCCGGGGGGCCGGGCGCGGGCGCACGCCCCGGTCGGGTGCCCGGTGGCCGGAGCCCGGAACACCCGGGGCCCTCAGCGCGCTAGAGTGCAGGGTGGCCGAAACGTCGATCCCGGTGCGCACCTGTGTGGGCTGCCGGAAGCGCGCTCCGGTCACCGACCTGCTGCGCGTCGTCGCACGGGACGGGGCACTCGTCCCCGACCCGCGACGGAGGCTCCCTGGTCGGGGTGCCTCGCTGCACCCCACCCCGGAGTGCCTGCACGCAGCGGAGCGACGCCGGGCCTTCCCCCGGGCGCTGCGCCTCCCCGGAGGCGGCGGCTCCCCGGTGGAGGCCGGTCCGCTCCGGGAACACGTCCTCGGCGCGCCTGTGGCGCTCCCGGGGAGCGGGTCCCGGGCGGGCGACCACCCACGAACGACAACCGCACCAACACAGACGGACCCGCACCCGGCGGGTCCGCACGTCGAGAGCAGGACGTCGTCGGATGAGCAAGCCGTGAAGTCCCCACGATGAGCCACCCCACCATGCAGTACTGACGACGAGGTCGCGCGGGCCAGCCGCCGGCCTCACACACGAGGAGATCCGTGCCAGGCAAAGCCCGCGTACACGAACTCGCCAAGGAGTTCGGTGTCGACAGCAAGACCGTGCTCGCCAAGCTCAAGGAGCAGGGTGAGTTCGTGAAGTCCGCCTCCTCCACCGTCGAGGCCCCCGTGGCCCGGCGGCTCCGGGAGGCCTTCGTCGCGTCCGGTTCCAACGGCGGCGGCAACGGCGGTGGCCAGGCGGCCGCCCCCAAGCCCGCCCCGCGTCCCGGCTGTCGCTTATACAAATCTGACGCTGCCGACGACCCCGTACCGGTACATCCCGGTGG
>NZ_NVPT01000127.1 GCF_002802985.1 Geodermatophilus chilensis | reverse complement strand
CCGCCGCCGCGTTCGCCTGGGTGCTGTCGCGCCTGGGCGCGGTGCTCGCCGGCGAGGAGCTCCGCGAGACGGTGCCGTGGGTCCCCGCCCTGGAGCTGGACGTCGCCCTGCGGCTGGACGCCTTGGCGCTCACCTTCGCCGCGCTGGTCACCGGCGTCGGGGCCCTGGTGCTCGTCTACTGCGCCCGATACTTCGCCCCGGGCGAGGAGGGCACCGGCCGCTTCGCCGGCTGCCTGACCGCCTTCGCCGGCTCCATGCTCGGCCTCGTCCTCGCCGACGACCTCTTCCTGCTCTACGTGTTCTGGGAGCTCACCACCGTCTTCTCGTTCCTCCTGATCGGGGGCTCGGGACGGCGGCTGGCCGCGCGGCGGGCGGCGTCGCAGGCCCTGGTGCTCACCACCGCCGGCGGGCTGGCGATGCTGGTCGGGCTGATCCTGATCGGGCAGGCCAGCGGCTCGTTCCTGCTGTCGGAGGTCGTTGCCGACCCCGGCAGCGGCCCGGCCGTGACCGCCGGCGCGGCGCTGGTGCTGGCCGGGGCGGTCACCAAGTCCGCCCTGGTGCCGTTCCACTTCTGGCTGCCCGCGGCCATGGAGGCGCCGACCCCGGTCAGCGCCTACCTGCACGCCGCGGCGATGGTGAAGGCCGGTGTCTACCTGGTCGCGCGGCTGGCCCCCGGGCTGGCCGACGTCCCCGGCTGGCGGCCGGTCGTGCTGGGCCTGGGCGTGGCCACGATGCTCGTCGGCGGCTACCGCGCGCTGCGCCAGAAGGACCTCAAGCTGCTGCTGGCCTTCGGCACCGTCAGCCAGCTCGGGTTCCTGGTGACGCTGGTCGGCGGGGGCAGCCACGAGCTGGCCGCCGCCGGGCTGGTGATGACGATCGCGCACGCGCTGTTCAAGTCCACGCTGTTCCTCACCGTCGGCGTGATCGACCACGCGACCGGCACCCGCGACCTGCGCCGGCTGTCCGGTCTGGGCCGGCGGCTGCCGCTGCTCGCCGTGATCGGCACCGCCGCGGCGGCGTCCATGGCCGGGCTGCCGCCGCTGCTGGGCTTCGTCGGCAAGGAGGCGGCGTTCACGGCCCTGCTGGACGGCGGCCTGCCCGACCGGACCGTCGCGGCCGTCGTCCTGACCGGGCTGGTCGCGGGCTCGGTGCTGACCGCCGCCTACACCGCGCGCTTCGTGTGGGGTGCCTTCGCCCGCAAGCCCGGGTCCGCCGACACCGAGGTCGGGCACCCGCCGGAGCCGCTGTTCCTCGCCGCCCCCGCCGTCCTGGCGCTGACCGGGCTGGTCCTCGGCCCGGCCAGCCCGCTGCTGGACCCGTTGGTCGGCGCGTACGCGGACACGCTGCCGCTGCTGGTCCCCGAGGTCGAGCACCTGGCGCTGTGGCACGGCTGGCAGCCGGCGCTGGCGCTGTCGGCGCTCACGGTCGCCGGCGGTGCCGCGCTGTTCGCCGTCCGCGGGCGGGTCGCGCGGCTGCAGCGGCGGGTGGCCGTGGGCGCCTCGGCCGACGAGGGCTACTGGAACGTCGTCCAGGCGGTCGACCGGCTCGCGGTGCTGGTGACCGGCACCACCCAGCGCGGCTCGCTGCCGGCCTACCTCGGCACCATCCTGGTCGTCGTGCTGGCCCTGCCCGGGACGCTGCTGCTCACCCGGGCACCCTGGCCGGGCGAGTGGCGGGCCTGGGACACGCCGGTGCAGGCGGTGGTCGGCGTGGTCGTCGTGACCGCCGCCACGCTGACCCTGCGGATCCGCCAGCGGCTCTCGGCCGTGCTCGTCGTCGGCGTCACCGGCTACGGCATCGCCGTCGTCTTCGCGCTGCAGGGCGCCCCCGACCTCGCGCTCACCCAGTTCCTCGTCGAGACGCTCACCCTCGTCGTCTTCGTGCTGGTGCTGCGCAAGCTGCCCAAGGACATCTCCGAGCGGCACCGGCCGCGCGAGCGCGCCGTCCGCGGGGTCATCGCCGTGGCCGTGGGCGCGTTCATGGCCGCCGTGGGCGCGGTGGCGCTGTCGGCCCGCACCGCGACGCCGGTGTCGGAGGCCTGGCCCGGGCCCGCCTACGACTTCGGCGGCGGCAAGAACGTCGTCAACGTGACCCTGGTCGACATCCGCGCCTGGGACACCCTCGGCGAGATCTCGCTGCTGGTCGTCGCCGCCACCGGCGTCGCCAGCCTGGTCTTCCTCCGCGGGCGCACCGGCGGGGTCGACCGCGTCGACCGCGCCCAGCTGGCGCAGCGGCGCCAGCGCGGCCGCCGGGCGCCGCGGGACCGCTGGCTGGCCGCGACCGCGACGCTCGACCCGGCGCGGCGGTCGGTGGTGCTCGAGGTCATCACCCGGATCCTCTTCCACACGATCGTGGTGTTCTCGCTGTACCTGCTGTTCTCCGGGCACAACGAGCCCGGCGGCGGGTTCGCCGGCGGCCTGGTCGCGGGCCTCGCGCTGGTGCTGCGCTACCTGGCCGGCGGGCGCTACGAGCTGGGCGAGGCCGCGCCGGTCGCGCCGGGCCTGCTGCTCGGCGGCGGGCTGCTCTTCGCCGGCGGCACCGGTGTGGCCGGCCTGCTGCTGGGCGCCGGGGTGCTGCAGACCGCGATCCTCGAGGCCACGCTGCCGGTGCTCGGTGACGTCAAGCTCGTGACCTCGCTGTTCTTCGACTGCGGCGTCTACCTGATCGTCGTCGGGCTGGTCCTCGACGTGCTGCGCAGCCTGGGCGCGGAGCTCGACCGCCAGGAGGACCAGGAGGACCCGATCGAGCTGTCCCCCGGGGAGGTGGTGCTGCGATGACCCCCACGATCGTGCTCCCGGTGATGATCGGCGGGCTCTACGCGGCGGGGGTGTACCTGCTGCTCGACCGCAGCCTCACCCGCGTGCTGCTGGGCTTCCTGCTGCTGGGCAACGCCACCAACCTGCTGCTGCTGTCGACCGGCGGGCCCGCGGGGCTGGCGCCGATCCTGGGCTACTCCGAGCCGGAGGCGTTCAACGACCCGCTGCCGCAGGCGCTGATCCTCACCGCGATCGTCATCACCTTCGGCGTCGCCGCGTTCCTGCTGGCGATGATCCACCGCTCCTGGCGGCTGGCCCGCAACGAGGCCGTCGGCACCGACGAGGAGGACCGCAGGGTGGCCGCCCGTCGGGGCACCGACGCCGACGAGCTCGACCCGGACGACCTCGCCCCCGAGGACCGCGCCGCCATGCACGCCGACTCCCGCGCCGCCGACGCCGACGAGCTGGTGGACGACGTCGGCCTGCCCACGGGCAGCGGCGCCCGGTGATCGACGTCCTCGCCCCGCTGCCGGTGCTGCTCCCGCTGCTGGGGGCGGCCGGCGCGCTGCTGGTCTCCGGGCACCCGACGTTCCAGCGCACCCTCAGCACGGTCGTGCTCACCGCGGTGCTCGCCGTCTCGGTGGTGCTGCTGATCATGGCGGACGCCGACGGCGCGAGCGCGGTCTCCGTCGGCGGCTGGCCGGTCCCGCTGGGCATCGTGCTGGTCGTCGACCGGCTCTCGGCGCTGATGCTGGTGGTCGCCTCCACCGTGGCGCTCGGCGTCCTCCTCTTCGCCGTGGGCCAGGGGTCCGCCGACGGGGACGAGGGCACCCCGGTGTCGATCTTCCACCCGACGTTCCTGGTGCTGGTCGCGGGCGTGGGCAACGCCTTCCTCGCCGGCGACCTGTTCAACCTCTACGTCGGCTTCGAGATCCTGCTGATGGCCTCGTACGTGCTGCTCACCCTCGGCGGGACGGCGGCGCGCATCCGTGGCGGCATCACCTACATCGTGGTCAGCCTGACCAGCTCGCTGGTGTTCCTCGCCGCGATCGGGCTGGTCTACGCCGCGACCGGCACGGTGAACCTGGCGCAGCTGGCGGTGCGGCTGGGGGAGCTGCCCGAGGGCACGCAGGTGCTGCTGCAGTCGATGCTGCTCATCGCGTTCGGCATCAAGGCCGCTGTCTTCCCGCTCTCGGCGTGGCTGCCCGACAGCTACCCGACCGCCCCCGCCCCGGTCACCGCGGTCTTCGCCGGCCTGCTCACCAAGGTCGGCGTGTACGCGATCATCCGCACCCAGACGCTGCTGTTCCCGGGCGGCGCGCTCGACGACCTGCTGCTGTGGGCGGCGCTGGCCACGATGCTGGTGGGCATCCTCGGCGCGGTGGCCCAGAGCGACCTGCGCCGGATGCTGTCGTTCACCCTGGTCAGCCACATCGGCTACATGGTGTTCGGCATCGCCCTGGGGACGGCGGCCGGACTGGCCGGCGCGGTGTTCTACGTCGCCCACCACATCGCCATCCAGACGACGCTGTTCCTGGTCGCGGGGCTGGTCGAGCGCCAGGGCGGCACGACCTCGATCAACAAGCTGGGCGGGTTGGCGCGGCGCTCACCGCTGCTCGCGGTGCTGTTCTTCGTGCCGGCCATGAACCTGGCCGGGATCCCGCCGCTGTCGGGCTTCATCGGCAAGCTGGGGCTGCTGCAGGCCGGGGTGGCCGACGGCAGCGCCGGGGCGTCGACCCTGGTGGCCGGCGGGGTGCTCACCAGCCTGCTGACCCTGCTCGCGGTCGCCCGCGTCTGGACCCGCGCGTTCTGGCGGTCCCCGAACCAGTCGCCGGCCGAGGACACCGCCGGGGCCGCCGCCGCGGACGCCGTGCTGCGCCGCCGGGCGGGGTCCGCCGACGGTGCGGGGTCGCCGGACGGGACGTCGTCCCCCGACGGCCCGGCGCGGACCGCGCTGCAGGACGCGTGGCGCCGGCACACGGCCGTGGCGACGGCCTCCGAGCCGGACCTCCCACCCGCCGCGGGCGCGGTGCGGGCGCTGCGCCCGCTGCCCCGGACGATGGTGGGCGCCACGGCGGCGCTGGTGGCGCTCACCGTGGCCCTCACCGGGCTGGCCGGGCCCCTCTACGGCCTGGCCGACCGGGCGTCCACGGACCTCCTCGAGCGCACCCCGTACGTCTCGTCGGTGTTCGGCGAGGGGGAGGTGCCGTGACCGTCGAGCCCGCGGCCACCCGGCTGCGCCACCAGGTCCCGCTGATCGTCTGGCTGGTGCTGGTCTGGATGCTGCTGTGGGGCACCTGGTCCTGGGCCAACCTGCTCTCCGGCCTGCTCGTCGCGCTGGCCGTGCTGACGCTGCTGCCGCTCCCGCACGTGGTCGGCGGCGCCCGGGTGCGGCCGGTGCCGCTGCTGGCCTTCCTCGGCCACTTCGTCGTCGACCTGTTCGTGTCCGGCGCGCAGGTGGCCTGGCAGACGGTGCGTCCGCGGCCGGTGACCCGGTCGGCGATCGTGCGGGTGCAGCTGCGCGCCGACTCCGACCTGCTGCTGACGATGGTCGCCGAGGCGCTGTCCCTGGTCCCCGGCTCGCTGGTGCTCGACCTCGACCGCGAGGAGAAGCTCATCACCCTCCACCTGCTGCAGGTGCGCGACCTGGCCGCGGTGGCCGAGGAGAAGGCGAGCGTGCTGCGCACCGAGGACCGCCTGGTGCGCGCGTTCGGCTCGCCGGCCGACGTCGCCCGGCTGAGCGCGGCCCCGGCCGCGGAGCGCCTCCCGTGAACCTCGTCGACCACGCGCTGTACGCGCTGATTGCCGGGGGAGCGCTGCTGGCCCTCGTCCGGCTGGCCCGCGGCCCCTCGCTGCTGGACCGGGTGGTCGCCACCGACACGCTGCTGGTGATCATCTCGGCCGGCCTCGCGGTGCACGCCGCGCTCACGCAGGACCCGACGGTGGTGCCGGTGCTGGTGGTGGTCGCGCTGCTGGCCTTCGTCGGCTCGGTGTCGGTGGCCCGTTACATCGGCGGGATGCTGCTGCGCTCGGGCACCGGCGACGGCCGGGACCCGGGCCTGCCGGTCGCCGCCGAGGAACGCGAGAACCGGTCGTGACCGCGTGGGACGACGTCGTCGCCTACAGCTGCCTGCTGGCCGGCGCCGCGCTGTGCCTCACCGCCGGGCTGGGCCTGGTGCGGTTCCCCGACGTGCTGTCCCGGATGCACGCCGGCACCAAGCCGCAGGTGCTCGGCGTGCTGCTGGTCATGGTCGGCGCCGCCATCCGGCTCGACGGCTGGGCCAACGCCTGGATGCTCCTGCTGGTGGCGGCCTTCCAGTTGCTGACCGCGCCGGTGAGCGCGCAGATGATCAGCCGCGTCGCCTACCGCCGCCGGCACGTGCGCCGCGACCTGCTGCTGGTCGACGAGTTCGGCGGCGCCGGCCACCAGGACGTGCGGCACCACGGCGACGAGCCCGGCGACGCCCCGCCCGAACAGCCCGGGCCCGGTCAGCCGTCCAGCTGAGCCAGCCAGAACGGCAGCCCCTGGTCGTCGCGGCAGTACGCCGACGACCCGAAGGACTGGCGCTCGACCTCGCTGGCCTGCCCGCCGGCGGTCTGCACCGCGGCGACGGCGACCTCGATGTCGTCGACCGCGTACATCGGTACGGCGCCCAGGTCGTGCGTCTGCCCGCCGTGCAGGCCCACCGTCGGGGTCTGACCCTGGGTCTCCCAGCCGTCGTCGACCCGGCCGGGGTTCAGCGACCAGCCGAGCACCGCCTCGTAGAAGTCGCGGGCGCGGGCGCCGTCGGGCACGCGGAGCGTCAGGTACACCGGGTCGCCGGGCCGGACCGCCGGTCGCGCGGCGGCCGGCCCCTGGGCGGGCGTCTGGAGCATCCAACGGTGGCCGAAGGGGTCGACGACAACGCCGGTCCGCCCGCCCGGGCCGTCGGACGGCGGCCGCTCCACGCCGGCCCCGGCGCCCACCGCCCGGTCCACGGCGGCGTCGACGTCGGGGACCGCGAGGTGCAGCGTGACGCTGACCCGGCCCGGATCCGGCGCGGCCAGCGCCAGCTCGGGGTACTCGTCGGCGAGGTAGAGCGTCGCCCCGCCGACGTCGAGCTCGGCGTGGCCGATGCGGTCGTCGTCCATGACGTGGGGCTCGCCGACCACGCGGGCGCCGAGGGCGTCGGCGTACCAGGCCGTCGCCGCACGGGCGTCGCGCACGGTCAGGTAGGGCGTCAGCTGGGCCATCGGCCGATGATGCCGCGACCGGCCCGGGGGCGGGGCGTCGCCGGACGCCCCGCCGGCCCTCAGCGCTGGGCCCGGTTCACCGCCGAGACGACCGCGCGCAGCGACGCGGTGACGATGTTGGGGTCGATGCCCACGCCCCACAGCACGCGGTCGCCGACGGCGCACTCGACGTAGGCCGCGGCGCGGGCGTCGCCGCCGGCGGACATGGCGTGCTCGGCGTAGTCGAGGACCCGGACGTCGACGTCCACCGACCGGAGGGCGTCGACGAACGCCGCGATCGGCCCGTTGCCGCGGCCCTCGACGGTCATGGGGACGCCGTCGTCGACGAGCTCGACCACCATCTCGTCGAGCTGCTCGCCGTGGGCCCGGTGCCGGTGGCCGGCCAGGGAGAAGCGGCCCCACGGGGCGTCGGGGTCGGGCAGGTACTCGCTGGAGAACGCCGCCCACATCTGCTGGGCGGTCACCTCACCGCCCTCGTCGTCGGTGTGCCGCTGGACGACCGCGCTGAACTCGATCTGCAGCCGGCGGGGCAGGTCCAGCTGGTTCTCGGTCTTCATGATGTAGGCGACGCCGCCCTTGCCGGACTGGCTGTTCACCCGGATGACGGCCTCGTAGGTGCGGCCGACGTCCTTGGGGTCGATGGGCAGGTACGGCACCGCCCAGGGCATCTCGGCGACCGGCTTGCCGGCGGCCTGCGCGTCGGCCTGCAGCGCCTTGAGGCCCTTGTTGATGGCGTCCTGGTGGGAGCCGGAGAAGGCGGTGTAGACCAGGTCGCCGCCGTAGGGGTGCCGCTCGTCCACGCCCAGCTGGTTGCAGTACTCGACGGTGCGGCGGATCTCGTCGATGTCGGAGAAGTCGATCTGCGGGTCGATGCCCTGGCTGAACAGGTTCAGGCCCAGGGTCACCAGGCAGACGTTGCCGGTGCGCTCGCCGTTGCCGAACAGGCAGCCCTCGATGCGGTCGGCGCCGGCGCGGTAGCCCAGCTCGGCGGCGGCGACGGCGGTGCCGCGGTCGTTGTGCGGGTGCAGCGAGAGGACGACGGAGTCGCGCCGGCCCAGGTTGCGGTGCATCCACTCGATCTGGTCGGCGTAGACCGTCGGCTCGGCCATCTCGACCGTCGCCGGCAGGTTGATGATCGTCGGCCGGTCGGGGGTCGGCTCCCACACGTCGGTGACCGCGTTGCAGACCTCGACGGCGAAGTCAAGCTCGGTGCCGGTGAAGGACTCGGGGGAGTACTCGTAGGAGATGTCCGTGCCGGTCATCTGCTCGGCCAGCTTGCGCACCACCTGCGCGCCGTGGACGGCGATGTCGATGATCCCGGCGCGGTCGGAGTCGAACACCACCCGCCGCTGCAGCGTGGAGGTGGAGTTGTACAGGTGGACGATCGCCTGCTTCGCCCCGCGCAGGGACTCGAAGGTGCGCTCGATCAGCTCGTCGCGGGCCTGGGTCAGCACCTGGATGGTGACGTCGTCGGGTACCAGGTCGTCCTCGATGAGCTGGCGGACGAAGTCGAAGTCGGTCTGGCTGGCCGCCGGGAAGCCGACCTCGATCTCCTTGTAGCCCATCCGGACCAGCAGCTCGAACATCCGCCGCTTGCGGTCGGGCGTCATCGGGTCGATGAGCGCCTGGTTGCCGTCGCGGAGGTCGACGGCGCACCAGCGCGGTGCCTGCGTGGTGACCGCCTCCGGCCAGGTGCGGTCGGGCAGCACGATCGGCGTGAAGGGGGCGTAGCGGTGGATCGGCATCCCCGACGGCTGCTGGGGGTTCCGGACGTGCGGGTGGTTCTCGCTCAGGTTCCTGCTCACGGGTTCTCGCTCCTCTGGGCGCGGGCTGGACGCAGCTCCGATGGGGCGGTCAGCGAACGGCGCCGGGGACGCACTCGGTCACGGCAGGGTCTCCGCGGCGAGGGGGCCGACCTAGGAGAGGGCCTCGCCGCGGCGGGTAAGCAGGAGGCTGCCGCGCACACGGCCACGGTAGCAGCGGGTCAGCCGAGGTCGCAGCCACACGGGCAGACCGCGGCGTGCCTCGGCGGGCCCGAGCCGTCGTCGACCTCGTCGCACTCGGGCGGACACGCGCAGGTGAAGCCGTCGTCGAGGGGTCGCCAGGGCAGCGCCTCGAGCCGCTGCAGACGCGCGTCCTCCCGGGCGCGCCACGCCGCCCGCTGCCGCCTGGCGCGCCGCTCGGCCGGGGAGTCGCCGGATACGGGGACGTCGTGGTCCTCCGGCGTCCCGGCCCGCGCCCGCTGGCGGTCCCGCGCGGCCCGGTCGAGGCCGAAGGTGAACCACGGTTGCCGCCGGTCGCGGCGGTCCGACCACCGGTCGGCCACGTCGTCGGTGTGCTCGGTGTCGAGGTGTGCGGGCAGACGGCGTCCCGTGGTGTCGCGGGCACCGTCGGGGTCCATCCCGGTCACCTCCCGCCCATCGGCGTGGAGGAGGGCGAGTCGGAAGCCGGCGACCTCCGCCATGAGCGCCAGGCGCATGACGCCCAGGTCACGTGTGCCGGCTTCCGCCGCTGCGAGCGTCGACTTCGAGACGCCTGTCCGTGCGGCGAGCTCTCGCTGCGACAGGTCGGCGGTGCGCCGGATGCGACGGAGGAGCCCGGACAGGTCGGGGGACACACAGCCAGCGTGGGCGACCGCGGTGAGAGCCGGGGGCGAGGACCTGCACCTGTGGAAGCTCCACCCCTGCCCACAGGGCGGGGCAGCGGCTGAGCCTCCAGAACGTATGCGGGGGGCTCCTCCGCCGGTGCCCACAGGGCGGGGCAGCGACTGAGCTTCCGGGGGTCCTGTGGGTCAGCGCTTCCGCCGGTGCCCACAGGGCGGGGCAGGGGTGGAGCTTGCCGGGAGGTGGGCTGCCGGTCCCGCCTCACCCGGCGGCGGTCAGAAGGCCTTGCGCAGCCGCATGCTCAACGGGCGGCCGTCGGGGTCGTCGACCAGGCGGTACACCGGCGTCGCCCACAGCCGGGTGGGCAGCGACAGCCGCGGGGGGTTGTGCTCGCGCAGCCGGCCGCGCGGGCGCGGGCCGCGGCGGCCCCCGGCGTACCAGGCGTCGAGCTCGGCGGCCGAGGCCTCCAGCGTCCGCACGAACGCGTCGGGGTCGAGGAGGTCCTCGTCCTCGCTGCCGTCGGCGGCCCGGTCGAGGTGCTCGCGGGCCAGCACCAGGCGCAGGTCGCGGGCGAACGTGCGGGCGCCGTCGCCGGCCCCGGCCGGGTCGCGGGGCTCGCGCGGGTCCCGGGTGGTGTCCAGGACGGCGGAGGACAGCTCGCTGTCGTGGGTCCAGGAGCGTCGGTTGAAGTTGTCGCTGCCGACGCTGGCCCACACGTCGTCCACCACGCAGACCTTGGCGTGCACGTAGACCGGCGTCCCCTCGTGGTTCTCCACGTCGAAGACGTGCACCCGGTTGCGCCCGGCCCGCCGGCACATCTCCAGCGCCTGCCAGCGGCCGACGTACTGCGACCGCTCCGCGACGGCGCCGTCCTGGTCGGGCACCCGCGGCACCACGACGACCAGGTGCAGTCCGGGGTTGTCGGCCAGCGCCTCGGCGAACAGCCGGGCGACGTCGGCCGACCACATGTACTGGTCCTCCAGGTACACCAGCCGGCGGGCCTGCTTGATCGCCTTGGAGTACCCGCGGGCCACCGAGCGCTCGCCGCGCGGCGCGAAGTCGTAGGGCGGTCGGATCGCCGGGTACGTGCGCAGGTTCTGCACCACGTGCGGGCCACAGGGCGGCGGGGCCGGCAGTTGGGGCGGCAGCGGGTCGGGGTCCAGGCGGGCGCCGCGCAGCCGGTCGAGCACCCACGCGATCGGGTTGCCGGAGTCGGCGTTGGTCGGGTCGTTCCAGCGCTCGCGGAACACGGTGTCCAGGACGCCGACCGCCGGCCCGCGCAGCATCAGCTGGACGTCGTGCCACGGCGGCGTCTCGCCGTACGCCGCCGACATCGCCAGCGACTGCGGGTCGCCCCGGTGCTCGGCGTCGTCCCGGCGGCTGTGGCACAGGTCCATCCCGCCGACGAAGGCGACGTCCTGGGTCGGGTCCTGGTCGTGCCGCAGGACGACGAGCTTCTGGTGGTGGCTGCCGCCGCGGCGCACCCGCTGGTCGAGGATCACCTCGCCGCCGCCGTGCTCGACCTCGTCGTCCAACGCCCGGTTCTCCTCCGCGCTGAACGACATCCAGTCGACGTGCGAGCGCCACACCAGCCCGCGCACGCACACGCCGCGGCGCACCGCGTCGGTGAACAGCTGGGCGACGGTCGGCCCGCCGGGGCGCAGCTCCTCGTCGGGGTCGCCGCGCCAGTCGGTGAAGAACAGGTGGTCCCCGGCGTCCAGCCGTTCGACGTGCTCGACCAGCCGGTCGAAGTAGGTGACCCCGTGCACGAGCGCCTCGGCGAGGTTGCCTTCCGTGTACGCCGGCAGGGACGTCGCCGGGTTGCCCCGCTCCTCGCCCGTCAGCAGCCAGCGCTCCACGTCGTCCACCCGGTGATCACATCGCCCTGCCCAGGGGGATGCAAGCACGGCCGTCGCGGAGGACCTCGGTAGCCTGTGGACCCGTGGCCCTCGTCGTCCAGAAGTACGGCGGTTCGTCCGTCGCCTCCGCAGCGCACATCAAGCGCGTCGCCGAGCGGATCGTGGCGGCCAAGGAAGCCGGCAACGACGTCGTCGTCGTGGTCTCGGCGATGGGTGACACCACCGACGAGCTGCTCGACCAGGCCGCGCAGATCACCGACGAGCCGGCCGGCCGCGAGCTGGACATGCTGCTCACCGCGGGCGAGCGCATCTCCATGGCCCTGCTGGCGATCGCGATCAACACCCACGGCTACGAGGCCCGGTCGTTCACCGGCTCGCAGGCCGGGGTGATCACCACCTCCAGCCACGGCAAGGCGCGGATCATCGACGTCACGCCCGGGCGGCTGCGCGACGCCCTCGACGAGGGCTCGATCGTGATCGTCGCCGGCTTCCAGGGCGTCAGCCAGGACACCAAGGACGTCACCACGCTCGGCCGCGGCGGCTCCGACACGACCGCCGTGGCCGTCGCCGCGGCCCTGCAGGCCGACGTCTGCGAGATCTACACCGACGTCGACGGCGTCTTCACCGCCGACCCGCGGATCGTGCCCAACGCCCGGCGGCTGGACACGGTGACGTACGAGGAGATGCTCGAGCTCGCCGCCTCGGGGGCGAAGGTGCTCATGCTCCGCTGCGTCGAGTACGCCCGCCGCTACGGCATCCCGGTGCACGTCCGCAGCTCCTACTCCCAGCTCCCCGGCACCACGGTGACCGGCTCGATGGAGGACCTCACGGTGGAACAGGCCATCATCACCGGCGTCGCGCACGACCGCTCCGAGGGCAAGATCACCGTCTTCGGGGTGCCGGACCGGCCGGGCGAGGCCGCGCAGCTGTTCCGTGTGCTCGCCGAGGCCGAGGTCAACGTCGACATGATCGTGCAGAACGTGTCGGCGGCGGCCAGCAAGCTCGCCGACATCTCCTTCACGTTGCCCAAGAGCGACGGGCCGGCGGCGATCGCGGCGCTGGAGAAGGTCAAGCACACCGTCGGCTACACCGACGTCACCTTCGACCAGCACATCGGCAAGGTGTCGCTCGTCGGGGCGGGCATGCGCTCCCACCCGGGCGTGTCCGCGCGTTTCTTCGGCGCGCTGGCCGACGCCGGTGTCAACCTGGAGCTGATCAGCACCTCGGAGATCCGCATCTCCGTGGTGTGCCGGGACACCGACGTGGACGTCGCCGTCCGCGCGGTGCACGACGCCTTCGACCTCGGCACCGACGAGGCGCAGGCGGTCGTCTACGGAGGGACGGGACGATGAGCCTCTTCGCCAACGACGGGCTGCGGGTCGGCGTCGTCGGCGCCACCGGCCAGGTCGGCGCCGTGGTGCGCAGGCTGCTCGCCGAGCGCGGCTTCCCGCTCAGCGAGCTGCGCTTCTTCGCCTCCGCGCGCTCCGCGGGCAGCACCCTGCCGTGGGGCGACGGCGAGATCACCGTCGAGGACGCCGCGACCGCCGACCCCACCGGGCTGGACATCGCGATCTTCTCGGCCGGTGCCTCGACCTCGCGGGTGCAAGCGCCGCGGTTCGCCGAGGCCGGCGTGACCGTCATCGACAACAGCTCGGCCTGGCGCCGTGACCCCGACGTCCCGCTGGTCGTCAGCGAGGTCAACCCGGGGGCCCTCGCCGAGGTGCGCAAGGGCATCATCGCCAACCCGAACTGCACCACGATGGCCGCGATGCCGGTGCTCAAGCCGCTGCACGACGAGGCGGGGCTGGTGCGCATCATCGCCAGCACCTACCAGGCGGTCTCCGGCAGCGGCCTGGCCGGCGTCGAGGAGCTCGACACCCAGGTCAAGGCGGTCGTCGACAAGGCGGCGGAGCTCACCCACGACGGCTCGGCGGTGCCCTTCCCGGAGCCGGCGAAGTACGTGAAGCCGATCGCGTTCAACGTGCTGCCGATGGCCGGGTCGCTGGTCGACGACGGCACGTTCGAGACCGACGAGGAGCAGAAGCTCCGCAACGAGAGCCGAAAGATCCTCGACATCCCGGACCTGCGGGTCTCGGGAACCTGCGTGCGCGTGCCGGTCTTCACCGGGCACTCGCTGTCGCTCAACGTCGAGTTC
The DNA here is from genome assembly GCF_002802985.1 of Geodermatophilus chilensis. GTDB lineage: Bacteria > Actinomycetota > Actinomycetes > Mycobacteriales > Geodermatophilaceae > Geodermatophilus > Geodermatophilus chilensis. The sequence continues at coordinate 2,147 of NZ_NVPT01000127.1, read as the reverse complement.
GCCCGGCCGCTGACCGTCGAGCGGGCCACCGAGCTGCTGTCCGCCGCCCCCGGGGTGGAGCTCACGGCCGTCCCCACGCCGCTGCAGGCGGCCGGCCGGGACCCGAGCTACGTCGGCCGCATCCGGCAGGACCCGGGTGTCGACGGCGACCGCGGGCTGGCGCTGTTCGTCAGCAACGACAACCTGCGCAAGGGCGCCGCGCTCAACACCGTCCAGATCGCCGAGTTGATCGCGGCCGACCGCAGTTGATCATCGGCGGGTGGCTGCCCGACACGCCGTCGGAGGCAGCCACCCGCCGATGATCACCGCGGATCACGGCTTGACGTGGCGCAGCGCGAAGTCCAGGGCGACCTCGACCTGGCGGATGGTCTCCTCGATGACCAGCGAGCCGTGGCCGGCGTCGAAGCGGTACACCTCGTGCGGCTTGTCGAGCTCCTCCAGGCGCGCCAGGTAGTTGTCGATCTGCCGGATCGGGCAGCGCGGGTCGTTCGCACCCGCCACCACGAGCACCGGCGCGGCGACGTCCTGCGCGTAGGTGATCGGCGAGGAGCGCACGTAGACCTCGCGCACCTCGTCCGGTGACCCGCCGAACAGCGCCCGGTCGTAGGCCCGCAGGCCCTCCATCTCGTCCTCGTAGGCGGCCAGGTAGTCGGCCACCGGCACCTCGGCGATCCCGGCGGCCCAGCGCTCCGGCTGCGTGCCCAGCCCGAGCAGGGTCAGGAAACCGCCCCACGACCCGCCGGAGATGAGCGCCCGCGACGGGTCGAGGAAGTCCTCGGCGACCAGCGCGTCGTAGACGGCGGCGACGTCCTCGAGCTCGGTGAGCCCCGGCCGGCCGGTCAGTGCGTCGCGCCAGGCGCTGCCGTAGCCGGTCGAGCCGCGGTAGTTGACGTGCACGACGGCGTACCCGGCGTCCACGTAGGCCGCGCGGCGGGCGCGGTAGGAGTCGTCGTCGGCCGCCTCCGGGCCGCCATGCACCAGGAACGCCGTCGCGTACGGCGCCGGGCCGGCCGGGCGCACCACCAGGGCGTGGATGTCGCCGCCGGGGCCGGGCACCCAGCGGTCCTCGACCGGGTAGGCCGCGGGCGGCTCCTCGCCGGGGGCGGCCAGCACGACCGGGCCGTCGGCCCGCCGGATCACCGGCGGCCGCTCGGAGTTCGACCAGGCCAGCTCCACCGCGCCGTCCGGACGGGCGGTGGCCCCGCGGACGACGCCACGCGGGGTGTCCAGCCGCTCCAGTGCGCCGCTGGCGAGGTCGTAGCGGTACAGCTCGCTGCGCGCGGCGTGGTCGTGGCCGACCAGCAGCGCCGAGCCGTCGGGGTACCAGCCGGCGGTCACGTCGCCGGGCAGGTCGAGCACGATCTCGGTCTCGGTGTCGCCGGCGACGTCCCAGACCAGCAGCTCCTCGCGGCCGCGCCGCTCGTGGCCGACCAGCAGCCGCCGGTCGCCGGGCAGCGGGGCGAACTCCAGCGCGTGCAGGCCGCGGCCCTCGCCGTCCCACTTCTCGGCCACCACGCCGTCGTCGGCCGTGCGCAGCACCCGCAGCGCCGGGTAGCGCGCGTCGCCGTGCTCGGAGTGCGAGATGACCAGCAGGTCCTCGTCGTGGATCAGCGCGTCGACCGACGCCGGGTCCTCGTGCCGGTAGACCACCCGCGGGGAGCCCCCGGACGGCGCCAGCCACAGCTCCGAGCCGTCGTCGGTCGAGCGGCCGATCGCCACCATCCGGCGGCCGACCTCCAGCCCCGCCGGGTAGGCGGGCCCGACCTCGGGGACGGCGACGCGGTCCTCCCCGCCGGCGAAGGGCTGGGTCATCCAGACGCCGAACTCGTCGCCGTCGGTGTCGGCGAACCACCAGATCGTCTCGCCGTCCGGGCTGAGCGTGCCGATCAGCGTGCCGTTGGCCCGGTCGGTCGCCTGCCGGTGGGCGTCGGTGGTGCGGTCCCACGCGTACTGCTCGACGACGCCGCTGACGTCGGAGGCGTACAGGTTGCGGTGCGGGGCCTCCAGCGCCCAGTCGGGCAAGCTCACCCGGGGCGCGCGGAAACGGGCCTGCCAGCGGGCGGTGACCTCGGGGGAGAGGGCGGTCGACTCGGAGCTCACCGGCTCATCTTCCCGTGTCTCTTATACACATCCGACGCTGCCGACGA
>NZ_NVPT01000126.1 GCF_002802985.1 Geodermatophilus chilensis | reverse complement strand
GCACCGGCTCGACGTCCCCGAGCGTGCCCGCGAGAAGGCCTACCGGGCGCGCGACACCGCCGTGGAGACCTACCGGGAGAGCCCGCCCGCGGTCATCGGTCCTCCGAGGCGGGGGGAGACTGTCGATGTCCTCACATGCCCCCGATGATCGCCGGGGTAACCAGGCGCGGGTCACACTCCGGCCACGGTGCCGGCGCTCACTACCCTCAATGCGCATGAGCTGGTACTGGCGGTTGGAGGACCCCTCGGGGGCGGAACTCGACCCCGCCGCGGTCGGGGTGGAGGTGCCGCGGGCGGACAACCAGGGCGACGCGGAGTCCTGGCTGGGGGAGAACTGGCGCGACCTGCTCGAGCGCGGGGTGGCGACGGTGACGCTCTTCGACGGCGATCAGGAGGTCTACGGCCCGATGGGCCTGGCCGCGACCTGAGCCCGCCCAGGGAAGCCGGGCGGGCTCAGGTGGCCCCGTCCAGGGCCCCACCCTGAGCTTGCGAAGGGTGGGGAGGACGGCGGCCCCCTGCAGGGTCCCGCCGCGAACTTGTGAGTGGCGGGGGGCAGGGGGTCCTTTCTCAGCCGCGGGCGGTCTTGGCGGGGTCGCGCTCGACGACGTCCCCCAGGACCTCGTCGATCCGGGCCAGGACGTCGGCGCCGAGGATCACCCCAGCCGCCGCCACGTTGTCCTGCACCTGCTCGGGCCGGGTCGCGCCGATGATCGCCGCCGCGACGTTGGGGTTCTGCAGCACCCACGCGACGGCCAGCTGGGCCATGGACAGGCCGAGGTCCTCGGCGACCGGTCGCAGGTCCTGGACCCGCGTCAGGACGTCGTCCCGCAGGAAGCGCCGCATCGACCCGCCGGCCTCCGCGTGCCCGCCGCGGCTGTCGGCCGGCGGCTGCTGACCGGGCAGGTACTTGCCGGTGAGCACGCCCTGCGCCAGTGGGGACCACACGATCTGCGACACCCCCTCCTTCTCGGAGGTGGGCACGACCTCGTCCTCGATGACCCGCCACAGCATCGAGTACTGCGGCTGGTTGCTGATCAGCTGGACGCCGAGGTCGCGGGCGAGGGCGGCGCCGGCGGCGATCTCCTCCGCCGTCCACTCCGAGACACCGATGTAGAGCACCTTGCCGGCCCGGACGAGGTCGGCGAACGCCGTCATCGTCTCCTCGAGCGGCACCGTCGGGTCGTAGCGGTGCGCCTGGTACAGGTCGACGTAGTCGGTCTGCAGCCGCCGCAGCGAGGCGTGGCAGCTCTCGGTGATGTGCTTGCGGGACAGGCCGCGGTCGTTGTGGCCCGGACCGGTCGGCCAGTAGACCTTGGTGAACACCTCGAGCCCCTCGCGGCGCTGACCGGCCAGGGCCCGGCCCAGCACCGCCTCGGCCCGGGTGCCGGCGTAGACGTCGGCAGTGTCGAAGGTGGTGATGCCGGCGTCGAGGGCGGCGCGGACGCAGGCGTGTGCGGCGTCCTCCTCGACTTGGCCGCCGTGGGTCAGCCAGTTGCCGTAGGCGATCGCGGAGATGTTCAGGCCGGAGCGGCCCAGTCGTCGGGATTCCACGCCGCCCGACGCTAGCCCCGCGGCTCCGACGCCCTCCAGGGCGTCCCTGAGCGTGCAAGGACGTCGAGGGGAGGACGGGGCCCTCTTTCAGACCTGGGCGCCCAGCCGGACCTCGGGCTTGGGGAAGCGCCAGCGGCGGATCATGGTGGCCCGGCTGATCCCGTACCAGACCAGGCCCTTCATCTTGTGGTCCTGGCCGGGGAAGCGCTCGAGCACCTTCCTCTTGATCCGCCGGCCCAGCACGATCGAGTCCGCGATCATCAGCAGGAAGAACACCAGCCAGATGGAGACGGTGTAGCTGCGCACCTGCTCGTTCGGCACGAAGTTGCCGATGAGCACCAGCGCGGCGACGAGGAGGAAGAAGCTGCCGGCGTTGCGGCGGGCGTCGACGACGTCGCGGACCAGCTTCCGGACCGGACCCTGGTCGCGGGGCGGCAGGTACGTCACGTCGCCACGGGCTGCTCCGGCGCGGGTGGCCCTGCGGTTGGCGGCCTGCTGCTCGCGCATCCGCTTGTAGGCCTCCTTGCGGGTCTGCGGAGGCGGCGGGGGAGGCCCGGGACGGCGTCCCTGGGCCTCGTTGCGCTTGGGCGTGGGTCGACCCTTGCCGCCCGTCCGCACCAGCTGCGCGGTCACGTCGGCGGCGGGGTCGGTCGCGGCCGCGGTGCGGTCGCGGCGTCCGGGCAGGCGGAGCTTCACGGCCCCGAGTCTACGTGTGACCTCGGCCGATCCCGGTCTGCACGGCACTCCACGCCGTACAGTGGGAAGAGGCTCCGCTCCGGCGGTGTTGGCCTGCTGCAGGACGTGCCGCAGCAGGCACCCTCGAACGTGGGAGGACTTCCAACATGACGGTGCAGGACACCACGGCCACCGGGGTCATTCTCAGCGACCCCGCTGCCGCCAAGGTCAAGGCGCTGCTGGACCAGGAGGGTCGCGACGACCTCCGCCTGCGCATCGCCGTCCAGCCCGGCGGCTGCTCGGGCCTGCGCTACCAGCTCTTCTTCGACGAGCGGTTCCTCGACGGCGACCAGACCTACGACTTCGGTGGCGTCGAGGTCATCGTCGACCGGATGAGCGGCCCCTACCTCGGCGGTGCCGTGATCGACTTCGTCGACACGATCGAGAAGCAGGGCTTTACGATCGACAACCCGAACGCCACCGGCTCCTGCGCCTGCGGCGACTCCTTCAGCTGAGTCGATGACATCGCGGTCCTCCGGACCGCACCGCGGCCAGGTGCCGTGCCCCGGGTGCGCTGAGCGTGTCCGCGGCACCGCGTCGGGAGCCCTCCGGGCTCCGCAATGCGGCACCGCCCTCGCAGGGGCGGCTCCCGCCAGAACGTGAATCGGCCCGGCTCCCCCTGGGAGCCGGGCCGTTCGTCGTCCGCGGACTACAACCGGACGGGGTAGACGGTCTCGGGGACGTCGACCTTGATGCGCTGCTCGACGAACACGCCGTGCCAGACCATGAACACCAACAGCGTCCACAGCTTGCGGGACAGGTCGACCGCCGAGCCGGCCCGGTGGTTGTCGCGGTGGGCGTCGAGCATCCAGAGGATCTGCCGCCGGTCGAGCCACTCGTCGGTCTGGCTCTCCTCGATGATCTGCCGCGCCCAGTCGTGCAGGTCCTCGGCCAGCCAGTGCCGGGTCGGGACGGGGAAGCCCAGCTTGCGGCGGTGGAGCACGTGCGGCGGCACGATCTGCTCGAGCGCCTTGCGCAGCGCGTACTTCGTCGTCTCCTTGGTCACCCGCTCGTCGACCGGGAGCGTGCCGGCGACGGCGAAGACCTCCGGGTCGAGGAAGGGCACCCGCAGCTCGAGTGAGTTGGCCATGGTCATCTTGTCGGCCTTGACCAGGATGTCGCCCCGCAGCCAGGTGAACAGGTCCACGTACTGCATGGCGGTCACGTCGTCGTAGCCGGCCGCGCGGGTCCGCTCGTACAGCCCACGGGTCACGGCGACGTGCGACAGGTCGGGGTCGCGCCGCTCGAGGAACCCGAGCTCGTCGTCCCGGAAGATGCGGGCGTTGCCGTAGTACCGCTGCTCGAGCGGGATGGAACCGCGGCGCAGCAGGTCCTTGCCGCGCATGCCGTCGGGCAGCCGCGCCGACAGCGCGCCCAGCGCCCGGCGGATCCCGCCGGGCAGCTTCTCGAACGCCGCCAGCGACAGCGGCTCGCGGTAGATGTTGTAGCCGCCGAAGAGCTCGTCGGCGCCCTCCCCGGAGAGCACCACCTTCACGTGCTTGCGGGCCTCGCGGGCGACGAACCACAGCGGCACGAGCGCGGGGTCGGCGACCGGGTCGTCGAGGTACCAGACGACCAGCGGGATCGACTCGGCGAACTCCTCGGGCGTGACCACCTTCGTCACGTGCTCGACGCCGATCGCGGCCGCGGACTCCGCCGCGACGTCGATCTCCGAGTAGCCCTCCCGCTCGAAGCCGACCGTGAAGGTCATCAGGTCGGGGTTGTACCGCTTGGCCAGCGCCGCGATCGCGGTCGAGTCGATGCCGCCGGAGAGGAACGAGCCGACGGTGACGTCGGCGCGCATGTGCACCCGCACCGAGTCGTCGAGCACCGCGGCGATGCGGTCGTAGAGGCCCTGCTGCTCGTCCGCGGAGACCGGCCGGACGGGGAAGGTCGGGTGGAAGTAGCGGTTGGTGTGCAGCTCGCCGTCCACCACGGTGAAGCTGGTGCCGCTCTCGATCCGCCGGATGCCGCGGTGCAGCGTCGCGGGCTCCGGGACGTACTGCAGCGTCAGGTAGTGCTGCAGCGAGGCGGAGTCCACGCCCCCGGCCGCGTCGCTGCCGCCGAGCATCTCCAGCAGCGCCTTCTTCTCGGAGCTGAAGACCAGCGCGCCGTCGGCGAGGCGGGCGGTGAACAACGGCTTGATGCCGAACGGGTCGCGCGCGCCGAACGCCGTCCCGGTCAGGGTGTCCCAGATGACGAAGGCGAACATGCCGCGCAGCCGCCGGACGACGTCCTGACCCCAGTGGTGGTAGCCGGCGACGATCGCCTCGGTGTCGCCCTCGGTGGCGAACCGCGCGCCGAGGGCCGCGAGCTCCTGGCGCAGCTCCACGTAGTTGTAGATCTCGCCGTTGAAGACGATCCGGTACCGGCCGTCGGCGTAGGGCATCGGCTGGTGGCTGTGCTCGATGTCGATGAACGCCAGCCGGTTGAAGCCGAAGGCGACCCGTGCGTCGTTCCAGACCTGGGTCTCGTCGGGGCCGCGGTGCCGCAGGCAGTGCAGCGCGTCGCGGACCCCCTCGACGGTCGAGTCGGTCACGCGGTCGGCGTCGGTGGACAGGTAGGCCAGCAGGCCACACATGAGGCGCAGGTCTCCGGGAGGTCGGCTCTGGCCCGGCTCGGTGGCCGGGACGACGGTCAGACGCGCTCGCCGGCGCGGGTCTTGCGGGTCGCGATCCGTTCGGCGACGAACGACAGGATCGGGACGGTGCCGGCGACGAGCACCAGCACGGTGCCCTTGAGCGTCCAGCGGGCGCGCAGGGCGAGGTCGCACGCGGTCAGGAAGAAGACGAAGTAGAGCCAGCCGTGCAGGGTGCCGATGACCGACACGGGGCCGTCGATGCCGCCGAGGTACTTCAGCGGCACGGCGACCAGGACGAGCGCGATCAGCAGGACGCCCACGATCCAGGCCATCACGCGGTAGCGGGTCAGCGCGGTGGGCACGCTCTGACCCACCCGACGGGCCAGGGCGCGGGGCAGCCGGGAGGCCGTCGTCGACTCAGCGGCCATGCTCGGCCCGCTGCTGCAGCGCCCGCTCGTTGAGCTCGGCGAGGTAGGCGTTGTAGGCGGCCAGCTCCGGGTCGCCGGAGGTGTCGATGCGGGGCCGCTGGTAGAGGACCACGGCGCTGCCCGGCTCGTCCTCGTCGGGGTCGCGGTTGACCTCCTCCCGGCACATGCGCACGTAGAACCACAGGCCCATGAACCCGTACAGCGGCCACTGCAGCGCATAGCTCCAGTTCACCGCGCCGCCGCCGGCCTCGGCCTTGGACAGCTGCCAGTACCCCAGGAAGAAGGTGGCCACGAAGAGGGCGGCCACCACCAGGTGCAGGAGCACCCACTTGGGGGTCAGCAGCCGGGAGAACACGGCCTCGACTGTAACCGGCGCTGCCCCCCGGCAGGGGACGCCGGTGGGAGGGCTCACCGTGCCACCGTCGGCCCCGGCCGCCGTCCGGCGCGGGCTCCCGGGCCCTCGCCCGGCCGCCTGGGACCCCGACCCGCCGCTGGGGTGTCTCCGGTGGTCGGCCGCCGTGCGGGGTCGGCTAGTCTCGCCGCAGACTGTGGTCGGCACAGGCGCCGTTCGCCGGGACCGGCTGACGGCCCGCCGGGAAGACCGTCCGGCGCACCGGACGAGGACGAGGAGGCAGCGAGCAGTGGCTCGAGGCAGCAGGCTCGCGCGGGTCGCCGCGCTCGGTCTCCTGGGGGTGCTCGCCCTGACCGGGTGCACCCCGAACAACGAGTTCTGGCGCTGGGGCTGGCCCGACGGGGTCACCGACGAGTCGGTCTACATGCGCGACCTGTGGATCTGGTCGGTCATCGCGGCCCTGATCGTCGGTTTCGCGGTGTGGGGGCTCATCGGCTGGTCGGTCGTCATGCACCGCAAGCGCGGCGACGAACTGCCGAAGCAGACGGCGTACAACCTGCCGTTGGAGATCGTCTACACGATCATCCCGTTCCTCATCATCGCCGGGCTGTTCTTCTTCACGGTCGTCGTGCAGAACCGGGTGCAGGAGCGCAGTTCCGACCCCGACGTCACCGTCGCGGTCAACGCCTTCAAGTGGAACTGGCAGTTCGTCTACCCGGAGACCACCGGGGCCGACGGCGAGCCGATCAACACGGTCGGCAACAGCGACGAGATCCCGATCCTCGTCCTGCCCACCGACCAGGACATCCGCTTCGAGGTGGCCTCGGCCGACGTCATCCACTCGTTCTGGGTGCCGGAGTTCCTCTTCAAGCTCGACGTCATCCCGGGCAACGAGAACGGTCGCGACAACGTCTTCGAGGTGACCATCCGTGAGGAGGGCGCCTTCGTGGGCCGCTGTGCCGAGCTCTGCGGCACCTACCACGCCTACATGAACTTCGAGGTGCGGGCGGTCTCGCCGGCCGACTACGACGCCTACCTGGCCGCGCGGGAGTCCGGCCTGACCACCTACGAAGCGCTCGAGAGCATCGGTCAGCCGGGCGCGGCGACGAGCACCTCGCCGTTCGACCTGGTCGACGACGTGCAGCGGGCCGACGGCTGACGTGTCCGCCACCCGCGCACCGCACACCACGCTGGAGGGACGGCCGTGAAGGTCGAAGCGCTCATCTTCAACGTCATCGGCGTCTTCTGTCTGCTCATGGCCGCCGTCTACGGGATCTGGTCCCGTGAGCCGATCGGGACGACGGCCCTGGTCCTCTCCGGTGGGCTGACGTTCCTGGTCGGCGGCTTCTTCTGGTTCATCTCGCGGCGCATCGACGCCCGTCCCGAGGACCGCAAGGACGCCGACATCGCCGACGGCGCGGGCGAGCTGGGCTTCTTCAGCCCGGGCAGCTACTGGCCGTTCGGCATGGCCCTGTCGGCCGGTCTCATGGGGCTGGCGCTGGCCTTCTTCTACCCCTGGCTGATCATCCTGGCCACCGCAGCGCTGCTGACCACCATCGGCGGCCTGCTGTTCGAGTACTACGTGGGGCAGAACGCCCAGGGCTGAGCGCTCCCGCCCCGACGACGAGGGCCCCTCTCCGCTGCCGCGGGAGGGGCCCTCGTCGTCGCGGGGCGGACGGCGGTCCCGGGCCCCCCGTGCGGGCGGCTGTCGTCCCGTGGACGGCGCGGTGAATGGCGCTGGGGTCCACCCGGGTCGCAGGGGGTCGCAGGTGGCCGGGATCGGCGTGCTCGGTCGTGCGGTCGCCGCGGCGGAGCGGGTGTCCGTGGGGGGTGGCCCGCCCGCTCGGCTCCTGAGGGAGGTGCCACCGCACACCGCGCCCGTGGGATTCGTGGGCGTCGCAGGCCGTGGTACGCCGTTCGCCGGAGGGCGTCGCGATGAGCGGTCCCGGCCGTGGCCGTCCGTGGGTCGGTGAGGACGCCGACCGCCTCGCGTGGACGGGTGGTCGCGAGCCGGCTCCACCAGGAGTGCGGCAGCGCCAGGAGTAGCGCCCTGCAGAGGGCGGGGGAGGGGCACGTCCCTCGGCGCGCTCCGCGCACGGCCGGGGCGGGGCTGCAGCCGGGACGGCCCCCGGGCGGCCCGAGACCCTCTCGAGTCCCCGATATCCCGCCTGCCGCCCTGGGAGGGGCGGTCGAGTCATCCGGTGAGGACGGCGACCGTCCGACGGGGTCCCGCGCGCGGGTGCCGGCTGGCCCGCTCACCGGTGGGTGCGGCGGACCGTGCGGAGCCGTCGTGCGCCGGCACGGGGAAGGGGCAACGCTCCTCGGCTCGGCCACCGCGCGAGGGCCTCGGGGCGGCCTCAGCGCCTCCTCGGACCCCGGGACCGTGCGCGCCGTGCCCCTGAGCCGGACCGGGTGCCCGCGCCGGTGGCAGCCGGTGATCCGGCCGCCGTCCACGGCTCCGAGGACGGCGACGACGGTCACGCCGACGGGGAGGGGACGGCGTCCCCGGGTCACGGAGCCCGGAACGCAGCAGGGCCCCGACGGGATCCGTCGGGGCCCTGCTGCGTGGTGCGGGTGGTCAGTCGCGCGGCTCCTGCGGCCGACCACCGTCGGAGGGACGGCCGGAGGTGGTGAGCTCGCGGTCGGACTCGGCGGCCGCGAGGCCGTGCTCGTCGCGACGCTGCTCGAGCTCGACCTGCACCGGCTCCTCGATCGGCTTGAAGAACCCGCGGACGGCGCGGCGGGCGCCGCCGACCTGGTTCATCCGCTTGGGCACCGGAGCGCCGCCGTAGGCCAGCTGGCCGTGGCCGTGCTCGTCGACCGGGCCGAGGGGCTGGTGGACCTCGATGAACTCACCGTGCGGCAGCCGCCGGATGACACCGGTCTCGAGGCCGTGCTCGAGGACCTCCCGGTCGTGCTTCTGCAGGCCGAGGCAGATCCGGTAGGCGAACACGTAGGCGAGCGGGGGCAGGATGATCAGCCCGATGCGGCCGGCCCAGGTCATCGCGTTGAGGCTGATGTCGAACTTCTCGGCGACGACGTCGTTTCCGCCCGAGATCATGAGGACCACGTAGAAGGTGAGCGCCATCATCCCCAGCGAGGTCCGCACCGGCACGTCGCGGGGACGCTGGAGCAGGTGGTGCGAGGCCGTGTCCCGGGTCAGCTTCCGCTCGATCATCGGGTACAGCGCGAGGAGCGTGAAGAGGATGCCGGGCAGCACCACGGTCGGCCAGAACAGCGCCGGGATCGTGTAGTCGCCGGGCAGGTTGATGTCCCAGGCGGGGAACAGACGGGTCGAGCCGTCGAGGAACATGACGTACCAGTCGGGCTGCGACGCGGCCGAGACCTGCGCCGGGTTGTACGGGCCCCACAGCCACACCGGGTTGATCTGCACCAGGCCACCGAGCGCGGCGCAGACGCCGAACACGATGAAGAACAGACCACCGGCCTTGCCGGCGAAGGCCGGGAAGAGCCGGTTGCCGACCACGTTGTGCTCGGTCCGCCCCGGGCCGGGGAACTGGGTGTGCTTCTGCTTGACCAGGATCAGCAGGTGCATCGCGATCAGCGCCAGGATGATCGCCGGGATGATCAGCACGTGCACGATGTACATGCGGCCGACGATGAACTCGCCCACGTAGTCGCCGTTGAAGACGGCCCAGTGCACCCACGTGCCGACCACCGGGATCGCCAGGATGATCGCCGAGACGATCCGCAGGCCGGTGCCGGAGAGCAGGTCGTCCGGCATCGAGTAGCCGGTGAACCCCATAGCGAACGAGAGGACGAGCAGCGCGATGCCGATCAGCCAGTTCGTCTCACGGGGCCGCCGGAAGGCGCCGGTGAAGAAGATGCGCAGCAGGTGGACGACGATCGAGGCCACGAACAGCAGTGCCGCCCAGTGGTGCAGCTGCCGCACGAAGAGGCCGCCACGGACGTCAAACGAGAGGTACAGCGTCGACTCGTAGGCAGCCGACATCTCGGCACCCCGCAGCGGCGCGTACGTGCCCTCGTAGACGACCTCGCGCATGGAGGCGTCGAAGAAGAACGTCAGGTACGTGCCGGACAGCAGCAGGACGACGAACGAGTAGAGCGCAATCTCGCCGAGCAGGAAGGACCAGTGGTCGGGGAAGACCTTGTTCAGGCTGCGGCGGAGCGGGCCGGCGACGATCAGGCGGTCGTCGACCTCCAGCGCCGCCTTGCCCAGTCTCGAGGTCGGGACACCCGGCGCTGTGGCGGTGCGAGCCATCAGATGCGCTCCCGGTTCCAGTAGGTGGGGCCAACAGCCTCAATGTAGTCACTACGGGCAACGAAGTAGCCCTCGTCGTCGACGGTGATCGGCAGCTGGGGCAGGGGGCGGGTGGCCGGGCCGAACACCGGCTTGGCGCCCTGGGTCACGTCGAACTGCGACTGGTGGCACGGGCACAGGATGCGGCTGGTCTCCTGCTCGTACAGCGAGACCGGGCAGCCGGCGTGGGTGCAGATCTTGGAGTAGGCCACGTAGTCGCCGTAGCCGAAGTCCTCCTGGCCGTTCCGCGGCCGGTCGACCGACACCTGCTCCGGGCGCAGCCGGATGAGCATCGTCGCGGCGTCGGACTCCCGGTTCCCGCCCGGGACGGCCGGGAAGACCGTCTCGAGCGAGCCGGGCTGCTGGTCCCCGGGGCGGATCGGGCTGCCGTCGTCGCGGACGAGACGCACGCCCTCCGCCCAGCTCGTGGTGCCCAGCGGGTCGCCGGTGTTCGGGTTGCGGATCAGACCGCCCAGCGGCATGAGCAGCATGAGCCCGATCCCGCTGCCCATGAAGACCAGGGAGCGGGTGATGAGCTTGCGACGGGCCAGGCCGCTGTTGTGCAGACCGCCCACGAGGGTGGCGCCGGTGGTGACCCGGTCGAAGTGCGAACCGTCGTGCTTGTCCTGCACCGCGGTCTCGTGCGGGAGCAGATTCTTGGTGAACAGCACCATGCCGATGCCGACGAGGATCAGCGCCAGCCCGCCGAGCGCGCCGATCAGCGGGGTGAAGATGGCGCTCCAGCCGCCCTCGGTGATCTCCCACTGCCAGTCGGGCAGGAACCAGCCGGATCCGGCATAGATGACGAAGGCCGCGAACGCGGCCAGCCCGGCCAGGCCGAAGGTGAGAGCGACCTGGCGGACGGCCCGCTGCTCCGCCGCGGAGCCCGGCTCCGGGCCCGGGTCGACGTGCAGGACCTGCACGTCGTCGTACCCGGCACCCAGCAGGTCGAGCTCCTCGCGCGACATGCTCGCGAGCTGCTCGGGGGTGTACTCGTCGTCCGGACCGCCGTGCAGGGGACCCGGGACGTCCGCGCCGCCGGTGGTGCCCGGGGCGCTCTCGCGCGTGCTCACGCTTCCTCCTCGCCGACGCCGGTGGTCAGCGCTCGTGGTGCCGTGGGGGAGAGGGTCCGCGTGCTCACGCCTTGCTGCCCATCCAGAAGATGCCGAACAGCAGCGCGGCCACACCCACGACCCAGATGACGACGCCCTCGGCGACCGGGCCGATGCGCCCGACGCCGAAGCCACCCGGGTCGGCCTGCTCCTTGATGGTCTGGATGTAGTTGATGATGGAGCGCTTCTCCTCGGGCGTGAGCTGGTTGTCCCCGAAGATCGGCATGTTCTCGGGGCCGGTCAGCATCGCGGTGTAGATCTCGAGGTCGTTGGCGTCCTCGAGGCTCGGAGCCCGCTTGCCGGAGGAGAGGGCGCCGCCCTCGCCGACGAAGTTGTGGCAGGAGGCGCAGTTGAGGCGGAACAGCTCGCCGCCCTCGGCCAGGTCGCCCTCGCGCAGGTCGCCGGAGGGCAGCGTGGGCCCGCCGCCGTTGGCCTGGACGTAGGCCATCAGCTGGTCGATCTCCTCGTCGGAGAAGACCGCCGGCTTGTCGGGGGCCTGGGCCTCCTGGCGGACCAGCGGCATGCGACCGGTGTGCACCTGGAAGTAGACGGCGGCCTCACCGACGCCGATCAGCGAAGGGCCGCGGGTGGGCACGCCCTCGAGGTTCTCGCCGTGGCAGGTGATGCAGCTGCGCTCGTAGAGCTCGCGGCCGGCGGCCTCGGCGGAGGACTCGCTGGCGGCGCTCTCCTCGGTCGCCTGCGCGGGCGAGAGCGCCGAGTAGAGGGTGCCGGTGAGCACCAGGGCGGCCATCAGGCCGGCCACGTTGGCGACACGGCGGCGCTGCTTGGAGCGGCGCCGGACGCGGGCCGCAGCGGCGGGGGACCCCTCCGTGGGACGGCCGGACCAGCGACGGAGGCCGCGGGGCGCCCCCTCGTCGGACGGGGCGTCGGACTGCGGGTTCGTGGTGGACACCGTTTCCCTAGCGGATCAGGTAGATCGTGGCGAAGAGCCCGACCCACACGACGTCGACGAAGTGCCAGTAGTAGGAGACCACGATGGCCGCGGTCGCCTGTGCCGGCGTGAAGCGGCCCATGGTGGACCGGATGAGCAGGTACACGAAGGCGACGAGGCCGCCGATGACGTGCAGCGCGTGGAAGCCGGTCGTCAGGTAGAAGACCGACCCGTAGGTGGAGCTGGAGATCGTGGTGGCGTGCTCGGTCACGAGCACCCGGTACTCGTTGGCCTGGCCCAGCACGAAGGCCAGGCCCATCACGAAGGTGATGGTGAACCAGCGCCGCAGGCCGTAGACGTTGCCGTTCTCCGCCGCGAACACGCCCAGCTGACAGGTGACCGAGGAGGCCACCAGGATGATCGTGAAGAACAGCGCGTAGGGCAGGTTCAGCTCGGTCGGCTCCGGTGGCCAGCCCTCGAGGGCCCGGGCGCGCGCCGTGAAGTACATGGCGAACAGGCCGGCGAAGAACATCAGCTCGCTGGAGAGCCAGATGATCGTGCCGACGCTCACCAGGTTCGGTCGGGTCAGGGAGTGCACCCGGGAGGTGTCGAAGGTGCCGCTCGCCACGGGAGCCGTTGTCACGACGCCCATCATGGCATCGCTCCTGCCAAGGTCACGACCGCGGGTGGGTGGCGTGGCGACGCCGTGACCTCCTCGATACCGAGAACCCGTGCTGCCTGGTCAGCGGGCCCGCTGGCACTACGCTCGGCGCCGTGAGCAACGCCGCCCCGGCCACCGTCCTGGTCTACAGCTCCCGGCCCGACGTACGGGCCGCCGTGCGCACCGCGGTGGGCCGCCGCCCGGCCGCCGACGTGGGCCCGCTGACCTGGGTCGAGTGCGCCACCGGTGAGGACGTCGTCGACACCGTGGACGGCGGTGGCGTGGACCTCTGCATCCTCGACGGGGAGTCCCAGCCCACCGGTGGCCTGGCCCTGGCCCGGCAGCTGACCGTGGAGGTGGCCGACCGCCCGGCGCTGTGCGTGCTCATCGCCCGCCAGCCCGACCGGTGGCTGGCGCACTGGTCGCGGGCCGACGCCACCCTGCCCCTCCCGGTCGACCCGCTGACCGCCCCCGCCGTCGTCGCCGACCTGCTGCGCGACCGGGTGGGACGGCGCCCGGTCGCCCGGTGAGTGCCCGACCGACCTGGGCGGCCCTGCTCAACCGCCTGCTGGCGCGCGAGGACCTCACGGCCGACGACACGTCGTGGGCCATGCGCGAGGTCATGACCGGCGAGGCCACCCCCGCGCAGATCGCCGCCTTCGCCGTCGCGCTGCGCGCCAAGGGCGTGGCCCCGCAGGAGCTCGGCGGCCTGGCCGCGGAGATGCTCGCGCAGGCGACGCCGGTCCAGCTGCCGGTGGCCTCGGTTGACATCGTCGGCACCGGGGGCGACGGCGCGCACACGGTGAACATCTCCACGATGGCCGCCGTCGTCACGGCCGCGGCCGGGGTGCCGGTCGCCAAGCACGGGGGGCGCGCGGCGTCGTCGTCCTCTGGGGCCGCCGACGTGCTCGAGGCGCTCGGTGTGGTCATCGACCTGCCGGCGCCGGCGGTGGCGCGGTGCGTCGAGGAGGCCGGCATCGGGTTCTTCTTCGCGCCGGTGTTCCACCCGGGCATGCGGCACGCCGCCGTCCCGCGGCGGGAGATGGGCATCCCGACGGTCTTCAACTTCCTGGGGCCGCTCACCAACCCCGCGCGCCCGGCCGCCGCCGCCATCGGGGTCGCCGACGCGCGCATGGCGCCGGTGGTGGCCGAGGTGCTCGCCGCCCGCGGCATGCGCGCGCTGGTCTTCCGGGGCGACGACGGCCTCGACGAGCTGACGACCGCGACGACGTCCTCGGTGTGGGTGGTGCGCGGCGGCGAGGTCGAGCCCGACCGGGCCGACCCCTCGGCGCTGGGCATCGCGCAGCCGCCGGCCGACGCGCTCCGCGGTGGCGACCCGGCGTTCAACGCCGACGTGTTCAGGCGGGTGCTGGCCGGCGAATCGGGCCCGGTGCGCGACGCGGTGCTGCTCAACGCCGCGGCGGCGCTGGCTGCCTTCGCCGAGCGGCCCGCGCGGCTGCACGACGGGCTGGCCGCCGGCCTGGAGCAGGCGGCGGCCGCCGTGGACGACGGACGGGCGGAGGCCCGGCTGGCGCGCTGGGTGGAGACCAGCCGGGCCCTGCGCGGTTAGACCGGCTGCCTGCCCCGTCCCGGGGCTCGCTCCGCTCGGCGCGAGCCCCGGGACGGGGTCCTCATTCCAGGCCGAGCGAGAACGCGGCCTCGAGGTCGTGCCGCGAGTAGGCGCGGAACGCGATGTGGGTCTCGGTCTCCAGCACCCCGGGCACCTTGTTGATGCGTCCGGCGATCACCTCGGCCACCTGGTCGAACTCGCGGACGCGGACGATCGCGATGAGATCGACCTCGCCGGCGGTCGAGTAGACCTCGCTGACCCCGTCGAGGTCGGCGACGGCCTCGGCCACCTCGGGGATCGCGTCGGTGGCCGCGTCGATCATGACGATGGCGGTGATCACGCGGGGGATGCTAGCCGGGTGGCCGGGGGACCGGCGGCTCCGTGGGAGACCCGCTCGGGACGGGCCCGGGTGCCCAGCGAGCGGCCGTCGGCGAACGGGTCGCGCCCGGCGCGGCCGGCGTCCACCCGGTCCAGGAAGTCGGTGTAGCCGCCGGTGCCGGGCACGGGGCAGGCCAGCGTGCCGTCGACCTGCACCAGCCGGGTGCCGGGCTTCTCCATCCAGCGCAGCACCAGCTCGGTCTCGTCGACGGAGGTGGCCAGCTCGCCGTCGGGACCGACGGGCGTCTCCGCCGTCGCCAGCAGGCCGTCGAGGGTGGCCCGCACCGAGCTGCCGCGGGCCGCGCACCCGGCGGCCACCAGCCGGCCCCGGCGGACGACGGACAGCTGCCAGCCGCCCTCACCGTCCGGGCGGGCCAGGACCAGCTCGGGCACCGCGGCCAGCGACTCCAGCCGCTGCCGCCGCCGCACCGCGCGCACCAGCACGGCGACGCGGTCGCGCAGCACCGCCGCGTCCTCGTAGCGCTCCTCGGCGGCCAGCCGCTCGACCCGCGCCAGCAGCGGCTGCAGCAGGGCGTGCGGGTCGGCGGCCACCGCGGTGCGCAGGACGGCGGCGACCTCGCCGTACTCCTCGACCGACTGCGCGCCGGTGCACGGTGCGCCGCAGCGACCCATGCCGGCCAGCGCGCAGGCGGTGCCGAGCACCCGGACCGACAGCCGCCCGGTGCACTGGCGCAGCGGCAGCGACTCGTGGACGGCGGCCACGGCGGCGTCGGCCGCGCGCCGGTCGGGGAAGGGGCCGAGGAAGACCCCGGCGCCCGGGCGCACGCGGCGGACCACCGACAGCCGCGGGAAGGGCTCCTCGGTCAGCCGCACCCACAGCGCCCGCTCGGGGAACCGCGAGCGCCGGTTGTAGCGCGGCTTGTGCTCGGCGATCAGCCGCAGCTCGCGGACCGCGGCCTCGAGGTCGTGCGCGCACGGGATCGCGTCGACCCGCTCGGCCAGCGCCACCATCTCGGTCATCCGGCTGCGCTGCTCGCCGGCGGTGAAGTAGCTGCGCACCCGGCTGCGCAGGTCGGTCGACGTCCCGACGTAGAGCGGCTCGTCGCGGGGCCCGCGGAACAGGTAGACGCCCGGGCCGTGCGGCACGCCGTCGGCCAGGTGCCGCTTGCGCAGCCGCTCGGGGTCGACCTGCCGGGTCAGGCCGGTCAGCTCCTCCAGGCTGGTGATGCCGAGCGGGCCCAGCCGCTCGAACAGCCCGTGCAGGACGTCGACGGTGGCGCGGGCGTCGGCCAGCGCCCGGTGGCAGGGCTCGGTGC
>NZ_NVPT01000125.1 GCF_002802985.1 Geodermatophilus chilensis | reverse complement strand
CTGTGGACGGAGTGCACCCGCCGGGCCCCGGCCCCGATGGACGCCGCCCCGGCCACGCTGCTGGCGGTGAGCGCGTGGCTGCGCGGGGACGGTGCCATGGCCAACGTCGCCCTGGAGCGGGCGCTGGACAGCCGCCCGACCTACACGCTCGCGAGGCTGCTGGCCGACGGGCTGGCCGCCTGCCTGCCCCCGTCCGAGCTGCGGGCGATGCTGGCCGAGGTGACCGCCGACCCCGACGAGGTCTGGGCCGCCGGGTGACCGAGGGTCCGGTCGCTGCGAGGACGGGGTCCTTCTTCAGAGCAGTTCGGGGCGCTGCCACTCCTCGCCGTGCACGTGCTCGGCCAGGAAACGGAGCACCGTCTCGTACCAGATCTGAGCGTTGCCCGGGGTGAGCACCCAGTGGTTCTCGTCCGGGAAGTAGAGGAACCGGGACGGGACGCCGCGCTTCTGCAGGTCGTACCAGAGCCGCAGCGCCTCGCCGATCGGCACCCGGTAGTCGCGGTCGCCGTGGATGACCAGCATCGGCGTGCGGATGGCGTCGGCGTAGCGGTGCGGCGAGTTCTGCTCGTAGCGCTTGGGCTCGCGCAGCGGGTCGCCCCACTCCTTCTCCCAGTAGTAGGCCGCGTCGGTGGTGCCGACGAACGAGTCCATGTCCCACAGGCTGGCGTGGGTGACGATCGCCCGGAAGCGGGCGGTCTGGGTGGCCACCCAGTTGGCCATGTAGCCACCGAAGGACCCGCCCATCGCCGCGGTGCGCGTCTGGTCGATCTCGGGTCGCTGCTCGACGGCGTCGACCGCCGCCATCAGGTCGGTGTAGGGGGCCTCGCCCCAGGCTCCCCAACCGCGGCGGACGAAGTCCTGCCCGTAGCCCTGCGACAGCGCCGGGTCGGGCAGCAGGACGGCGTAGCCGCGGGCGGCCATGACCCACGGGCACCAGCGCCAGGACCAGGAGTTCCAGCTCATCAGCGGCCCGCCGTGGATCCACAGCAGCAGCGGCGCCGGGTTCTCGGCGGACGCGCCCTCGGGCAGCACCAGCCAGGAGTGCACCGGCGTCCCGTCGGCGGCGGTGGCTCGACCTCGTGCAGGCTGCCGGGCAGCGCGCCGAGCGAGCCGCGGTCGGGCAGCGGCTCGGGGTGCTGACCGGTCGCCCGCGGGTCCAGCCGCACCGGCGCCGGCGGCTCGTCGTAGGCCGAGCGCAGCGCGTAGAGAGCGCTGCCGTCGCGGGCCACCTGCAGGTCGCTGTAAGCGCCGTCGGTCGTCATCCGCACCGGCTCCCCGCCCTCGGCGGGCACCCGGAACAGTGCGTGCCGGCCGCCGTCGTCGGCGAGGAAGTACACCGTCGTCCCGTCGGCGCTGAACTGCGGCGCGGACGGCCAGCGGTCGAACCCGGGGGTGATCTCGTGCGCCGCGCCGGTGGCCACGTCGACGTGCAGCAGCGTGTGGTCCGGCGGGTCGTCGTGGGTCGACATCGCCTCCCGCACGCAGACGACCGCGCTGCCGTCGGGGGAGAAGCGCGGCGCCCCGAGGCCGGCCAGCGGGTCGTCGACCAGGGCGCGGCTCTCGCCGGTCGCGGTCTCGACGAGGAGCAGCCGGTCGCGCCGGCCGGCCGGACCGTCGGGCACCGACTCCACGCGCACCAGCAGCAGGCCGTCGGGGGAGAGGCGCAGGTCGCCACCGGCACCGGCGGGCGGGACGGCGTCGGGGGTCAGGTCGCGCAGCTCGACCACGGGGCGCTCGGCCCCGGCGGCGGGGTCGGCGGGCAGCGCGCCGGCCCAGAACACGTGCGGGGTGGCCGGACCGAGGTCCGCGTCCCAGTACCGCGCCGGGTAGGCCTCGTGCAGGATCGCGGTGACCCCGGCCTCCTTGCGCTGCTTGCGCCGCTCGGCGTCGGCCTCGGCGTCGGTCGCGCCGGGCATGGCCGAGGCGGTGACGACGACCTCGCCGGTCTCCGCGGCGACGGCGACGGCCCTGATCCCGCCCGGGTGGGTCAGCACCGGCCGGGCCTCACCGCCGTCAGGCGGCAGGCTCCACAGCGCCGGCTTCGGGTCCTCCCCGTCGGAGGACGCGTCGGGGTCGGGGCGGGCGGAGGTGAACAGCAGCGAACCGTCGGGCGCCCACACCGGCGCGGACTCGCCGGGGGCGCTGCGGGTGAGCCGGCGGGCCGGGCGCCGCCCCTCCGGGTCGACCTCCCACAGCGCGGACTGCCACCTGGTCTTCTCGCGGTCCAGGGTCTGCACCGCCACGGCGAGCCGACGGCCGTCGGCGGAGAGGGCCAGCCCGGCGACCCGGGGCAGGGCGACGAAGGCGGCGAGGTCGGCGAAGGGGGAGGCGGGCGTGGCAGGGGCGTCGGAGGGCTCGCTCACCCGGCCACCGTAGGAGCCGGGTGGGCGAGCCGCCGGGTCAGAGGCGGGGAGCCGCCTGGGCCGGGGTGAGCTCCTCGTCGAGGGCGCTGACGAACACGTGCTGGGCCACGCCCATCGGCAGCACGTTGCCGTCGAGGCTGACCGAGCCGGCGGTCAGCTGGGCGCGGGCGGTCATGCCCGGGCGCAGGCCCTGCGCGGCGAGCTGGCGCATCAGCACGGTGTCCTCCTGCAGCTGCTCGCTGATCCGCTTGATCTCCACCCGGCGCCCCTCGGGGGTGGCGGTCGTCGAGAGCAGCGTCAGCGAGTCGAGCACCGCGGAGGTCTCGCCGCCGAGCGCGTCGAGGCCGGGGATGGGGTTGCCGAACGGCGACACCGTCGGGTTGCCGAGCAGGGTGAGCAGCTTGCGCTCGACGGCCTCGCTCATGACGTGCTCCCAGCGGCACGCCTCCTCGTGGACGTCGGCGTAGTCCAGCCCGATGACGTCGACCAGCAGGCACTCCGCGAGCCGGTGCTTGCGCATCACCGCGGTGGCCAGCTGACGCCCGGACTCGGACAGCTGCAGGTGCCGGTCGCCCTCGACGGTCAGCAAGCCGTCGCGCTCCATCCGGGCGACCGTCTGGCTCACCGTCGGGCCGCTCTGGTGCAGCCGCTCGGCGATGCGGGCGCGGAGGGGGACGATCCCCTCCTCCTCCAGCTCGAAGATCGTCCGGAGGTACATCTCGGTGGTGTCGATGAGGTCGTTCACAGCTCTCCTCCGTGTCGTACCGAATGGTACGGGGGGAGAGCCCGTGCGCCCGGTCGCGCGACGGCACGGTCGTGGGCACACCGCAGCGGTCGCGACGGTAGCGTCGCCGGGGACATCGCCGTCGCCGTCGAGGAGTGTCCCGTGAGTGACTCGGTCGCGGTCGTCTGGGACGACGCGCTGCTCGGCTACACGATGGGCGGGGACCACCCGCTGCACCCGGTCCGGCTGGACCTCACCATGCGGCTGGCCGACGGCCTCGGTGTCCTGGCCACCGACCGGCTGCAGGTGCTGCGCCCGACACCGGCCGACGTCGAGCTGCTCACCCGGGTGCACGACCCGGCCTACCTGGACGCGGTGAAGCGCGCCCCGGCCGACCCGGACGTGGGCCACGGCCTCGGGACACCGGACAACCCGATCTTCGACGGCATGTACGACGCCGCGGCGCTGATCACCGGCGGCAGCGTGCTCGCCGCCGAGCAGGTGCACAGCGGCCGCGCGCAGCACGCGGTCAACATCTCCGGCGGCCTGCACCACGCGATGCGCGACCGCGCATCGGGCTTCTGCGTGTTCAACGACGCCGCCGTCGCCATCCACTGGCTGCTCGACCAGGGCCACCAGCGCATCGCCTACGTCGACCTCGACGTCCACCACGGCGACGGCGTGCAGGCCGCCTTCTACGACGACCCCCGGGTGCTCACGGTGAGCATCCACCAGACGCCGCTGACCCTCTTCCCCGGCACGGGTTTCCCCGAGGAGACCGGGGACGCGGAGAAGGCGCTCGGCAGCGCGGTCAACCTGGCGCTGCCCAACGGCACCGACGACTCGGGCTGGCTGCGGGCCTTCCACGCCGTCGTGCCCAGCGTGCTCAAGGCGTTCCGGCCGGAGATCCTGGTGACCCAGTGCGGCTGCGACGCCCACCACGAGGACCCGCTGGCCGACCTCGGGCTGACCGTCGACGGGCAGCGGGCCAGCTACCGCGCCGTCCACGACCTGGCCCACGAGATCTGCGACGGCCGCTGGATCGCCCTCGGCGGCGGCGGCTACGGCCTGGTCCGCTGTGTGCCCCGGGCCTGGACGCACCTCATCGCCGAGGCCGCCGGTGCCCGGCTCGACCCGGCCACCGAGATCCCCGAGTCGTGGCGGGAGGACGTCGTCCGCCGCGGGTTGCGCGCCCGGCCACCCACGCACATGACCGAGGGCGGCTACACCGGCTTCGCGCACTGGGACCCGTTCACCGAGTCCCGCGTCGACCGGGCCATCGCCCGCACCCGGCACGCCTCGTTCCCCTACTTCGGCCTGGACCCGGACGACCCCCGTGACTGAGCAGCGCACCCAGAACCCGCCGGCGCCGGCAGAGGAGGACCCGCCCCAGCCGCCGGCCCACTGGGAGGCCGACATCATCGCCGCCGACGGCGGCACGGTCCACCTGCGCCCGATCTGTCCCGAGGACGCCGAGGGCCTCGTCGGGCTGATGGACCGCAGCTCCGACCAGACCCGCTACTACCGGTTCTTCGGGCCGATGAAGCGGCTGTCGGAGAAGGACCTGCACCGCTTCACCCACGTCGACCACGACACCCGGGTCGCCTTCGTGCTGGTGCTGGGCGACCAGGTGATCGGCGTCGGCCGCTACGACCGGTACCCCGGCACGGACGACGCCGAGGTCGCCTTCCTGGTCGAGGACGCGCACCAGGGCCGCGGCCTGGGCTCGGTGCTGCTCGAGCACCTGGCCGCCGCCGCGCGGGAGCGGGGCATCAAGAACTTCGTCGCCGAGGTCCTCGCGCAGAACAACCGGATGGTGCGGGTCTTCCTCGACGCCGGGTACACGCCGACCCGGTCCTACGAGGAGGGCGTCGTCCACCTCACCTTCCCGATCGCGCCGACCGAGACCGCGCTGCAGGTGGCCTACGAGCGAGAGCAGCGCAGCGAGTCGCGGTCGATCGCGCGGCTGCTCACCCCGTCGTCGGTGGCCGTGGTCGGCGCGAGCAACGACGAGGAGAAGATCGGCCACGCGGTCCTGCGGCACCTGCTCGACTACGGCTTCCGCGGCCCGGTCTACCCGGTCAACCCCGGGACCCGGCACGTGCGCGGCGTGCCCGCCTACGCCGGCATCGAGGCCATCCCCGACGACCTCGACCTCGCCGTCCTGGCGGTGCCGGCCGACGAGGTCGCCGACGTGGTCGAGGCGTGCCGGCGCAAGCGGGTGCGCGGCCTGGTCGTGATCTCCGGCGGGTTCGGGGAGTCCGGCCCGGAGGGGCGGGTCCGCGAGCGGCAGCTGGTCGCCGCGGCCCGCGCCTCGGGCATGCGGGTGGTCGGCCCGAACTGCCTGGGCATCGTCAACACCGATCCGGCGGTGCGGCTCAACGCCAGCCTGGCGCCCCGCATCCCCGGCCGTGGGCGGGTGGGCTTCTTCGCGCAGTCCGGCGCGCTGGGCTCGGCGCTCCTGGAGCGGGCCCGCAGCCGCAACATCGGCCTGTCCAGCTTCGTCTCCGCCGGCAACCGGGCCGACGTCAGCGGCAACGACCTGCTCCAGTACTGGGCCACCGACCCCGGGACCGAGGTGGTGCTGCTGTACCTGGAGAGCTTCGGCAACCCGCGGAAGTTCGCCCGCCTGGCCCGCCGGGTGGGCCGCACGAAGCCGGTGGTGGCGGTGAAGAGCGGCCGGTACGTGCGGATGACCGAGGGGTTGGCCGGGACCTCCGTGGCGGTGCCCGAGGAGTCGGTGGCGGCGCTGTTCGCCTCGGCCGGGGTCATCCGGGTCGAGACCCTGGCCCAGCTGTTCGACGTCGGCACGCTGCTCGCGCACCAGCCGTTGCCGGCCGGCAACCGGGTCGCCGTGGTCGGCAACTCCACCGCGATGGGGTGGTTGGTCACCGACGCCGTCCTCGAGCAGGGGCTGCAGCCGGCCCACGATGCGCCGACCGACATCGGCGCCGGCGGGTCCGCCGAGGCGTTCCGGGCCGCGCTGCAGGAGGCGGTCGACGACGAGGGCGTGGACGCCGTCGTCGCGGTGTTCCTGCCGCCGGTGACCCGCAGGACCGGGTCCGCGGAGTTCGGCCGCGTGCTGCTCGAGGTGGCGCAGACGTCGGACAAGCCGGTCGTGGCGAGCTTCCTCTCCACCGAGGGCATCCCCCCGGAGCTCGCCGTCCCCGGGGAGGACGGGACGCCGGCCCGCGGTTCGGTGCCGTCGTTCTCCACCCCGGAGCGGGCGGTGATCGCGTTGGCCAGGATGGCGCAGTACGCCTCCTGGCGGCGCCGCCCGGTCGGTGAGGTCCCCGAGCTCGAGGGGATCGACGAGCAGGCCGGGCGGGACGTCGTCCTGGCGGCGTTGGCCTCGGCACCCGGTGGCCGGGCGCTCACCGACGAGGAGATCCTCGCGCTGCTGGCCGCCTACGGCATCCCGCTGCTGGGCACCCGCACGGTCTCCGACGTGGAAGCGGCGGTCGCGGCGGCCGAGGAGGTCGGCTACCCGGTCGTGCTCAAGTCGACGGCCCCGTGGTTGCGGCACCGCTCCGACCTCGGCGGGGTGCGGTTGGACCTCATCGACGCCGAGGCGGTGCGCGCGGCGTTCGCCGCGATCCCGTCGGGCGACCCGGTGGTCGTGCAGGAGATGGCCGCGCCCGGGGTGGCCACCGTCGTGGAGATCGTCGACGACCCGTCCTTCGGTGCGCTGGTCAGCTTCGGCCTCGGCGGCGTGGCCACCGACCTGCTCGGCGACCGCGCCTACCGGACCCTGCCGCTGACCGACCTGGACGCCGCCGAGCTGGTGCGCGCGCCCCGGGCGTGGCCGCTGCTCAACGGCTACCGCGGCTCGGAGCCGGTCGACGTCGCGGCGCTGGAGGAGCTGTTGCTGCGGGTCGCTCGGCTCGCCGACGACCTGCCCGAGGTGCTGCAGCTGGCCCTGGAGCCGGTGATCGTCGGCCCGCCCAACCCGTGGCACGGCGGCCGGTCGATGGTCGTCGCCGGGGCCAGCGCCCGGGTCGGCCCGCCGACCGCGCGCGTCGAACCCGGCCCCCGCCGCATGCGCACGCCGGGGGTGTGAAGAAGCCGAGAGCCGGCGATCACACGGCGGTCCTCCGGACCGCACCGCGGCCACGTGCCGTTCCCCGGGTGCGCTGAGCGCACTCACGGGACCGCGCCGGGGAGCCTCCGGCCCCCGCACCGCGGTCCCGTCGTCGCACGCGGCTCCTGGGTCCAGGTGGCAGTGGTCACCACCGCAGACGGGACGGAGGGCCGGTCACCTGGCGGTGACCGGCCCTCCGTCGCGTTGCCTCAGGCGAGGTAGTCGCGCAGGGCGTCGGCGCGCTGCGGGTCGCGCAGCTTGGCCATGGTCTCGCGCTCGATCTGGCGGACCCGCTCGCGGGAGAGACCGAACTGCTTGCCGATCTGCTCCAGCGTCCGGGGCTGGCCGCCGTCCAGGCCGAAGCGCAGCACGACCACGTCGCGCTCGCGCTCCTCCAGGGTGGAGAGCACGTTGCGCACGTCGCCCTTCATCATCTGGAAGGCGACGGCGTCCTCGGCGACCGCGGCGTCGGCGTCCTCGATGAAGTCACCGAGGCGGGACTCCTCGTCGGCACCGACCGTCTGGTCCAGCGACACCAGGTCGCGGGAGTACTCCAGCAGCTCGGTGATCCGCTCGGGCGTCATGTCGAGCTCGAGGCCCAGCTCCTCGGCGGTGGGCTCGCGCTCCAGCTCCTGGTGGATCCGGCGCCGGGTGCGCACCACCTTGTTGACCTGCTCGGCGAGGTGCACGGGCAGCCGGATGGTGCGGCCGGAGTCGGCCATCGCGCGGGTGATGGCCTGGCGGATCCACCACGTCGCGTACGTCGAGAACTTGAAGCCCTTGGTGTAGTCGAACTTCTCGACCGCCCGGATCAGGCCGACGTTGCCCTCCTGGATGAGGTCCAGGAACGTCATGCCGTGGCCGGTGTAGCGCTTGGCCACCGAGACGACCAGGCGCAGGTTGGCCTCCAGCAGATGCCGCTTGGCGGCCTTGCCGTCGGCGGCCAGGGCCTTGTAGTCCCGCTGCACGGCAGGGGTCAGCTGCCGCTCGGCGAGCAGGCGCTCGGCGTAGAGGCCGGCCTCGATCCGCTTGGAGAGCTCGACCTCCTGCTCAGCGGTCAGCAGCGCCGTCTTGCCAATGGTGTTGAGGTACACCCGGACCAGGTCGGTCGACACCAGGCCGCTGGTGTCCGGCTCGCGGCGGGGCGAACGGACCTCGAGGGTGTCGGTGGTGGAAGACTGCAGCAGCGTCACGATCTGTCTTCGTCCTTGCCTTCGGATCGGATGCACACCGTCGGTCGTCGATGGGCGACGGTGCACCCCGGGGCGTCGGGGGTGGGGCCACTCGCCCGGCTCTGGTCCGCCGGTGAGCCCCCGCTCTGTGTGTCCCTGTGGTACGCCCTGTCCAACGGCCCGGATGGGGTCAGGTGTTCCACGGATGCCCGTTTCCCAGCAAACGCACAGGGCGTGTGTCGTGTCACACCGGGATACCCGTAGAGAGCCGGGTCAGACCTCCAGCAGCAAGGTCATCGGCCCCTCGTTGACCGACGAGACGAGCATGCGGGCCCCGAACACCCCCGTCGCCACCTCGCTGCCGCGGCGGCGCAGCTCGGTGACCACCTCCTCGACCAGCGGTTCGGCCACCTCGCCGGGGGCGGCGTCGGCCCACGAGGGACGGCGGCCCTTGCGCGTGTCGGCGTAGAGCGTGAACTGGCTCACGACCAGCACCGGCAGGCCGAGGTCGCCCACCGAGCGGGCGCCGTCCTCGGTGGGGAAGACCCGCAGCTCGTGCACCTTGCGCGCCAGCGCCCGGGCCCGCTCCGCGTCGTCCCCACGGCCCACCCCGACCAGGGCGAGCAGTCCGCGGCCGATCTCCCCGACGACCGCGCCGTCCACCGTCACCGCCGCCGTCCCGACCCTGCTCACCACCGCGCGCACCGGGCCATCCTCCGGGCGGGCGGCACCGGCGGGTGGGCCGCCCCTCGCTCGCGGACGGCGTGGGGGACCGCTCAGCCGGCCGGGCCCGGTGGCACCGGGCGCCGCGCCGGCGGCCCGGCGTCGACCCCTCCTCGGGGGGTTCGGGTTCGTCCACGCGTGGCAGGGCCGACCCGTCCAGGTCCTGACCGGGCCCCCCTCCGGCCCGGCGTGCGCCCGTAGCGTGGATCTCGTGGACAACCGGACCGAGGTGCGCGAGTTCCTCGTCACGAGGCGCGCGAAGATCACCCCGGACCAGGCCGGGGTGCCGCTGTACGGGCAGCGCCGTCGCGTGCCCGGGCTGCGCCGTGAGGAGGTCGCCCAGCTCGCCGGGCTGAGCACCGACTACTACACCCGCCTGGAGAAGGGGAACCTCCGCAGCGCCTCGGACAGCGTGCTCGACGCCATCAGCCGCGCGCTGCAGCTCGACGAGGCGGAGCGGGCGCACCTGTTCGACCTCGCCCGCGCGGCACGCGCCGGCGGTCGCGAGCCCCGCCGGCGCGCCCAGCCGCAGCAGGTGCGGCCGAGCGTCCAGCACGTGCTGGACGCGATGACCACGGCGGTGGGCTTCGTCCGCAACGGCCGGCTCGACGTCCTGGCGGTCAACCCGCTCGGCCGCGCCTTCTACGCGCCCGTGCTCGACACCCCGGCCCGGCCGGCCAACCTGGCCCGCTACTGCTTCCTCGACCCCAGCGCCGAGGACTTCTACCCGAACTGGGAGGAGGCCGCCGACACCACCGTCGCCATCCTCCGCACCGAGGCCGGCCGCGACCCGCACAACCGGGCGCTCACCGACCTCGTCGGCGAGCTCGCCACCCGCAGCGACGCCTTCCGCACCCGCTGGGCCGCCCACGACGTCCGCCACCACCACACCGGGGCCAAGCGGTTCCGCCACCCGGTGGTCGGCGACCTCAGCGTCGGCTTCAACGCCATGGAGCTCCCGGCCGACCCGGGGCTCACCCTGACCGTCTACACCGCCGAGCCGGGCTCCCCGTCCGAGGAGAAGCTCACGCTCCTCGCCAGCTGGGCGGCGGCGGCGGACGACGCCCGGTCCACCGCGGCGGCCGACCCGGCCTGACCGGCACGGTGCCGATCCGCCTCACCGCCGCGCGTCCCGGGCGGCCGCGTCGTGGGGCAGGATCGGCGGCGTGCCGACCCTCCGCCTGACCCAGGACGCCGCCGCGGACGAGTTGCTCAGCCGCGACCCGCTGGCCCTGCTGCTCGGGATGCTGCTGGACCAGCAGTTCCCCATGGAGCGCGCCTTCTCCGGGCCGCGGCTGCTGGCCGACCGCATGGGCGTCGACACCCTGTCGGCAGCCGACCTCGCCGACGCCGACCCGGAGCAGGTGACCACCTGGTTCCAGGGGCCGCCGGCGGTGCACCGCTACCCGGGCTCGATGGCCGCCCGGACCCAGGCGGTGTGCCGGCTGCTGGTCGAGCGCTACGACGGCCGGGCCGAGGGACTGTGGGCCGACGTCCCCGACGGCGCCACGCTGCTGGAGCGGGTCGGGCAGCTGCCCGGCTTCGGCGCGCAGAAGGCGAAGATCTTCGTCGCGCTGCTCGGCAAGCAGTACGGCGTGACCCCGCCGGGCTGGCGCGAGGCCGCCGGCGACTACGGCCAGGAGGGGTCCCGGCGGTCGGTCGCGGACATCACCGGGCCCGAGTCGCTGGCGGAGGTGCGGGCGTTCAAGCAGGAGGTCAAGCGCGCGGCGAAGGCGGCCGTGACCTCCTGAGATACAGCGCCGAGGCGCCTGCATCGCACGCGATCCGGTGGCACGATGGGCAGCGGACCCCGGGCTGTTCGGGGGACCCGGACGCCGTCGGGACGCCGGGCCCCGCAGCCCGCACAGGGGATCCGCCGCCCCCCGGGGACGGCGGAGGGGAGGAAACCCGTGGCCTCGAGCCAGCAGCCCGCTCGACCCCGCCGGCCCGAGCCGGTGCTCATCACCGAGGCAGCACCGAGCCTGGCCGAGCAGCACGCGGCCCGGAAGCGGCGCTACGTGATCACCATGGCCGTCCGTGGCGTCAGCCTGGTGCTGGCGGCCGTCTTCTACCAGACGCTGTGGCTGGCGATCATCTTCGCGGTGCTGGGCACCGTGCTGCCGTGGGTCGCGGTGGTGATGGCCAACGACCGGCCGCCGAAGAAGAAGCTCGACGTCAACCGCTACAGCCCGCCACGGCCGGACCGGATCCTGGAGAACCCCACGAGCCCGGGCCGGGTCATCGAGCACTGAAGAAGGACCCCCCTGCCCCCCCGCTCGCAGGCTCGCGGCGGGCCCCTGCAGAGGGGCCTCAGCGGGCGCCCGGTCGGGCGACCACGGCCGCGGCCCGCGCGAGTCCGGCCTCCAGCGCCGCTCCCGGGTCGCCGTCGGGCGCGGTCAGCCACACCGACAGCAACCCGGCGGTGAACGCGTCGCCGGCGCCGGTCGTGTCCACCACCGCCGCCGGGTGCGCCGGGCGGTGCACCAGCCGGTCGCCCGCGGCCCACAGTGCGCCCTCGGCGCCCAGCGTCACGACGGCGACCGGGTGGCGGACCGCCAGCGCCCGCGCGGCCGCCGCCGGGTCGGGGCAGCCGGTGAGCAGCCGCGCCTCGTCGGCGTTGGGCAGCACCAGCGTGGCCGCCGCGGTGTCGGCCAGCCAGCGCTCGACGCCGTAGGCGGCCAGCGGCCCGGTGGAGGCCGGGTCCACCGACACCGTGCAGCCGGCCGCGCGGGCGGCGGCCAGCGCCGCCAGCCCCGCGGCGCGCGGCCCGGGCGCGAAGAGCGTGTAGCCGGACAGGTGCAGGTGGCGGCGGGGCACGGGGACGTCGTCGGGCGCGAGGGCGAGGGCGGCGCCGCGGTCGGCCAGCATGCTGCGCTGCCCGCCGGGCTCGACCAGGCTGACGATCGTCCCGGTGGCCGCGTCCGGGACCACGC
Organism: Geodermatophilus chilensis; assembly: GCF_002802985.1. Taxonomy (GTDB): domain Bacteria; phylum Actinomycetota; class Actinomycetes; order Mycobacteriales; family Geodermatophilaceae; genus Geodermatophilus; species Geodermatophilus chilensis. The sequence continues at coordinate 3,968 of NZ_NVPT01000125.1, read as the reverse complement.
GGACGGCCGGCGTCACCCCGCCGTCGGCCAGCTGGGCGACCAGGGCGGTCCCGGCGGCGTCGTCCCCCACGCAGCCGGCGAAGGTGACCGCCGTGCCCAGCCGGGCCAGGTGGACGGCGACGTTCGCCCCGGCGCCGCCGCCGCGGCTGCGGATCGACGCGGGCCGGTCGGACCCCGGCGCGGGGTCGCCGTCGAGCAGGACGACGACGTCGGTGGCCAGGTCGCCGACGACCACGACGTCGGGCACGGTCAGCGGGGGACGCCGGCCAGGGCGACGGCGATCCGGCCCGCCAGCTCCGCGTTGCGCAGCACCAGCCGCACGTTGACCGCCAGGGTGGCGCCCTCGCTGGCGCGGTGCAGGTGGTCGAGCACGAACGGCGTCACCGCCTTGCCCCGCACGCCCGCCTGCGCCGCTGCGGAGAGCGCGTCGGCGATCACCCGGTCGTGCAGCGCGGGGTCGAGCTGCTCGTCGTCCGGCAGCGGGTTGGCGACCACCACGCCGCCGGGGGCCAGGGCCCGACGAGCGGCGAGGACGGCGGCGGCCTCCTCGGGCGAGGACACCGCCCAGTCCACCGTCGAGCCGGAGTCGGCGACGTAGAAGCCGGGGAAGGTCGTCGTCCGGTAGCCGACGACGGTGACCGACAGCGACTCCAGCCGCTCGAGCGTCGCCGGGACGTCGAGGATGGACTTCACCCCGGCGCAGACCACGAGCACCGGCGTGCGCGACAGCGTGGTGAGGTCCGCGGACTCGTCGAAGGTGTCCGCCGCCTCCCGGTGCACGCCGCCGAGGCCGCCGGTGGCGAAGACGCCGATCCCCGCGGCGGCGGCGAGCAGCGCGGTGCTCGAGACCGTCGTCGCCCCGCTGCGGCCCAGTGCCAGCGCCACGGGCAGGTCCCGGACGGCGAGCTTGGCCAGGTCGGGGTCGGCGCAGACCCGATCGAGCCGGTCGGCGGTCAGGCCGACGTGCGGCACGCCGTCCAGGACGGCGATGGTGGCCGGGACCGCACCGCCGGCGCGCACGGCCGCCTCCACCTCGTCGGCCGCGGCCCGGTTGTCCGGCCGGGGCAGGCCGTGGGCCAGCAGGGTGCTCTCCAGCGCCACGACCGGCCGGCCGGCGGTCAGCGCCTCGGCGACCTCGGGGGAGAGCACGGGCGCGGGGGACGTCGGGACGGTGGGCGCGCCGGGGGAGGGGAGCTGCACCCTGCCATCATGGTGGGCGAGGGAGCCGCGCCCAGGAGGCGCCTCCCGGACCCGTCCCCGACCCGAGGGAGCACCGCGTGAGCAGCACCGACCTCCTCGAGAAGCCCGACGTCCGCGAGGGCGACACCGGCAACGCCAACGAGGTCTTCCACTACGTGCGCAAGAACAAGATCGCCGAGAGCGCGGTCATGGGCACGATGGTCGAGGCCCTGTGCGGCGAGGTCTTCCCGGTGACCAAGAGCCCGAAGCCGGGCAGCCCGGTGTGCCCCGCCTGCAAGGAGGTCTACGAGCAGCTCCGCAAGGAGTAGCAGCCGAGCCCACAGGGGCGGGCGGCGGCTCGACTCCGGCCGGGGACGGCTCCGGGCAGGGGTGGACCGGTCGCGGGGGCCCGGAGGGCCTCCCGACCGGGACATGGGCAGCGGCTCAACGCGAGTCGGGACGGCTCCTGGCCGCGGTGTCGGCCGGCAGGCCGACGATGTCATCCCGCGCGCGCTCGAGCTTGGCCGCTCGCCGGGCCTGCCGGCGCCGCTGGTGCCGGCGCAGCGGTGCCGGCCAGCGAGCCTGGATCGTCGCGTTCAGCTCGGCGCCCAGCAGCACCGACATCCCGAAGAAGAAACAGAACAGCAGCACGGCGATCGGGGTGGCCAGGGCTCCGTAGGGCAGCGTCGTGGTGAGGATGTCGGCCACGTAGGCCCGGGTGGCCAGCGCCGTGACGACGAAGAAGGCGACGGCCAGCACGGTCCCCGGCAGGTGCCGGTGCCAGGGCAGCCGCCGGGGCAGCACCACGTGGTAGAAGCTCGTCAGCGCCAGGAGCAGCCCGACCAGCACCACCGGCCAGTAGACCGCGTTCACCAGCACCATCGCGGTGCCCCGCCAGTCGGCCGGCAGCAGCGACACCAGCACCCCGCGGCCGAGTACCAGCAGCGGGAGCGTGAGCACCGCCAGCAGCAGGCCGACGACGAACAGCCACAGCGCCTTCAGCCGGGTCCGGATCGGGCCGCGCACGTCGCGCTGGTCGTAGGCGATCACGACGGTGTTCATGAACGTCGCGGTCGCCGAGGAGCCGGCCCACAGCGACAGCAGGAAGCCGACGCTCACCAGGTCCAGCCGGCCGGAGCCGAGGATGTCGTCGAGGGTGGGCTGCACCAGCCCCTCGACGACGTCCGGCGTCAGCACCTCGGTCGAGGCGCGGACCAGCTCCGCCTCGACCTGGGCCACCGACTCCTCGCCGATGAAGGTGCCGAGGTAGCCCAGCGTGCCGAGCAGCCCGATCAGCAGCGGCGGCACCGAGAGGATCTGCCAGAACGCCGCCTCGGCGGAGAGCCCGAGGATGCGGTCGTGCCAGGCCTTGGCGATCGTGCGCCCGAGCACCTGCAGCGGGACCCGCAGGGCCGCCGGCCAGCGGTCCAGCCGCCCGCGCGCCGGCTCCCGGGGGACGACGGTGGCACCGGCCGGCCGGTCGTCGTCGGCACCGTCGTCGGGGTGCCCGGCGCCGGCCGGTCGGCCCCCGGGCAGGACGGTGCGCACCGCCCCAGTGTGCACGCTGGTCAGCGCGCCGACCGCCGCGCCGGGCCGGGTACCGCCGGTGCCGTCCCCCGGACGGGCGACGGCACCGCCACGGGGAACGTGCCGGTCAGCCGCCCGGGGCGGGTGTCGGAGCCGGGACGGCGCCGCCCGGCGCCGGCGGGGCGGCGGGGTCGGCCACCGGCACGCAGGTGACCCGCGGCTCGGCGGCGTACCTAGTGCGGAAGTCCTCGCGCTCGACCTCCGCGCCGCTGGCCGGGTCGCGGAACACCCGGGTCACGGTGATGTCGAAGCCGGTGGAGCCCGCCTGCGGGCTGCAGCTGCCGTCGTCGGGCTTCTCCTGCACCACCGGCTCGCGGAAGTTGTAGCGGTCGCTGCTGACCGACTCGATCTCGTAGCGCTTGGTCCCGTAGAAGGTGACCGTCAGCGAGTTCGGCGTCCACTGAGTGTCGACGTAGACGCCGGCGTCGCTGTCGTTGCGCCACTTCAGGTCGATCGAGTCGTAGTAGACCGTCGCCTCGCGGCCGGCCGGGTAGCGGCTGATGTAGAAGCTGTGCGGCTTGTGGTAGACGTCCTCGAGACCGGCGAAGAAGACCGCGTTGAACATCGTCGTGGCGACCTGGCTGACACCGCCGCCGACGGCGGTGGCGAACTCGCCGTTCTGGATCACGCCGGCCTCGACGTAGCCCTGCGCGGTGGTGCGCGGGCCGGTGTGGCCGTTGAGACTGAAGGTCTCGCCGGGCCGGACGAGCGCGCCGTCGATCTCCGCGGCGGCCACCCGGATGTTGGTGCCGCTGGCGGCGCTGGTGAAGTTCGTGGTGAAGCTGCTGATCTCCTCGCGGATGCCCAGCGCCTCGGCCTCGGCGGTGCTGAACTCCGCCGGCACCGGACCCAGGTCGGCGGTGACCGTGCGGGGCGCCGGCTGCGGCAGCACCTCCAGCAGGTGCGCCGAGAGCGCGGCCGGCTCGATGCCGGTGCCGTCGACCGACGGGACGATCGAGACACTGCCCCCGGACAGCTCGAAGCGGGCGTCCTCGGCCGGCGTGCCGAACTCGGCGAACTCGTCGCCCATCGCCTCCTGGAGGGCCGCCGGGTCGACCCCGACCACGAGCTCGCCGTCCTCCTGGGGCGTGAACGTCAGCGAGGCGGCGATCGCGGTCTCGGGCACCTCGACGGAGGTGGTGCCGTCCTGGTTGGTCACCGTCACGGGCGCGGCCAGGCCGGGGGTGACGGTCTCGTCGAGC
>NZ_NVPT01000124.1 GCF_002802985.1 Geodermatophilus chilensis | reverse complement strand
ATATGAGATTCGCTCAGGTCTCTTGGCATCGTGGATGCGTTCTAGATTCTTTCCCGCAGCCGACGCGCTACGGGATCTGGCACGGTCTCGTGGGCTCGGAGATGTGTATAAGCGGCAGAGCCGGGGCGGCTCCGCCCGCGGCCGGGCCCGTCGCCCCGGCTCCGGCCGCGCCCGCGCCGTCGGTCGCACCGCCGTCCGAGCAGGCAGCCGTGGCGCCCGGCGTCCCGGCGACCGGGGCCCCCTGATGGCGGTGCAGGTCTTCACCGCCGTCACCGGCGCGGGGTGGGAGTCCGCGCTGGTGGGCGCGCTCGACCGGGCCGACCACGGCGTCACCGTCGTCCGCCGGTGCGTGGACGTCTCGGAGCTGCTGGCCGCTGCCGCCACCGGGACCGCGCAGGCCGCGCTCCTGTCGGCCGACCTGCGGCGCCTCGACGGGGACGTCGTCGCCCGGCTGGCGGCGGCCGGCGTGGCCGTCGTGGGACTGGTCGACCCGGGCGACCAGCGCGCCACCGACCGGCTCCACGCCCTGGGGATCGGTCGGGTCCTGCCGGCCGACGCCGAGCCCGAGACCATCGCCCGCGCCCTGCGAGACGCGGTGGCCGGTGGCCCACCGACCGGCCGGGACATCGCCGACCCGCGGGCCGCGCTGCCCGCCCACGGGCTGTCGGAGCCGGCACCGGATCGGTCGCCCGGCCGCGGCCGGATCGTCGCGGTCTGGGGCCCGACCGGGGCGCCCGGTCGCACCACCGTCGCCGTGGGGCTGGCCGACGAGGCCGCCCGGCTGGACGTGCCCACCCTGCTGGTCGACGCCGACGTCTACGGCGGCGTGGTGGCGCAGGTGCTCGGCCTCCTCGACGAGTCGCCCGGGTTGGCCGGCGCCGCTCGGCAGGCGGCCGCCGGCGCCCTCGACGAGGCGGCGCTCGGCCGGCTGGCCTGGGCCGTGCGCCCGCGGCTGGGCGTCCTGACCGGGCTGGCGCGCGCGGATCGCTGGCCCGAGCTGCGGCCACACGCCGTGGCCGCCGTCCTGGAGGAGGTGCGCCGCAGCGCCGAGCTCACCGTGGTCGACTGCGCCTTCAGCCTCGAGGAGGACGAGGAGCTGTCCTTCGACACCGCGGCGCCGCGGCGCAACGGCGTGACGCTCACCGTCCTGGAGGCCGCGGACACCGTCCTGTGCGTCAGCGGCGCGGACCCCGTGGCGCTGCAGCGCAGCATCCGGGCCCTCGGTGAGCTGCGCGACGTGCTGCCCGACGTCGACCCGGTCGTGGTCGTCAACCAGGTGCGGCGCGGGCCGGTGCCCGGCGATCCCCGCCGGGAGATCGGCGACGCCCTGGAGCGCTTCGCCGGCCGCGAGGTGGCCTTCTTCCTCCCGGCCGACCGACGTGCCACCGACGCCGCCCTGGCCGAGGGGCGGACGCTGGCCGAGGTCGCGCCGTCCTCCCCACTGCGCACGGAGCTGCGGGCGGTGGCCGCCGCGCTCACCGGGATGCCGGTGCCCGCGTCCGGCCGGGGACGCCGCCTGCGCCGACGCGCCGGCTGAGGCGACGGGCGCCACTCCCCGCAGGGCTGTCCGTCCAGTGCTGCCGCGTCGTAGCGTGAGCAGACCGATCGGGAGGAGACCGAAGGTGGAGCACCTGACCACCCTGGACGCGTCGTTCCTCTACCTGGAGAAGCCGGACAGCCCGATGCACGTGGCCGGCGTCCTCGTGCTCGAGCCCCCGGCGGGCGGCCTGGACGCCCTCGCCTCGCTCGTCCGGGCCCGGCTCCCGCTCGTGCCGCGCTACCGGCAGCGGGTGCTCGAGGTGCCCGGGCACCTGGCCAACCCGGTGTGGGCCGACGACCCGGACTTCGACGTCGAGTACCACGTCCGCCGGTCCGCGGTACCCCGGCCGGGGACGCAGGCCCAGCTGCTCGACCTCGTCTCCCGGGTCGTCGCCCGACCGCTGGACCGGGGGCGGCCGCTGTGGGAGGTCTACCTCGTGGAGGGCCTGGCGGAGGGCCGGGTCGCGGTCATCACCAAGACGCACCCGGCGCTGGTCGACGGGCTCGGCACGGTCGACATCGGCCAGGTCCTGCTCGACGACTCGCCGGACGCGACGGTCCCCGCGCCCGACCAGTGGCGGCCCCGCCGGCTGCCCGGCGCGCTGCAGCTCGTCGGCGAGGCCATGGCGGAGTACGTGGCGCGCCCGACCGCGGTCGTGGAGACCGCGCGGCACGCCGTCACCGACGCCCGGGCCACCGGCGCGCGACTGACCGGTGCGGCCGGGGGAGCCCTGCGGGCGGCCCGGTCGGCGCTGTTCCCTGCCCCGCACAGCCCCCTCAACGCGACCAGCGGCAGCCAGCGCCGGGTGGCGGTGGCACGGGTGGAGCTCGACGACGTCAAGCGGGTCCGCAAGGCGCACGGCGGGACGGTCAACGACGTGCTGCTGACCGTGGTCACCGGGGCGCTGCGGGACTGGCTGCTGTCGCGGGGCGAGGCGGTCCTCGGCTCGACCTCGGTGCGGGCGCTGGTGCCGGTGTCGGTGCAGGGCGAGGAGGAGGAGGCGCCGGGCAACCGGGTGTCGAGCTACCTGGTCGACCTCCCCGTCGGCGAGCCCAACCCGCGGGTGCGACTGGCGCGGCTGAGCTACGCGATGCGCGGCGTGAGCCAGCACGGCCGGTCCGTCGGCGCGGACGCACTCATCGCGCTCACCGGCTTCGCCCCGCCCACGCTGCACGCCCTCGGTGCCCGGGCGGCACGCGGCCTGTCCCGCCGGATGGCCAACCTGGTGGTCACCAACGTGCCGGGACCGCAGGTGCCCCTGTACGCCGCCGGCGCCCGCATGCTCGAGGTCTTCCCGGTGGTCCCGCTGGCGCCGGGTCAGGGGCTGTCGGTGGGCATCACCAGCTACGACGGCCGCGTCTTCTTCGGGCTGAACGCCGACCGCGACGGCGTGGGGGACGTCGACGTGCTCGCCGACCTCATCGAGCAGGAGCTCGCCGTCCTGGTCGAGACCGCGGGCTGACCCGCGGCCGGCAGGGCCACACCGGCGCCGGGATACCGTCGGGCTTCCCCCCGGCACGAAGGAGCCAGCCCGGTGCGTGTGTATCTGCCCGCCACGACGAACGTCCTGCGGACGCTCGTCGACGAGGGGCGGCTGACCGGGCCGCTCACCGCCTTCGCGATCACCCCGAACCTGCGCGACTTCTACGCCCTCAGCGACGCCGGGGCCGACGAGGAGGAGCTGGAGTACGCCGCCCTCCTCGCGGCCGCGCGGGCCAGTCTCCGGCTGATCGACGTCGACCCCGCCGCCGCCCGCCGCCGGGTCGCGCTGGCCGCCGACGTCCCCGACTCCGCGGTCGCCCCGGTCGAGGACCCGGACGCCGACCGCGGTGCCGTGCGCATCACCGGCGAGGTCGGCCTGGGCGACGTCGCCAGCGCGCACGTGGACGGCGCGGAGGCCGAGGACGACGTCCGGGCGGCGGTCGCCGTCGTGCTCGAGGCCGACCTCGGCAGCGAGGACGCCCAGTTCGTCGTCGACCAGGCCGAGGGCCACGAGCTCGCCTGGTACGCCACCCAGGAGATCGGGACGCTGCTCGAGCTGCTGTGACAGCCGGGCGGTGCGGTCGGTCACCACGTCGCACCGCAGGCTCCGCCGCCAGCCGTGGCACGGACCGGGTCCGGTGCTTCGCGGCGGGCGACCTGCATCCGCTGCGCCGCACCCGCCACCGCCAGCCAGCCCGAGCCGGGGCGCGCGGGGACCGGCGTGCGGGGGAGCCGGATGCCCAGCAGGTCGGCGTCCCCGGGACCCGGCGACAGCAGCAGGCCGCTGCGCCGCCGTCGCAGCGCGGGCACCGGCCCCCGGTAGGCGGCGGACAGCTCGGCCGCCGTCCCGGCCACCAGCAAGACGACGTCCGGCACCGACTCGGCCGCCGTGAGCGCGCCGAACACGGCGGACTCCGCCAGGTCGGCGGAGTCGTCGACGACCACGGCTCCGGGTGTCCCGCCCAGTCCGGCCAGCCACTCCTGCCAGTCGGCGAGGTCCGTGGCGTCCAGCAGGGGCGAGGCGGGGGCAGCTCCCGCCTCGGCCCGGTGCCGGTCCCGGACCACCTGCACGACCGCGACCCCCGCCGCGGTGAGGTGGCGGGCCCAGCTCTGTAGCGCCGTGGTGCGTCCGCTGCCGGGTGGCCCGACGACGAGCAGGCCGCCGGTGCGGGCCAGGTCGACGGTCAGCACACCACCCTCGTCACCACCCGGCCCGACCGGCAGCAGCAGCGGGTGTCCGCCGCCGGCCGGCACCGGCAGCGGCAGCACAGGAGCCGGAGAGAGCTCGGGGATCGACAGCGGACGCTCGCAGCGGGACGTGTCGGGCCAGGTCGTGGGCAGGGCGCGGGGCAGGACGAGCTGGCACTCCCGGGCCTCCTCGCCGACCAGTGCCCGACCGGGTGGCCGGTGCCCGGGCACGTCGCGGGCGGGGATGCCGGCGACGGCGTAGTCGGCCCGATCCGGCAGCGGCAGGACCAGCCGGGTGCCGACGGCGTTGGCCAGCCGGCCCCCCGGGACGGCGCGGTCGGCGGTGAGCAGGCAGGTCAGGCCGGCCGCCCCGCCGTCGCGGACGAGGCGCAGCAACGCCGCCGACCCCCGGCCGGGGTCGGATTCGTCGAGCTGGGTCATGACCGACTCCACGCCGTCGACGAGCAGCAACAGGTGTGCGCGTGGTCCGGTCGGCGGTGTGGCGCGACGGGCGGTCACCTCCTGCGCCAGCCGGTCCAGCAGCCGCACGGTCCGCAGGGCGTCGTCCCCGCCGACCGTGGTGCCGGTGTGCGGCAGGCCGGTCCCCGCCGCGGCCAGTCCGCCGCCGCCGTGGTCGAGCACGTGCACGTGCAGCCGGTCGGGGCCGAGCGCGGTGACCGCCTCGGCGAGCGCGGACCGCAGGAACGTCGTCCGCCCGCTGCGCGGTCCGCCGACGGCGAGCCAACCGCCGGCCCGGACCAGGTCGAGTTCCAGCGGCTCCTGCGTCTGCGCGTCCGGTCGGTCGAGGAGCCCCAGCCGCAGCCGGTGGTCCGGACCGTCCCCGGCAGGGGTGCGCAGGTCGGTGTGGCGGAGGCGGTCGGGCAGGGCGGGACGCCATGGCCGGTGCGGCCGGGGCAGTCCGGTCTCGACGGCCCGGCGTCCGAGCTCGGAGGTGAGCCGGGCCAGGTCACTGGACCCGGCCGGCACCTCCTCCACCACCGGCGCGGCGGCTGCCGGCCAGCGCCACGGCGTCACCTGCGGCTCGGTGTCCCGGACGGCCAGCGGCCCGCCGCTGACCCGTGCCGTCTGGAAGAGCACGGGCGTGCCGCCGCCGGCCCTCAGGTACCCGCGGCCGGGGACGTCGACCGGCAGGACGGCGGCGTGCGCCGAGCCCAGCACGTCGCGGGACTCGGCCTCGTCGGTGGTCCGCAGGCAGATGCGCAGCGTGCAGTTGGCCCGGATCTCGGGGGAGACGACGCCGGCGGGACGCTGGGTCGCCAGCACCAGGTGGACGCCGAGCGAACGACCCCGCTGCGCGATGCCGACGAGCCCGGACAGGAAGGCGGGCAGCTCCTCGGCCAGCCCGGCGAACTCGTCGACGATGATCACCAGACGGGCCAGCTCCACCGCGTCGGGCAGGGCGGCGAGGTCGGGGACGCCGTGGGCGGCGAGCAGGGCCGCGCGGCGGGTGAGCTCGGCGGTGAGCGATCGCAGGGCCCGGGCCGTCGTCGCGCCGTCGAGGTCGGTCAGCAGGCCGACGGTGTGCGGGAGCTCGGCCGCCTCGGCGAACGCTGCTCCGCCCTTGTAGTCGACCAGCAGGAACGAGCACCGGTCCGGCGGGTGGGCCAGGGCCAGGCCGGCGATCAGCGTCTGCAGGAACTCGGACTTGCCCGAGCCCGTGGTGCCGGCCACCAGGGCGTGCGGCCCGTGCCGGCACAGGTCGACCGACAGGTCCCCGGTCGCGGTACGGCCCAGCGTCGCGACGAGGGAGTCTCGCGCCCGCGACCAGGCGTCGACCGTGGCGGCCGTCAGGTCCAGCAGCCGCACCTGCCGGGGGAGCGCGGCGTCGGAGGCGGCCGGCGCCAGCGCGGCCAGGTCGCGCGCCAGCTGGGCGGCCACCCGACGCGGCAGCCGGTCGACGGCCGTCACCGGCTGCTCGCCCGCACCCGACCGGAGCAGGGTCGCCCGCTCACCGGTCTCGCCACCGAGCAGCAGGACGGCGTCCCCGAGCCCGGGGAGGTCCGCCGCCGTCGGCCCGCAGCCGAGGACGACGACCCGGACGGCCTGCGCGCGGCGCAGGGCGGTCAGCACGCGCGGGCCGACCGGCCGGTCGACCAGCACGGCGACCCAGCCGAGCGCGCTCTCCGCACCGCCCGTACGCCGGGACACCAGGGTCGTCAGCCACCGCAGGGTGTCCTCGTCGGAGTCGTCGGCCGAGGGAGCGGTGCGCACGTGCACCGACTCCGCGGTGAGGTGCGGCAGCCACCGCAGCCACGCCCAGTCGGCCAGCCGCTCGGGTGTGGTGAGCAGCGCCAGCGCCACCTCGCCGGGCGCGTGCAACGCCGCCAGCTGGCCCAGGACACCGTTGAGGACCCCCACGACCGGCCCACGCGGGCCGGCGACGCCCAGCCCTCCGGTGGCGGCCAGCTCGACGACGACGGGCAACCGGTCCGACGGCTCCCGACCGCGGGCGCCGTCGGGCCCCACCCGCACCACCCGGGACTCCCCGGGGCCGGTGCCGATCCGCATGGCCAGCGCGTCGGCGTCCCCCCGGCGCCGCTGCCAGAGGTCGGTGGACCGCCGGCGCGCCGCGGCGGTCAGGGCGGCCAGGTCCGGGGAGGCGGCCTCGGCCGCGCGCTCGTCGGCGCGGAGGGCGGCGACCAGCCGGTCCTCGGCCTCGGCCAGTTCCGCGGCGTGCGCGGCCCGGGCCCGTCGCGTCGTGCGTCGGCCCGACCACCGGTCGGACAGCCACGTGCCGACCGCCACCACCGGACTGAGCAGCGCGAAGAAGAGGAAGTGCGGCGCGTCGAGCGCCCAGGCCAGGGCCACGCCACCGAGCGCCGGGAGGGCCACGGCCGCCCATGCCAGCCGACGGGGCGGTGCCGCGGCCGGCGCGGCCGGCAGCGCGACCTCGACGTCCTCGCGCGGCGGGTGCAGGCGCGGCTGCGGGCGCAGCTGCAGCCGTCCACCACCCCAGGGCCGGACGGCGGCGCGGGCGCTGCCAGGACCCGTCGTCCGCAGCGTGCTGGCCCCCAACCGGAGCGGTGCTCCGGACGGCCACGGCCGCGGCTGCTCGTCGAGGGGTGCGCCGTCCAGGTCGCTGCCGTTGCTGGAACCGAGGTCGCGGACGGTGAGGTCGCCGGCGCCGACCTCGACGAGCACGTGCCGGCGGGAGATATCGGGGTCGGTCAGCCGGACGGTGGCGTCGCCGCCGCGGCCGACGACGTGCCGGCCGCGGTCCAGGGGCACCGCCGTCCCGGCGTCCGGGCCGCCCACGACGTGCAGCTCCAGCGCACTGGCCCCGACCGCGGCGCTCGGGCGGGGACCGGGCCGGCCCAGGCCCACCAGCGCCCCGTGCAGCAGCGCCGGGTCGGTCAGCGGCAGGTCGGGGTCCAGCCGGGTACTGCCGAACCAGAGCTCCGCGGACGGCAGGCCGAGCGCGGCGGCCAGCGGTGGTAGGACGGCGCCGAGCCGCTCGTCGTCACAGGCGGAGAGCGCCACGTCGAGGGCGCCGCCGGACGTGACGAGGGTCCAGCAGCGGGTGGCGGGGGAGCGGGCGGGCACGTCGCGACCCTGGCGGTCGCACCCGGCTCCGTGGGGTCCGCCTGCCCCTCTGTGGACGGCGGACGGGCCTGTGGACGACCCGGGCCGGCGCGAGGGACCGGGCACCTACCGTCCGCCCCGACCGGGAGGGACCCGGACCACGAGGAGGACACGTGAAGGTCGAGATCGCCACCCTGCAGTCCCTGGCCGGGCAGTGCCGCGCCGAGGCCGCCGAGACCACCGCCCGCCACACCACCCTGTCGGGCAGCGTGGACGCCTCGGTGCTCGAGGGGTGGACCGACAGCCAGGCCGCGGCCCGGTTCACCGAGCTCTACGAGCAGTGGCGGCTCAGCGCCCAGGGGGTCAGCGACGCGCTCACCGGCATGGGCGGTCTGCTCAGCAGCGTGGCGGCGTCCTACCAGCAGCACGAGGCGGACATGGCGGCCCGCATCGGCGCGCTGATCTGACCGGGCCCTCGTCCGACCCGGGGCCGGTGCCGGCTCAGCCCGGGGGCGCGGCCCCGGCCGGCGCGGCCCCGGCCGGGGCGACCTCGGCCGGGCGCCCGCCGCCGCTCCGGGCACGCAGCCGGCGGGTGGCGTCGGGCAGCCGCTCCCACGGCAGGATCGACAGGATCGCGACGCAGTGCGGCAGGAAGATGATCGCCACGCTGGCGTAGACGGCCAGGTGGAAGCCGAGCAGGAAGGCCACCAGCGCGACCCGCGCGCGGGTCGACCAGACGAGCAGCATCAGCGGTGCGGCAAACTCCAGCGCCAGCATCGCCCACTGGGCGCCCACCAACAGGCCGGGCGTCTCGAGGAGCCAGTCCGACAGCACGGTGCCGCGCCGCACGATCGCCCGGGCCAGCGTGGAACCCGTGGCCCAGTCCCAGCCGCCGAAGCGCATCTTGGCCCAGGCGGCCAGGAAGTAGGTCAGCATGACGGTGACGAAGACCGCCGCCATGGCCCAGCCGGCCGCTTCCGAGGAACGCTTGTCGCGCCACCGCACCCGCCCGATGGTGGGCAGCACCGCCAGCGCGACGAGGTAGGCGATCCGGTCGTGGTCCACCTTCCCGTAGCTCATCGCGATGACCATCCACTGGAAGTAGAGGAGGAACACCGCGGTGCCCAGCACGCGGGGCGCCCGGCCGGTGGCCGCCACCAGGGCGGTCCCGACGAGCGCCCACTGCACGACGGACACGACCGCCGGGGTGGGCGTCGGGAGCGGCAGCAGCTGGCCGATGGTCAGCGGCGCGTACCACTCGGTCGGGACGTCGGCGTGCGCCCGCACCCAGGCCGTGGTGAGGAAGACGTCGACCGGCACGAACAGGTAGGCGATGGTGCGGAACACCGCGATGCGCGCCAGCGGGACGGGCCGGAACCACCAGCCCGACCACTCGCGGCGGCCGGCGGGCGACGGCGCCGCGGCGGTCACGCCTGCTCCGGGGGAGGCGGTCGTGCTCACGGGGCGCCCTCCTGGTCGCTCGGCACGGCGTGGTCGACGAGCACGCTCTCGGTGACCTCGCCGGTGCGCCGACCGTCGTCGAGCGCGTGCCGCCGCTGCACCACCCGCACCGCCACCAGCGGCTCGGCGTCGGGGTGGCGGGCGGCGTAGGACCCGGCGAGCAGGCCCAGCAGCTCCGGCTCCTCGACGAGGCGGGGCAGCTGCCCCTCGAACTCCGCCCGGCGCAGGCCCACCTCGCCGCCGGAGAGCCGCACCTCGTCGCCGTCGGAGGTCACGCCCACCACGCTGGTGGAGACCACAGGGCGATCGGGGTCGGCGCGGGTCGAGTACATCCGGAACGGGCCGAACGGGAACTCGGAGTCGTTGCCCCACAGCGTGCCGCCGAGCAGCAGCGCCAGCACCACGCCGGTGGCCGCGAGCCGGACCCGCCGGCCGGTGGGGGGGAGCGTCAGGACACCGGGCTCCCCGGTGTCCGGAACACGGGGAGCCGGGGCCACGGGCGCATCGTAGGATCGGCGGCCGTCCAGATGGGTCACCGACGCGTGGTGGGCAGCTGGCCCGCCGGGCGTGGTGGGCCCGTGTCCCGCGAGCGCCCGGTGCCCCGATGTCAGCGTCGACACCATGGAGGCAGCACGTGCAGTTCGGTCGGTACTACGAGGAGTTCGAGGTCGGTGCCGTCTACAAGCACTGGCCGGGCAAGACCGTCACCGAGTACGACGACCACCTGTTCTGCCTCATCACGATGAACCACCACCCGCTGCACCTGGACACCCACTACGCGGCGGAGACCACCGACTTCGGCAAGAACGTCGTCGTCGGCAACTACGTCTACTCGCTGCTGCTCGGCATGAGCGTCCCGGACGTGTCGGGCAAGGCCATCGCCAACCTGGAGATCGAGTCGCTGCGGCACGTGGCGCCGACCTTCCACGGCGACACCATCTACGGCGAGACGACGGTGCTGGACAAGACCGAGTCGAAGTCGAAGGACGACCGCGGCGTCGTGTACGTCGAGACAATCGGCTACAAGCAGGACGGCACCGTCGTGTGCGTCTTCCGGCGCAAGGTCATGGTGCCCAAGCGGTCCTACGGCGAGGCCCGCGGCGGCGAGCAGCCCGGCCGCCCGGAGCCGAAGCCCCGCAGCTGACCGGCGGGCGTGCTGCCGACCCCGCTCAGGACGGCAGCACGCCCCAGCCGCGCAGCGTCTCCAGCAGCCGCGGCGTGCAGGTCAGCCGTGCGAGGGCGGCCGCGTCGGCGAAGGTGACGTCGTCCGCGTCGTCCCCGGCGACCGGCGTGGCCGCCGGGTCGAGCAGCGTGCAGGCCAGGTCCACGACGTCGTAGACGACGCCGGGGCCCGGGATCCGCACCCGGCCCACCTCGGCGCCGGCCCGCACCGCCAGCCCGGTCTCCTCGCGCACCTCGCGCTCGACGGCCGCGGCCACCGACTCCCCGGGCTCGACCCGGCCGCCGGGCACCGACCACAGTCCGCGCGAGGGCTCGTTCCCCCGCCGGACCAGCAGCAGCCGGCCGCGGGGGTCGAGCACCACCGCACCGACGCAGGCGACGACCGGCAGGGCGTCGTCGGCGGCGGGCGGCACGCCCCGAACGGTACGCACGGCCCCGCTGGGGCCAGCGCTTGACGAACACGTCAGGTCACAGGACGGTGATGCCCGATGACTGCCACCACGGTCTGTCCCCGCTGCGGCGAGCGCGTGGTCGTCCGCCCCGGGAACTCGGCTCAGGCCTGGTGCCACGTGCACGGCGCCGTGACGCCGCTGCACCACACCCTGCTCGTGGCGCACGACGCCATCGCCGCGGTCACCGCCGACGCCCGGGTGCCCGCCTGGGTGCCCGACCCGATGCCGCCGGGCTGGACGGTCACCGGCCTGGCGTGGGGCGGGGAGCCCGGCGCCCGCGCGATCGTCGTCGACTGCGCCGGGCCGGCGCCGCTGGGCGGCTCGGCCGAGCTGGTGCTCGTCGCCGAGGAGCCGGGCACCGGCGTCGGCTGCGGGTACGCCGGGCTGCCCGGCCTCGACCCCGGCGACGTCATATCCGGCCCCTCGTCGGCTGACGTCGAGGCCGCCGGGCAGCGTGCGCCGCTGTGGGCGGTGCCCACCTCCGACGACCGGGCCGCCTTCGTGGGGGAGGCCTTCGGCGTCTGGTTGTGGCTGGTCATGTGGCCGATGTCGGCCGCGTGGCTGCTCGCCGAGCGGCTCCAGTTGCTCGACCTGCGCGAGCGTCTCTACCCCGACCTGCCGCTGGGCCCGCCCAGCGAGCACCTGCTCCCGGGACCGTGACGGACCGGACCGGGTCGACCCGCATCCCCGGCGGCGTGTCCCGGGGAGGGAGCCCTGCGGCGTGTGTTACCCATGGGGCTCGCCATGTGGACGGCCCCGTCCGCGCGCCCACCCGACTGCCACCGCGGAGGTGACGGTGAAGAAGGTCCTCACCTGGTTGGCACTCGCCTTCGTCGTCTTCTACGTCATCTCGGCGCCCGAGAGCTCCGCCGACTTCGTCCGCTCCGCCGGCCAAGCCCTCGGCGACGCGGCGTCCTCGCTGGCCTCGTTCTTCGAGTCCCTCGCCTAGGCCGGCGTGGGCGGCCCGGCGACACCTGCCCCCGACGGCCGCCGGCCGCGGTGGAGCAAGGACGCCGACAAGTACCTGCTCCCGCACGAGAAGCCGCCCGTCGTCGCCACCCGCCGGCACTGGGCGGTGCTCGCGGTCCCCGTGACGAAGGCGGTCCCGGCGCTGGCCGTCGGACTCTGGCTGCTGACGCTCGACCCGGAGAACCGGCTGCCGACCACCGCCGGCTTCCTCGTGCTCGTCGGCGCGCTGGGCCACCTCACGCTGCGGGTCAGCGAGTGGTGGATGCGGCACTTCATCGTCACCAACCGCCGGGTGCTGCTGACCAGCGGCATCATCGTCCGGACCGTGGCCCTGCTGCCGCTGCGCCGGATCACCGACCTGACGTACAAGGAGACGCTGTTCGGCCAGCTGCTCGGCTACGGCACCTTCCGCTTCGAGTCGGCCGGCCAGCAGCAGGCGCTCTCCGAGATCACCTACCTGCCGCGGGCGGACGTGCTCTACCGCGACGTGAGCGACCTGCTGTTCGGCAGCAACGGCGCCGACAGAGGGGACGACGAGGGCCAGGCCGAGCCGTCGCCGCGGCAGTCCGGCCCGCCGCTGCCCCCACCGCCGGACCGTCCCGCGCCGGACGGCTCCGCTCCCGGCGCACCGGGCGACGGACGGCGGGACACCGAGCCGATCCCGCCGTTGCCGCCGCGGCGTCCACGCTCCCCACGGGTGGCCGGGCGACGGGTGCGGCAGGCTGGGCGCTGATGCGCATCGACCTGCACACCCACTCGTCGGTGTCCGACGGCACCGACAGCCCCGCCGAGCTGCTCGCCGCCGGCCGGGCCGCGGGCCTGGACGTCGTCGCGCTCACCGACCACGACACCACCGCCGGCTGGGCCGAGGCCGAGCGCTCCCGCCCCGACGGGCTGACCGTCGTCCCCGGGATGGAGCTGTCCTGCCGCTGGTTCCCGGCCGGGGCGCCGCCGATCAGCGTGCACCTGCTGGCCTACCTCTTCGACCCCGAGCACCCGGCCCTCAGCGCGGAGCGGGCGCGGCTGCGCCAGGAGCGGCTCGGCCGCGGCGAACGGATCGTCGCCGCGCTCGCCGACGCCGGGCACCCGGTCGTCTGGGACGAGATCGTCGAGCGCGCCGGCGGCGGGGTGGTGGGCCGGCCGCACGTGGCCCGCGCCCTGGTCGAGGCGGGCGTCGTCGAGTCCGTCGACCACGCCTTCGCCACGCTGCTGCACCACCGCAGCCCCTTCTACGTCGCCAAGGCCGACACCGACGTGCTCGACGGCATCGCCCTGGTGCGCGCGGCCGGCGGGGTGCCGGTGTTCGCCCACGGCCTGGCCACCCGGCGCGGCCGGGTGGTGGGCGACGAGGCGATCGCGGCGATGGCGGAGGCCGGGTTGCTCGGCCTGGAGGTCGACCACCCCGACCACGACCCGGACGAGCGCGCCCACATGCGGGGGCTGGCCGGCGAGCTCCGGCTGCTGGTCACCGGCTCCAGCGACTACCACGGCAGCAACAAGACGACGCCGATCGCGGCCTGCACCACCGCGCCCGACCAGTACGAGGCGCTGCTGGCCGCCGGCACGGGGGCCACGCCGTTCCCCGGGACCGTCGGCACCCCCGGTTAGCGTGGCCGGCATGGGAGGCGCACAGCTGGAGATGCCGGGCATGCCGCGGCGGCTGTTCCCGGCGACGCCGAGCAAGCTGGCCGCCTTCAGCGACTGCCCGCGCCGCTACCGGCACGCCTACGTCGACCGGCCCACCCCGGCCAAGGGCCCGGCGTGGGCGCACAACAGCGTCGGCTCGGCGGTGCACGCCGCGCTGCGTTCCTGGTGGGAGCTGCCACTGCCCCAGCGCACCCCGGCCGCGGCGCGCCAGCTGCTGTACGGGGTCTGGTCGACCGCCGGCTTCCGCGACGCCGAGCAGTCCGAGCGGTGGCGGGCCCGGGCTGCGGGCTGGCTCACCGACTACGTGACCGGCCTCGACCCGGCCGACGAGCCGGTCGGCACCGAGCGGCAGGTGGCCGCCACCACCGAGCGGCTGGCGCTGTCCGGCCGGGTCGACCGGATCGACCAGCGCGGCGACGAGCTGGTGATCGTGGACTACAAGACCGGGCGCTCGGTCTCCACCGACGACGAGGCCCGCGGCTCACCCGCGCTGGCCGCCTACGTGCTCGGTGTGCGCCGGACGCTCCGCCGGCCGTGCAGCCGGGTCGAGCTGCACCACCTGCCGTCGGGCACGGTGGCCGCGTTCGAGCACACCGACCGGTCGCTGGCCAACCACGTCCGGCGGGCCGAGGACGTCGCCGCCGACATCGCCGCGGCCACCGCGGCCGTCGACGGCGGGGAGGACCCGGACGTCGCCTTCCCCGCGGTCCCCGGCCGGCAGTGCGGCTGGTGCGACTTCCGGCCCAGCTGCGCGGTCGGGCGGGCGGCCACCCCGTCGCGGGAGACCTGGAGCTTCCTGCCCGAGGAGACGCCCGCCGACTGATCCGCGGCGGCGCCGTCCCGGGTCCCGCCGGCCCCGTCCCGAGCCTGGAGGGGTGGGGGTCCTCCTTCAACCGGCGGCGCCGCGCAGGGCGAGGGAGACCGCGAGGGACACCATGACGACGGCGATGGCCGCGTCGAGCACCCGCCAGGCGGCCGGCCGGGCGAACACCGGGCGCAGCAGCCGCGCCCCGTAGCCCAGCCCGGTGAACCACACGGCGCTGCCGAGCACGGCGCCGCCGGCGAACCACCACCGCTCGTCGTCCCAGGTGCTGGCCAGCGAGCCGAGCAACACCACGGTGTCCAGGTAGACGTGCGGGTTGAGCCACGTGAGCGCCAGGCAGGTGGTCACGGTGACGAGCAGTCCGGCCCGGCGTCCGGCCTCCTCGGTGACCAGCGCGGCCGGGCGCAACGCACGCCGGGCGGCCATCGCCCCGTAGACCAGCAGGAAGGCCGCACCGGCGAGGCAGACCACGGTCAGCAGCTCCGGCACCCGGGTCACCAGCGCCCCGGCGCCGACCGTGCCGGCGGCGATGAGCGCGACGTCGGAGACCAGGCAGACGCCGACGACGGCTGCGACGTGCTCGGCGCGCAGCCCCTGGCGGAGCACGAAGGCGTTCTGTGCGCCGATCGCCACGATGAGCGACAGGCCGAGGCCGAGGCCGGCGGCAGCGGCGACCAGAGGAGGAGGCACGCCGGGACGGTAGACAGGCCCCGACCGACAGTGCTGCTTGCTTTCCTTCCGCACCTGAAGTGGATCTGATGGAGGGATGGAGCTCGACCTGGCCCAGTTGCGGGCCCTGGAGGCGACCGTCGCCGCAGGTTCGCTGGACGGCGCCGCCCAGGCGCTGCACATCACCCCGAGCGCCGTCAGTCAACGGCTCAAGGCGCTCGAGACGGCGACCGGCCGGGTGCTGCTGGTGCGCAGCAGGCCGGTGCGGGTCACCGAGTCCGGTCAGGCGGTGCTGCGCCTGGCCCGGCAGGTGGCGGTGCTCACCGCCGACCTGACCCGGCAGCTGGTCGGGGACGAGGCGCGGGGACCGGTCGTCCTGCCGATCGCGGTCAACGCCGACTCGCTGGCCACGTGGGTGCTGCCCGCGCTGGCACCCCTGGCCGGCGACCTCGCCTTCGACCTGCACCGCGAGGACCAGGAGCGCACCGCCGCGCTGCTGCGCGACGGCCGGGTGATGGCCGCGATCACGGCGGACGCCCAGCCGGTGCCGGGGTGCACCGTCTCCCGGCTGGGGAGCGTCCGCTACCGGCCGATGGCCACCGCCGCCTTCGTCGAGCGGTGGTTCCCCGACGGCGTCACCGAGGAGACGCTCGCCCGCGCACCGGTCGTGGTCTTCGACCGCACCGACGACCTGCAGTACAGCTACCTGCGAGCCCGCGGGGTCGACACCGACAGGCCCCCGGTGCACCACGTCCCCGCGTCCGCGGACTACGTGACCGCGGTGCGGCTCGGGTTCGGCTGGGGCATGGTCCCGCGCCAGCAGGAGCCGCCCGGGGAGCTGGTCGACCTCGACCCCGGTGGTGCGGTCGACGTCGTCCTGTACTGGCAGCAGTGGAAGCTGCGCTCCCCGTCGCTGGACCGGGTCGCCGAGGCGGTCCGGTCCACGGCACGGCGGGAGCTGGACCAGGCGCCGGGGCCGCCGCCGTCCGGCTAGGAGCCTGCTGAACAACCTCGGCGTGTCTGCCCGGTGCGAGCGGGGAGCGCGAGAACGATTTGGGTCGTGCAGGGCACTTCCCAGCCTCAGCATGT
>NZ_NVPT01000123.1 GCF_002802985.1 Geodermatophilus chilensis | reverse complement strand
CCATCGGTTCTCCAGGAGGTCGGTGCCGGGTGGGTCCCGACGGTCGTCCTCCATCCAAACAGCGCTCCCGCCCGGTCGCCGGGTGGGCTGCGGTCCGGTGTCGGCAGGCCGGCCGGAGCAGCACCCGGGCCGACGGCGGGGAGCGGGTGCGGGACGCTGCCCGCCGTGCTGGGCTGGGCGCATGCCCGCCGATGCCCCGTGGTGGACCCGTGCCGTCGTCTACCAGGTCTACCCGCGCTCGTTCCAGGACTCCGACGGCGACGGGATCGGCGATCTCGGCGGGATCCTGCAGCGCGTCGACCACCTCGCCGACCTGGGCGTCGACGTCGTCTGGCTGTCGCCGATCTACCCCTCGCCGCAGGCCGACAACGGCTACGACATCAGCGACTACACCGACGTCGACCCGCTGTTCGGCTCGCTGGCGCAGCTCGACGAGCTGATCGCCGCCCTGCACGAGCGGGGCATCAAGCTGGTGATGGACCTGGTGGTCAACCACACCAGCGACCAGCACCCGTGGTTCCTCGAGTCCCGCTCGTCGACGGACTCCCCGAAGCGGGACTGGTACTGGTGGCGGCCGCCGCGCGGGGGGATGGCGGCCGGCCAGCCGGGCGCCGAGCCGACCAACTGGCACTCGTTCTTCTCCGGCCCGACCTGGGAGCTCGACGAGGCCAGCGGCGAGTACTACCTGCACCTGTTCGCGCGCGAGCAGCCGGACCTGAACTGGGAGAACCCCGAGGCTCGCCAGGCGGTGTACGCGATGATGCGGGACTGGCTCGACCGCGGCGTCGACGGCTTCCGCATGGACGTCATCAACATGATCAGCAGGGACGTCGCCCCGGACGGCTCGCTGCGCGACGGTCCCCCCCTGCCGGGCCTGCCCTACGGGGACGGGACGGCGTCCTTCCTGTGCGGGCCGCGGATCCACGAGTTCCTGCAGGAGCTGCACCGCGAGGTGTTCGCCGGGCGGTCCGAGCGGCTGCTCACCGTTGGCGAGATGCCCGGCGTGACGGTCGAGCAGGCCCGGCTGTTCACCGACCCGGCGCGGGCCGAGGTGGACATGGTCTTCCAGTTCGAGCACGTCGGGCTGGACTTCGACGAGTTCAAGTGGCGTCCGCGGCCGCTGCGGATGCGCGACCTCAAGGCCTCCTTCGGCCGCTGGCAGGCGGGGCTGGCCGACGTCGGCTGGAACTCCCTCTACTGGGACAACCACGACCAGCCGCGCGCGGTCTCGCGCTTCGGCGACGACTCGCCGCGGTACCGGCGGGACTCCGCCACCTGCTTGGCCACCCTGCTCCACCTGCACCGCGGGACGCCCTACGTCTACCAGGGCGAGGAGCTGGGGATGGCCAACGCCCCGTTCGACAGCATCGACGACTTCCGGGACGTCGAGTCGCTCAACCACTTCGCGCAGGCGGTGGCGCACGGCGAGGACCCGGACTCGGTGCTGGCGGCGATGCGCCGGATGAGCCGGGACAACGCGCGGACGCCGGTGCAGTGGGACGCCTCGCCGTCCGCCGGGTTCACCACCGGGACGCCGTGGATCGCGGCCAACCCCGACCACACCGAGTGGAACGCCGCCGCCCAGCGGGACGACCCGACCTCGGTGTTCGCCCACCACCGGCGACTGATCGCGCTGCGGCACGACGACCCCGTGGTCGCGCTCGGCGACTTCACCGTGCTGCTGCCCGAGCACGACGAGCTGTACGCCTTCACCCGCTCGCTGGACGGCGCGACGCTGCTCGTCGTCTGCAACCTGTCCGCGACGCCGCAGCCGCTGGCCGGGCTGCTGCCCGAGGCGGTCGCCGCCGAGCTGGTGCTGGGCAACCTGCCCGTCGCCGACGCCGCGATCCTGGCGCCCTGGGAGGCCCG
Source organism: Geodermatophilus chilensis (assembly GCF_002802985.1). GTDB lineage: Bacteria > Actinomycetota > Actinomycetes > Mycobacteriales > Geodermatophilaceae > Geodermatophilus > Geodermatophilus chilensis. The sequence continues at coordinate 14,171 of NZ_NVPT01000123.1, read as the reverse complement.
CGTCCTGCGCCCCGTGTAAGCCGGTGGGGGTGGGTCCGGGCGGCACGCGTCCGGACCCACCCCGTGCCGGTCAGAGAACCGGCGCGATCCGGCCGACGGTCGGGCTGGCGGCCTCGTAGGCGGCCCCGACCCGCAGGACGGTCGCCTCGTCGAAGGGCCGCCCCGTCACCTGCATGCCCAGCGGCAGCCCGGCGGCGTCGAACCCGACCGGCAGGGCCAGGGTGGGGAGTCCGGTCAGGTTCCCCGGCGAGGTCTGCCTCACCAGCGCCGTGGTCACGTCCTCCGTGCTCCCGTCCGGCCACGCCACCTCGGCGGCGCCCACCTCCGGGGCGGCGACGGGCATCCCGGGAGCCACGAGGACGTCGATCTCGTCGAACACCGCCGCCCAGGCCTGCTGCATGAGCGTGCGCACGCGCAGGGCCTTGATGTAGTCCGTCGCCAGCACCAGCTCCCCCACCTCGAGGAACAGCCGGACGTCGTCGGTGTACAGGTGGGCCTTGCTCCGCAGCATCTCCTGGTGGTAGGCGCTGGCCTCCGGCAGCAGGATCCCCCACTCGGCGGCAAGGACCTGGTCGGGGTACGGGATGGTCACCTCGCACAGCTGCGCGCCCAGCCTCTCCAGCACGCCGATCGCCTCGCGCACCGCGGTCGCGACGTCCTCGTGCACCTGGTCGAAGAAGTAGTTGGCCGGCACCCCGACCCGCAGCCCGGCGATCCCCCGGTCCAGACCGTCGGTGTAGTCGGGCACGGGGACGTCGACGGTCGCCGGGTCGAGCCGGTCGAAGCCCGCGATGTGGTTGAGGACCAGGGCGCAGTCGTAGACGTTGCGGGCGAGGGGGCCCACGTGGTCCAGCGACCACGAGAGCGAGGCGACGCCGCGGCGGGACGTCCGCCCGTACGTCGGCTTCAACCCCACCGTGCCGCAGAGGTTGGCCGGGATGCGGATCGAGCCGGCCGTGTCGCTCCCCAGCCCGACCATGCAGGTGCCGGACGCAACCGCCGCGCCCGACCCACCGCTGGAGCCACCGGGGATGCGCCCGGTGTCCCACGGGTTGCGGGTGGTCGGTGTGATGCCGCCGAACGCGAACTCGTGGGTGTGCGTCTTGCCCACCGTGACCATCCCGGCCGCGACGAGCCGCTCGACGGCCACCGCGTCGGTGCCGGGCACGTTGTCCGCGCGCACCGCGGAGCTGCAGGTGGTGGGCACGCCCGCGGTGTCGTAGAGGTCCTTCACCCCGAGGGGGATCCCGTGCAGGGGACCGAGGTGGCGGCCGGCGGCGATCTCCTGCTCGGCGTGCGCGGCGGCCTCGCGGGCCGCGTCGGCGGTCACGCAGGCGTAGGCGTGCAGCGCCGGTTCCGTGGCCTCGATCCGGGCCAGGACCGAGTCGATGAGCTCGACCGGCGAGAGCCGGCGGGCCTCGATCTCCGCGGCGGCTGCGGCCAGCGACAGCTCGAACGGTTCCATGCTCAGGCTCCCCAGCGGGCGTCGAAGGCGGTGGCGGGCGGGGTCTCCCCCAGCGGGACGTCGTCGAGCCGGTCGATGAGGGCGTAGATGGCCTCGGCCGTGGGGCCGACCACCGCCGTCCGCTCGGCGTCGAGCTCGAGCCGGGCCGTGCGGAGCGCGTGGGTCAACGCCTCTCCGGAGAAGGATCTGGGAGTGGTGGGCACGGGCGGCTCCTCGTCGTTGGGGGGGGGTGGACGGGTCGGGCAGGGCTGCCCGCAGCGGCCCCGGCCGGACGGCGGAGGGCGACCGTGCCCCACACCGCGGCGAACCGTGCGGCGACGGCGGAGCACCGGCGCCGCGGCACAGCCTTCCGGTCACTGTCGAGACCACTGACGACGAGGGCCGCTGACGGGCAGCGCCGAGACTGCCGCTCGAGTGCGACATTGGCAAGACCTCGATGCGCAGGCCGTGTAGCAGGTCGTGGGCCCGCGCGACGGACCCCGCCGTCCTGGTGCCGTGGGAGGCCGGAGCGCTAGGCCCGTGGTGACGCTCCGACCGGCTCGGTGACCACCAGCTCGGCGGCGGGACGACGGTCCAGCGGGTGGGCCAGCTCGTCGGCCGGCATCCGGGCGGCCAGGACGGCGGCCACCGCCAGCACGAGCGGCACCAGGCCGGCGACGAGAAAGGTGGCGGTCAGGCCGATCCACGCGCTGACCGGGCCGGCCAGCGCCATCGACAGCGGCAGGAAGGCGCCCGAGACGAGGAAGTCCAGGCTGGACACCCGGCCGAGCAGGGCCGGCGGCACCCGCCGCTGCAGCAGCGTGCCCCAGATGACCATGCCGCTCTGGAACGTCGCGCCGGTGACCAGCCCCGCGGCGACCATCAGCCACAGCTGCGTGGTGAGGCCGAAGACCGCGATCGGGATGCAGCCCACGCCCCACAGCAGGTTCATCACCGTCAGGTAGCGGCGCGGCAGCGGGCGCGAGGAGATCAGCAGTGAGCCCAGCGCACCACCGACCCCGAAGGCGGTGAGCACCAGCGCGTGGCCCATCGGTCCGCCGCCGGCCCGGTCGCGGATGGCGAAGGGCACCAGCACCTCGAAGGGGCCCATCACGACCAGCAGCATCAGCGAGGCGAACAGCAGCGTGGCGAGCAGCCAGGGCGTGCGGGCCATGTACCCGAAGCCCTCGCGCAGGTCGGCGGCCACGGCCCGCAGCGGGTGCACCGGGACGGCGGCCGGCTCGCGGCGGACGCGGGCGACCGGCAGGGCGGCCACGCACAGCGCCGCGCCGGCGGCGGCCGTGGCGGTGACCAGCAGCGCGACGCCCGGGGACGCCGCTGCGACCAGCAGCCCGGCGGCGGTGGGGCCGGCGACCTGGTGCAGCACCGGCCGCATCATCCCCTCGAGGCCGTTGGCCGCCAGCAGCTCGTCCTCGGGCAGCAGCGCCGGGACCAGCGCCGAGTAGGCCGGGTAGTACAGCCCCATCCCGACGCCGCCGAGCAGCCCGACCGCGGCCAGCAGCCACAGCGGCAGCCCGTCGGCGAGCGACAGCACGGCGACCCCGGTGACCGGGACCGCCTGCAGCAGGGCGACCACCAGCAGGATGTGCCGCTGCGGCACCCGGTCGGCGAGCACGCCGCCGAGCAGCGCGACGGCGAGGGTGCCGGTGGCGGTCAGCCCGCTGACCAGTGAGACCTCGGCGGGGCCGCCGCCGAGGGCGACGACCTGCCAGATGACCGCGACTGCCCAGGAGCCGTTGGCCAGCAGGGACAGGCCGAGCGAGAGGGCGAGCAGCCGGTAGGTGCGGTGCCGCAGCGGCTGCAGGGCCCTCGGCAGGCCGGCCATCGTGTTCCCCCCGAGTCGTCCGTGCCGCCCCGGAGGTGCCCGCGGGCGGCACGGACCATGGTGCCCGGCGTGTCCGGCCACCGCGCGCGGTTTCTCTGGCCTCGTCCCGGGGCCCGCCCTGAGCCTGCGAAGGGCGGGGAGGACGGCGGCCCCCTGCAGGGTCCCGCCGCGAGCTTGCGAGTGGCGGGGGGCAGGGGGTCCTCTTTCAGGCCAGCGGTGACCTCGGCAGGATCCGGTCGCTGATGATGCGCTTCTGGATCTCGCTGGTGCCCTCGAAGATCGTGGTCAGCCGGGCGTCGCGCCAGTGCCGCTCGACCTGGCGCTCGGTGGTGTAGCCGTTGCCGCCGTGCAGCTGCATGGCCTGGTTGGTCACCCGCACCGCCATCTCGGTGGCCTCCAGCTTGACCATCGCCGCCTCCCGCTCGCAGGGGACGCCGAGGTCGAGCAGGTGGGCGACCTGCCGGTAGAAGGCGCGGGCCTGCTCGACCTGCGCGGCCATCTCGGCGACGGCGAAACGCAGCGCCTGGAAGTCGCCGATCGGGTGGCCGAACTGCTCGCGCTCCTGCAGGTAGACCACGGAGTCCTCCAGCGCCGCGCGGGCCAGCCCGACCGCGCGGGCGGCGGTGTGCACCCGGGCGGTGTTGAGGAACAGCTGCGCCTGGGCGAAGCCGGCGCGCTTGGCCTCAACCCCCTCCTCGTCGCTGGCCCCCTCCTCAGCGACACGGGCCTCGTCGACCACGTTGTCCCGCGGGATCCGGACGCCGTCGAAGGTGAGGTCCCAGGTGAGGAAGCCGTGGTAGCCGATCTTGTCGATCGGGGAGCCGGTCAGACCCTCGGGGAACGCGCCGCGCTCCTTCTCCAGCAGCAGGTTCACCAGACCGGCCGAACGGCGCTCCCCCGGCCCGGGATCGCGCTCGCGCACCAGCACCTGGATGAAGTCGGCCGCCTCGGCGTTGCCGCACCAGCGCTTGCGGCCGGTGACCACCCACTCGTCGCCGTCGAGCACCGCGCGGGTGGACACCCCGGCCAGGTCCGAGCCGGCGTCGGGCTCGGACAGCGCGATGGCGCCGATCCACTGCCCACGGGCGCTGCGGCCCAGCAGCTCCCGGCGGCGGTCGGCGTCGGCCAGCGCCGTCCCCAGGCCCTGGGAGCGGGCCAGGATGCTGGCCGTCGACATCCAGGCCCGCGCCAGCTCCTCGCTGACCATGCAGTACTCGAACACGCCCAGCCCCATCCCGCCGTGCTCGGCCGGGACGGTGATGCCGAAGTACCCCAGCTCGGCCAGCCGGCCCAGCAGCGACGCCGGGATCAGCCCCTTCTGCGGGTCCAGCTCGTTGGCCACCGGCAGCACCTCGTCCATGGCGAAACGGCGGGCCTGCAACTGCAGCGCCTCCCGCTCGGGGGTGTGCCACGGCGGCAGCAGAGCAGGCGGCTGGGGCTCGAGCAGCTCGGCGGGGCGGTCCTGGGTCGACGTCATCGTCGGCGGTCTCCTCGTCCACGGGCGGGCCTCGACATGACGCAGTGCCCGGCGCAGCACCCGGCCACCCGCGGGGTGACCAGCGTCACCATCGTCGTCATGGCCTCGATGAGCGCCGAGTGCGACGAACTCGTGGCCATCGCACGCTGATCGGCACGAGTTCGTCGCACTCGGTGGGGGCTGCCGGCAACGCCTGACGGCGTGCTACCGGTCACGTCAGCGGGCGGCCCGCTCCCGCGCCAGGGCGACGTAGTGCTCCACCGCCGCGGGGTCGTCGACCGCGCCCACGTTGAGCGCGCGGGCCGGGTCGACGCCCTGGAACAGCCGCTTGAGCGGGACCTCCAGCCGCTTGCCGGTGCGGGTGTGCGGCACGGCGGGGACGACGAGCACCTCGTCGGGCACGTGCCGCGGGCTGGCCTGTCGGCGGATGGCGTCCTTGATCCGCGCCTGCAGCTCGTCGGTCAGCTCGGTGTCGGGAGCCAGCTGCACGAACAGCGGCATCCAGTAGCCGCCGTCGCGCTGCTCGACGCCGAGGACGACGCAGTCGAGGACCTCCGGGATCGACTCGACGGCGGCGTAGATGTCCGCCGTCCCCATGCGCACGCCGCCGCGGTTGAGCGTGGAGTCCGACCGGCCGGTGATGACGCAGGTGCCGCGCTCGGTGACCTCCATCCAGTCGCCGTGCCGCCAGACGCCGGGCCACGGCTCGAAGTAGGCCTCGCGGTAGCGGGAGCCGTCGGGGTCGTTCCAGAAGTACAGCGGCATCGTCGGCATCGGCTCGGTGATGACGAGCTCGCCGAGCTGCCCGGTCACCGGCCGGCCGTCCTCGTCCCACGACGCGGCCGCGACGGCGAGCATGGGCCGCTGGAGCTCGCCCGCGGTCACCGGCAGCAGCGGTGAGCTGCCGATGAAGCCGGTCGCGACGTCGGTCCCGCCGGACAGCGACCCGAGGAGCACGTCGCCTTTCACCGCCTCGTAGACCCAGTGGTAGGCGGCGGCCGGCAGCGGCGACCCGGTCGCCCCGACCGCGCGCAGGGCCGACAGGTCGTGGGTCTCCCCCGGCCGGATCCCCGCCTTCTCGCAGGCGGTCAGGTAGCCGGCGCTGGTGCCCAGGTAGGTGATGCCCGTGCGGGCGGCCAGCGCGAACTGCGCGTCGAGGGACGGGTGCGCCGGGGCGCCGTCGTAGACCACGACGGTGGCGCCCACCAGCAGCGCCGACGTCGAGATGTTCCACATGATCCAGGCGGTCGACGCGTACCAGAAGAAGCGGTCGCCGGGGCCGACGTCGAGGTGCAGCCCGAGCTGCTTGTGCTGCTCGAGGACGACGCCGCCGTGGCCGTGCACGATGCCCTTGGGCAGCCCCGTGGTGCCCGACGAGTAGACGATCCACAGCGGGGCGTCGAACGGCAGCTGCTCGAAGACCGGCTCCTGTCCGTCGGCGACCGCGTCGGCCCAGCCGAGCGCGCCGTCGGGCACCTCGCCGGGGTGCAGCCGGGGGACGGCGATCGTCGTCCGGACGCTGGGCAGCGCCGCGCGGAGCTCGGCGACGACGTCGCGCCGGTCGTACTCCTTGCCGTTGAAGCGGTAGCCGTCGACGGCGACCAGCACGGTGGGCTCAATCTGGGCGAAACGGTCCAGCACGCTGCGGGTGCCGAAGTCCGGGGCGCAGGAGGACCACACCGCGCCGACCGTCGCCGCGCCGAGGAAGGCGACGACCGCCTCGGGGACGTTGGGCAGGTAGCCGGCCACCCGGTCGCCGCGCTGCACGCCGAGCCGGCGCAGGGTGGCGGCGAAGGCCCCGACCTGCGCGCGCAGCTCCGCCCAGCTGGTCTCGACCGGCTCGGCGTCCTCGGCGACGGCGATCAGCGCCGGGCTGCCGGGGTCCACGGTGCCGTCCTGGGTGTGCCGCAGCGCCTGCTCGGCGTAGTTGACCGTCGTCCCGGGGAACCACTCGGCGCCGGGCATCGCACGACGCGTGAGCACCCGGTCGTCCGGGACGCCGGGCAGCACGCCGGACCAGTCGGCCACCTCGGCCCAGAACTGGTCGAGGTGCTCCACCGACCAGCGCCAGATCGCGTCGTAGCCGGCCGGGTCGCCGAGGTCGATGCCGCGCCGGGCGGCCACGCGGTCGGCGAACTGCGCGAGGCGGGTGGCCCGGATGGACTCGGGCGTGGGGTTCCAGAGGACCTCCGGCCCGGCGGACGTGTCAGCGCTCACAGCCTCACCTTGCCACCCGGCTCCCCGGCCCGGAGAGCACCGTGTGCACGCATCGCCACCTGGCGACCGGCGGGACCACGATGCGTGCACACGCCGCGCCGAGGCCGGGCACCGGGCAGCCGGGGAGCGCGGACCGGCGTCGGGCAGCAGGATGGGCGGGGTGAGCGAGTCGGGAGCGGAGGTCGAGCGCAACGTGCTCGGCGGACCGCTGGAGCCGTGCGGCACCGAGCCGCTGACCGGCTTCTACCGCACCGGCGTCTGCAGCAGCGGCCCCGAGGACCTGGGCAGCCACACCGTCTGCGCCGTCGTGTCGGCGGAGTTCCTGGAGCTGCAGCGCGCCGTGGGCAACGACCTGACCACCCCGCGGCCGGAGTACGGCTTCCCGGGCCTGAGCCCCGGTGACCGCTGGTGCGTGGTGGCCGCGCGGTGGCTGCAGGCCTACCAGGCCGGTGCTGCGGCGGGCGTCGTGCTGGCGGCCACCAACGTGAAGGCCCTCGAGGTCGTCCCGATCGAGGCGCTGCGCCAGCACGCGGTCGACGTCCCCGACGACCTGAGCGGCCTGGAGTGAACGAGGAGACGCCGTGAGCGACCTGCTGGACACGCCCCTCACCACCCTGCAGGGCGAGCCGACCACCCTCCGGGACCTGACCGGCGGCGGCGCCGCCCTGGTGGTCAACGTCGCCAGCCGGTGCGGCCTCACCCCGCAGTACACCCAGCTCGAGGCGCTGCAGCAGGAGTACGGCCGGCGGGGCCTGACCGTCGTCGGCGTGCCGTGCAACCAGTTCGCCGGCCAGGAGCCGGGCACGGCGGAGGAGATCGCCGGGTTCTGCTCCGCGACGTACGGCGTCACCTTCCCGATGACCGAGAAGCTCGAGGTCAACGGCCCGGGCGCGCACCCGCTGTTCCAGCGGCTCACGGAAGCGCCGGACGCCTCCGGCCAGGCCGGCGAGGTCGCCTGGAACTTCGAGAAGTGGCTGGTCGGCGCCGATGGCCGGGTCGCGGCCCGGTTCCGCCCGCCGACCCAGCCCGACGCCCCCGAGGTACGGCACGCGATCGAGGAGGTCCTGTCCCGGTGAGCGACACCGACCTGCACTTCTGGTTCGACCCCGTCTGCCCCTTCGCCTGGATGACCAGCAAGTGGGTGCGGATGGTGGCCGAGCAGCGCGAGTACCGCGTCGAGTGGCGGCTGATCTCGCTGCGGCTGCTCAACCGGCACGTGGACTACGACGCGCAGTTCCCGCCCGAGTACGAGGCCGGCCACACCTCCGGGCTGCACCTGCTCCGGGTCGCCGCACGTGCCCGCGCCGAGCACGGGCCGCAGGCGCTCGACCCGCTGTACGCCGCCCTCGGCCGGCACGTGTTCGAGGACCCGGCCGGCCAGCCCCCGCCGGAGCGGGCCACCAGCCGGCCGTTCCTCGAGCAGGTGCTCGCCGAGGCCGGGCTGCCGGCCGACCTGGCCGACGCGGTCGGTGACGCGTCGTGGGACGCGGAGGTCCAGGAGGAGACCGACGCCGCCCTGCGGCTCACCGGCAAGGACGTCGGGACGCCGATCCTGCACTTCCGCCCGCCCGGTGGCACCGCCTTCTTCGGCCCGGTGATCAGCCGGCTGCCCGAGCCCGCGGAGGCCGTCGAGCTGTGGGACCACGTCGTCGGCCTCGCCGGGTTCGCGGGCTTCGCCGAGCTCAAGCGCAGCCTGCGGGAGCGGCCGCAGCTGCCGGCGTTCGGGCTGCGTCCGGGCGAGGCGGGGCTCGAGGAGGACTGGCACGGGGGCAGCCGCCGCCAGCACCGCTGAGCCGGGTGCTCGGCTGACCGGGCGCGGTATCGGGACTAAGGTGAGCCTGGCCTACCTCGCCGTCCGCCCCAGGAGCCGCTCGTGTCCTCCTCGACCGACGCCGCCCTGCGGCGGCAGGGTCCCGGTGGACTCGGCGTGCCGGATCGCCTGTCCCCGCAGCGGGGTGGCCTGCTCCAGCGGCGCCGCAGCCGGCTGCTCGGCCTGCTCCTGCTGCTCGTCCTCGTGGTCGGTGCCGCGACGCTGAGCATCGCGGTCGGCTCCCGCAGCATCGGCCTGGGCGCGGTCTGGCAGGCGCTGACCGCCCCCGGCGTCCCGACCGAGGAGACGGTCATCATCCGCGAGCTGCGGGTGCCGCGCACCGCGCTCGGGCTGATGGTGGGCCTCTCCCTGGGCATCGCCGGCGCGCTCGCCCAGGGCCACACCCGCAACCCGCTCGGCGACCCGGGCCTGCTCGGCGTCACCGCCGGGGCCTCGCTGGGCGTCGTCCTGGCCATCCACCTGCTCGGCGTCGGCACGCCGGGTGGGTACGTCTGGTTCGCCTTCGCCGGCGCCCTGCTGGGCACCGTGCTGGTCTTCTCCCTCGGCTCGGCCGGCCGCGGCGGCGCCACCCCGGTCACCCTGGCCCTGGCCGGCGCCGCGCTGTCGGCGCTCTTCTACGCACTCGTCCGGGCGGTCCTGGTCAGCGACACCGACAGCCTCGACGCCTTCCGCTTCTGGGTGGTCGGCGCGCTGGCCGGCCGCGGCGCCGACGTCGCCTGGCAGGTCGTCCCGTTCATCGCGGCCGGCCTGGTGCTCGCCCTGGTCAACGCCCCCGCCCTCGACCTGCTCGGCCTCGGTGAGGACGTCGCCCGCGGCCTGGGTCAGCGGGTGTGGCTGGCGCGGCTGGTCGGCCTGGCCGCGGTCACCCTGCTCTGCGGCGCGGCGACGGCGGCCTGCGGGCCCATCGCCTTCGTCGGCCTGGTCGTGCCGCACGTCGTCCGGGCGTTCACCGGGCCGGCACACCGCTGGCTGATCCCCTGCTCCGGCCTGCTCGGGGCCGCGCTGCTGCTGGTCGCCGACGTGATCGGCCGGGTCGTCGTCCGCCCCGGCGAGCTGCAGGTCGGCATCGTGCTGGCGCTCATCGGGGCCCCGTTCTTCATCGCGCTGATCCGTCGCCGCCGGCTGGCCACCACGTGACCGAGCTCGCGAGGTCACGCAGAGGCAGAGCGCGGCCCGGCGCGAGACCGACGAGCGCCAGCGAGGAGGACTCGTGACGGCCACCGCCGAGCGGGTCCGCCAGCCCGGCGAGACCGTCGTCCGCATCGGACCGGTCTCCGGCCGGGTCCGCTGGCGCCAGGTGGCGGTGCCGCTCGGCGCGGCCGTCGCCGTCGTCCTGCTCTCCGCGGTCAGCCTCGGCCGCGGCGACTACCCGATCGGCCTGGCCGACGTGCTGCGCAGCCTGGTCGGCCTCGGCGAGGAGACCCAGGAGTTCATCGTCCTGGGGCTGCGGGCGCCGCGGATCGCCGTCGGGGCGCTGGTCGGCGTGGCCCTCGGCGTGGCCGGCGCCCTCTTCCAGACCTTCGCCCGCAACCCGCTGGCCTCCCCCGACGTCCTCGGCATCACCCAGGGCGCGTCGGCCGGCGCGGTCGCGGCGATCGTCCTCGGCGGGACGGCGAGCGGCCTCGGCGTGCCCCTCGCCGCACTGCTCGGCGCGCTGGTCACCGGCCTGCTCCTGCTGCTGCTCGCCTGGCGCGCCGGGATCGACGGCTACCGGCTGGTGCTGGTGGGCATCGCGCTGTGGGCGGTCGCGGCGGCGCTCGTCGACTGGCTGCTCACCCGCGCCGAGATCCACGACGCCGCCAGCGCCTACGTGTGGATCACCGGCTCGCTCAACGCCCGCAGCTGGCGCGAGGCCGTGCCGCTGCTGGTCGCCCTCGCCGTCCTGCTGCCCGTCGCCCTGGCCTGCAGCCGCGTGCTGGGCGTCGTCCAGTTCGGCGACGACACCGCCCGCGGCCTGGGCGTGCGCCTGGTGTCCACCCAGGCCCTCGTCGTCCTCGTCGCCGTCGGGCTCACCGCCGCCGCCGTGGCCGCCGCGGGGCCGATCGCCTACGTCGCGCTGGTGGTCCCGCAGGTCGCCGTCCGGCTCACGGGCGGCCCGCGGCCGCCGCTGCTGGCCTCGGGCCTGCTCGGCGCCGTCCTCGTCGTCGGCGCGGACCTGCTGACGCGCACCGTGCTCCCCCAGGCACTGCCCGTCGGCGTGCTCACCGCCGCGGTCGGGGCGCCCTACCTGCTCTGGCTCCTCGTCCGCGGAAGGCGGCGATCCACGCTATGACCCTCGACGCAGCGACCCCCACCCTGCCCCGGACCGGAACGGTCCGTCTCGCCGCCGAGTCGGTCAGCCTGGCCTACGACGACCGGGTCGTCGTCCGTGACCTGGACCTGCAGCTCACCGACGGGTCGTTCACCGCCATCGTGGGCCCCAACGGCTGCGGCAAGTCCACGCTGCTGCGGGCGCTGGGCCGGCTGCTGCGCCCGGTCAGCGGCCAGGTGCTGCTCGACGGCCGGGCGATCGCACGGACGCCGACCCGCGAGGTGGCCCGGGTGCTGGGCCTGCTGCCCCAGACGCCGGTCGCGCCGGAGGGCCTCACGGTCGGCGACCTCGTCGCGCGCGGCCGGCACCCCCACCAGTCGTGGCTGCGGCAGTGGTCCCGCGACGACGAGGCCGCGGTGGCCGAGGCGCTGACCTGGACCGACATGGCCGACCTGGCCAACCGGCCGGTCGACGAGCTCTCCGGCGGGCAGCGGCAGCGGGCGTGGATCTCCATGGCGCTGGCCCAGGGCACCGACCTGCTGCTGCTCGACGAGCCGACGACCTACCTCGACCTCTCCCACCAGATCGACGTCCTCGAGCTGGTGGCGCGGCTGCACGCCGAGCGCGGCCGCACCGTCGTCGTCGTGCTGCACGACCTCAACCTGGCCGCGCGCTACGCGCAGCGGCTGGTCGCGATGGACGACGGCGCGCTGGTCACCTCTGGGACGCCGGAGGAGGTGCTCACCGAGCGGCTGCTGGCCGACGTCTTCGACCTGGAGGCGCGGATCGTGCCCGACCCGGTGACCGGGACGCCGATGGTGGTACCGGTCCGCCGGCTGCGCTGATCCAGCAGGGCGCGGCGAGCCGCAGCCAGCCCCGCGGGTCGTTCATCGCCACGTCCTCGCCCCTCCCAAGGCGCGAGGACGCCCACCGCACGTCCTCATCGTCGGTGTGCGCGACAGGGACTTGGGAGCACACGAGCACGCACGAGCAGATCAGTGGTCTGCCTGGGTTTGACCGTGATCCACGATCGGGCCGCGGCTGCTGGCCGGACGCGCCGCACAGGGGCGGATCTCCACGAGCGCGGGTGCCTGGAGAGACACCGCGCTGGAGCGAAGCCGCTGGACTGCGGGCCGGGCACCGCTCTGACCTCCTGGGACTTCCCATGCACGACGACAAGCACGACCCATCCGCTCAGCACGCTTGCCACCACCAAGGGTGCCTGCAAGGACGCGACGCTGTCGGGTCCGGTCGGCAGACTGGTCACGTGGCACAACCGACCGGTGACGCAACGCCCACCTCAGAGGCGGAGTCGTTCACCCTGCACGCTTGGGTCGATGAGCGCATGGACGTCGACGTCGCTCGAGACAAGGGCACCTACATCCTGGCCAGCGTCGTCTGCGACCCGACCGGCTGTAACCCGATCCGGGACGCCCTACGAGTACTGCTGCAGGGCAAGCAGCGGCGGCTGCACTGGCGGGACGAGGACGGCCCGCAGCGGACGAAGATCGTCGCGGCGATCAGCGCGATCGACATGGCCGTGGTAGTCGTCGTCGGAGTGCCGATGGCCAAGCGGCAGCAGGAGCGGGCTCGGCGGATCTGCATGGAGACACTGCTGCCCACCCTGGAGCAGTTCGGGGTCTCCCAGGTCTTCCTGGAGGCCCGCACCCAGACCTTGATCCACAGGGACCGCCAGCAAGTGGCCAACCTGGTCGGCAAGAAGTTGATCACCCCAGCGTTGCGGGTGAGTATCGCCCGGCCGCTGGAGGAGCCGATGCTGTGGGTGCCCGACGCGGTCGCCGGAGCGGTCGGCGCCGATCGGCTGGGCAACCCCGAATGGCTTGACGTCATCCGGGACTCGGTGACCGAGATCGACGTCACGGTCCGCTGAACTGGGCATCATCGCAGGCGACCTGGCCTGGAAAGCGCGAACGCCGGGTCCCGTCGTCCGGCGGGGGTCCCGGCGTCACTTCCCACAACCCGTAGGAGGTGGGCTACGTCCCTAGTGTTCCAGAAATGGAACAGAAGACAACTAAGAGCTCCCGCCAGTAGGTCAACGGATCCGCGGTGATCTTGGTCGGGTATCCCAGCGGTAGAGGTACCAGGCGGCCCGCCGTAGAGCACGGACGGTGACGATGGCCGCCGCCAGGGCCAGGTAGGCGTCGACACAGTCTTTGCGGCGTTCAGTGCAGCGGCGGAGTCTGCCGAAGTCGTTGAGCCAGGAGTTGGCCCGCTCCACCACCCACCGCTTGCCGACCTGGATCGGCGCAGGTGTGCCGCGGGAGGCGATGTGGCCGCGCAGGCCGCGCTCGTCGAGTGCTTCTCGGCAGGGCCGGTAGTCGTAGCCGGCGTCCAGGTGCACCGTCACCTCGGCCGGCAGGGGGGCGAAGTCCTTGAGCGCGTCCAACGTCTCCGGCAGGAGGACGTGATCGACGGTGTTGGCCGGCGCGGAAACCGTGACCATCGGCACCCCGGCGCCGTCGGACAGCTGGGACCGCTTCATCCCGCCCTTGCCCCGGTCCACCGGGCTGCGACCAGCGCACTCCCCGCCGCAGGGGGCCTTGGTCGTGCAGCCGTCCACCACCACGTCGGCCAGGTTCAGGCCGATCATCTTGTCGTAGGCGTCGAGGGCGGCCAGCCGCAGCTGGTCGAAGATGCCCAGCCGGATCCACTCGTCCCGGCGGCGGCGCATGGTGGTGGCCGAGCAGGCGGCGTCGGCGATCCGTTCATAGCCGGCGCCGAAGACCAGCGCCTCGACGAGCTTGTCGAAGACCACCGCATCGTCGATGCGGGGTCGGTGACAGCCCAGCGGATGCTCATCGACGTGCGGCGGCAGCAGCGCGAGGAACTGCTCGCGCAGCGGGTCAAGGATGCAGGATGGGACGGCAGGCACGAGCGGTCCACAGCTCACGGAGCGTTAGCACCTTCGCGAGCGTGGCCCTCGTGCCTGCCCTCGACGCTCAGCCGCGCCGAACGCCGCAGCTCTGCCTACTGGCGGGGGCTCTAACAACGTGTTGAGAAAGGGCTCAGGAAGCTCGTGCTGGCTGCCAGGGACGGCGGCCGGGAGCCGGTGCGAGTCGGCGGGCCATCAGCCCGATCATGGCC
>NZ_NVPT01000122.1 GCF_002802985.1 Geodermatophilus chilensis | reverse complement strand
AGCTGAAAAGCACCAGCCGTGTGCCTACAGGATTTAGGCGCTGCGACGACACCCGACCCGCTGACCAGCGACAACGCTATCGATCAAGCCTGCATGTGCCTGTGATCTTCGGAACTCCGGCCAGGGGCGCCTGGTCAAAACGGACGATGGCCTTTTGCGTCTCCCCTAACGGGTGATCCATCGGTCCGGCGGCGTGTTCCCCGGCCCGATGTATCACCCGTCGTCATGCCCGAGCTCGCATTTCCGGACGCAATTGAGTGGACTGTCACACTCGGTCTGCGGGATGGCTGGCCGCTGGTCCGTAGAAGGGTCTGAAGCAGCTACGAGGCGCCGACGAGTGAGTGCAGCAAGGCTTGCGTCTCGGGGTCCGTGGAGTACAGCAAGGTGCCGCGCATGCCTCGGCTCAACAACACTTTGTAGACGTTGCGGACCAGCGCGTCGAAGTCCTGGTCGCTCACCCGCTTCGTGTTGCGGAAGTCCGGATCCCGGTTGGCCGACCGGACAGCAACCCACCGGTCGGTGCGCCATACGAGGTCCGGGCCGATGAGCACGCCGTTCCAGTCGTACTCGAACCCCTGCGCCGTGTACACGCATCCGACCTGACCGAAGCCGGCAGGCTCGCTGGCCCACAGTGCGGATGGGGGAGCGCCGCCGACCGACCGGTCGCCCTTGAGGTTCCACGGCCGCGCCCAGTCACCGATCCGCACGTCCGGAACAAGCGAGCCGTCCTTGCGCGGGTCGCTCCATGGCCAGCAGTAACCGGCCGCTATGCGGGCGCCGTAGTGCTCCTGGAGCTTGGCCTGCAGCGCCGACTCCATGGCGGACGGGGAGTCGACCACGTGCACCTCGAAGTTGGGGTCGCCGTCCCACGGCACCGGCCCGCCGGGCTTCAGCCCCAGCAGCCGCTCGACCCAGTCGATGTAGGCCTCCGAGCCGCCACAGCGGTACTGGGCGCTGAGGTCGACGTGGTGGACCTCCAGCCCGCGCTCGCGTGCAGCCTTCTCGATGTCCTCGACCGTGCCCAGCTCACCTGGCCGCACGACCTGGTTCTGGTCGAGGAGGAACACCGGCACGCGGGCTGCGTCGATCAACTCGTCGACCTGCGCCTTGCCGGTGCGGTGTTCCGCCTTGGTCCACCGGTTCGCCGAGGTCTCGCGCAGTCGGTGCGCCTCGTCGGCGATGAGGACGTCGAAGCCGTTCTTGTCGGCGTCCATGAAGCTGTTGAAGTACTTGAACAGGGACTGAACCTGCCGTGAGCCGCTGCCCGCCACCTTGCGCAGCGTCTGGGTGAAGGAGCGGGATCCCGTCGCGTGGATTGCCGACCGGCCGCGCCGGTTGAGTTCCCCGAGCAGCGACAGCGCAATGACGCTCTTTCCGCTGCCCGGGCCACCGGAGACAATGACGACGCTCTTGTGGTCACCGGCGCGGGCCTTCTCGACCTCGTGCATCACCAGGTCGAACGCCACCCGCTGCTCGTCGAGCAGGACGAACTGCTCCCGCCGGCGGACCTCCTCGGCGGCGACCGCCATCAGCTGCTTGCTCGGGGCGATGGCTGAGTGCAGCAGCCGGTCGGCGTAGACACTGCCGTCGGCCGGAGCGAGCCGGCTGCGCAGGAACTCGAGCCACTCGCCCCGGTTCTGGCCGGTGAAGAGTCGGCCCAGCTCGTCCTGCGGGTAGTTGTAGAGCGCGCCGACCTTGGCCGTCGTCGCGTTATGCAGGTAGGCGGCCCCGGCCAGGACGTCGGTCGTTCCGTGCAGGACGGTGGTGAAGTCGAGCAGGTACTCGCCGTACGACCGCACCTGCGCGACGGGATGCAGGATCGGCCGCGGCCCGTACGACGGCTGGACGACGAGCTCGGCGTCGTCCTCGAACTCCTGGGCCTCCGTCCACTGCTTGAGCTCGATGAGGATGTACGAGGGGCTGTCGCGGCGCGGGTGCCGACCGGCGAGGACGACGTCGATGCGCTTGCTGCTGAGGGGCAGCTGGTACTCGAGTAGGACCTCGACCTGGTCGAGTCCGGCCTGCAGGAGGTCGTCGGCGAGAACGCGGAGGCTGGCGTCCCAGGAGCGCATTTCCGCGGCAGACGCGCGGCGCTTCATCTGGAAGGACATCTGCTCGGCGAGGACGGCTCCGACCCGACCCTCGCGGGCCAGGTCGGTGAGGCCTCGCGCGGAGGTACGCAACAGGGGCAAGGACAGTCTCCGGGCAGCACGAATCGACTCGTGCGGGTGGAGGCATGTCCGGAGTGCGGAAGCCTGTCGGGCCGCGTCTCCCGACAGTAGATGGCGGTGACGGCGGAGCCCGTGCCGATACTCGGCCCGTGTCGGACATCGCGGACCTCACTCGTCGCATGCGCACCTTCACCGAGGCCCGCGACTGGGCGCGCTTCCACGATCCCAAGTCCCTGGTCCTCGCGTTGGTCGGGGAGGTGGGAGAGCTGGCCGAGCTCCTGCAATGGCTTCGGCACGACGAGCAGGCGGCGGCGGTCAGCGAGCAGCCGCTGAACGGTCGGCTGGCGGAGGAGATGTCCGACGTCCTGCTGTACCTGCTGCGACTGGCGGACGTCGTCGGCGTGGACCTCGCTCAGGCAGCGGCGGACAAGCTCCAGGCCAATGAGGATCGCTTCCCACCCGACGACCATCGGAGTGTGGCACCCAGTAAGGCGTAGGGGTCCCGATTCGGAGTGTCACTCCGTACCGCGGCCGGCGCGCTCGCATAGTGGAGCGGCCGACGTGTACCGCGTCGGCGTAGCGAGCACGGCCCAACGGGCTTCCGCCAGGACATGCCCTCACCCGCTGCGAACACCGGACGGCGCGGATGAGTGACGAGTTGGGTCGGGTCGATCTCCTTCGAGCAACGGGACAACTGGGAGATCTGTAAGCGCGAGTCGTTGTTCGGCTCTAACACCGTCACTGCTCTCGGCGTGCGGAAGGGCGACGAGCTCTTCATCTGGGGTTCGAAGCGGGGCTGGCTTGCCCGGTGCCGGGTCACTGCGGACGTACGCAGGCCGTTGGGCGTTGAGGAGGTCCCCTGGCCGGACCCTGCGCGTTACAGGGCACTCATCCCGATCGAGGTCGTGGACGAACCCGCGGAGCCGCTGTTCATGTCCGGCGGCGAGATCGAGGACACGGTCGGGATCGGCACCATTCAGCTCCCGCGGTTCCCGCGCGTGGATCAACGTCGCGCGGAGCACCTGGCGGCGCTACTCGCCTCAGGGCGACGCGTGCCCGGCCGTGACGACGGCGATCGGAGGATGCGGGACACCGGGAGCGTCGGGACTGCGACGGATCCGCTCCTGAGCAGCCTGGACGAACTCAAGGTCGACCGGCAGCTCGGCAGGCCGGCCCCCTACCAGCAGGTCGTCCTGCTCTGGGCCATCTCGAAAGTAGTGCACGGCCGGGAACGACTGCAGCCCTTCTTGGAGGCCCGGGACGAGCTACGTGAACTGCTGCGGCCCTTCGCCGTCGGCGGGAACGATCCGGATCCCGAACTGCCCTGGTTCGCTCTTCGCAGGTCACCGTGGTGGCAGCTGTCCCCGGTTCCGCAGGTCCCGATGAGTCGGGGTGGCCGGGACTTCGTCCGGCGGGAGAACCCGGTCGCCGGCCTCACCCGGGAGGCCCACAGCCAGGTCCAGAGCGACGAAGAGTTCCGGCGCCGGGCGATTCAAAGGCTCACCGATGCGCTGGCCGGTCACGAGGCCCTCGACCGGACCTTGGCGGTGCTGGGGCTCGCTGGCCAGTCTCCGGCGGCGAGTGCCACCTCGGACGCGGCGAGTCTCCTCGAGAGCCTCGTCGGCCGGACACTCGGAACGACGACAGGCGCGGGTAACAGGGTCCTCGCCGTGCAGCCGCCCACCGTCCTGGTGGCGACCGGCAGATCGCCCGAGGGGCAACCGATACCGATCGAGATGGTCCAGCGCGGCCTGGATCTCATCTGGCGGGACGGCACCGTGACCGTCGACGTCCCCACTCTGGGACACCGGAGTTCCTTCGTCGGCGCCGTCCTCGCCACCCTCCCCGGCGTGACGGTGTCGGGTTCACCGCCCCGCCTTGCACTCTCGGGCTGGTCCGGCGACGTGCCCGGACGACCGGATGGCGAAGACGAGCTCGAGGACCCGGCCATCCCGCCGGGATACGACGAGAGGAACAAGGCACACCGGGCAATCGTCCAAAGGCGAGGCCAGAAGGCGTTCCGGGACGGCCTCCTCGCCGCCTACGACGGCACCTGTGCGGTCACGGGGACAGCGGCGGAAGCGGTTCTCGAGGCGGCGCACATCCGCCCGTACCGGGGCCAGCTGCACAACACGGTGACCAACGGGCTCCTCCTGCGTGCCGACATCCACACGCTCTTCGACCTGCACCTGCTCACCGTGCTGCCGGTCGGCAGCATCCGGGTCTCACCGGAGATGGACGAGACTCCGTACGCAGCGCTCGACGAGCGGATGGTTCGTCGGCCGGCGTCGCAGGCTCACCGGCCGTCCGCGACGGCCCTCGAGGAGCACAACGCCGCATGTCATTGGTTGCGTGAGGTGTCCACGTCTTGACTGAGGTTCCGCTGATACCCGCTACCTCTCCCCGGCGACGAGCGACCTGTGGCCGGTCTCTGCTTCAAGGCGGCGGGTGACGATGGGCCGAGTGGCGCGCGAGGCCCCTGATGCAGGTTCCAGGCGACGACTGCGGGCATGAGTGGACGAGCCACTCAGACATCGGAACGCCGAATTCCTGAGCTCGCTGCCGCAGCGTCCGTATCAACCTGCGACACCTGTCGAGGTAACGACTGAAGCTTACCGGGCGAGGTCAGGCGACCTTGGCGGCGTGGTAGATGTCGGCGGGGAGTGCGTGCTCAAGCCGCCACAGGATCCGCATGGGGCGCTCGCCGCTGTGGGAGACGTAGGACATTGGCCCGGCGTAGAGGTACGGCGGCGTCCCGAGCGTTCCGTCTGCCGTCTTCGTCTCGCGGACGAACATTTGCACGGATGTGTCCATCTCTCGGTGGTGGATGTACCGCTGACCCGTCGCTGAGCGCTCTGCGGTCGCGTTCTGCGACTCCCACTGGAAGAGCGTCGGCGAGATGGCGTGGTCGGCGTACATGGTGGTGGGGGAGAAGTGAGCCTCGGTCTTCACCAGCGTCACGAAGAAGACATCAGCCTGGTCGCCGGGTATCCAGCGCACGCCGGAGCCCCACGTGCCGTTGAGGTCTGACATGCCGAAGGCGGCGAGTGCCTCGTCCCGGCTGTAGCGGGCATGCACGTGCAGCGGACGACTCCCGACGACTTCAAGCGCTGGGGTCACACGGTGAATGCGGTCGTGCAGGACGCCGCTCAACTCGATCAGCTCTTCAGCCCGGCCGGGGTTGGCCAGCAGGCGCTGCAAGCTGGCCTCCGCGCTGCTGAACGGCGTCCGTGAGCCCCAGAGCGAAAAGTGAAGCATCGCCGCTAACCGCCGCACGCGCTCAGAGCCTCCGACGACACTTCCGGATGCGGCGTTGAGCAGCTCCCGTACAGCCCGCAGCCGCTCGAGATCGTCGATGTGCAGCATGCGGCCGAATGCACCCCGCAGCGTCACGTCGTCTGGACCCGGAGCCGAGTGGTCCCAGCCGGCGGCGCGCTTGAGGTCCAGCCAGCTGCGGCCATTGCCGCGGTAGAGATCCTCGAGCTCGATCCCACTCTCTTCGAGGAAGTCTGCGAGCGCCGGCGTTGAGGCGCGCTTGGCCTCTCCCACAAGCCCCTTCCAGGAGACGTTGAGCGACTGCTTGATGTTGTCCAGCACGACCTGCTGCGCCACGCGGTCGAGCTCGATGTGGCAACCGGCCGGGAGCGTGGGGAAGCCCTGCTCGACGTCCCGCTGCACCCCCTTCCGGGAACTGCCAGTCAGTGCCCGGAACCGCAGGTCGAAGCGGAACTCTTGGTGCTGAGCGCCGATGAAGTCGAGGACGGTGAGGCAAGGCTTGTCCTCCGAGAGGCGCAGTCCGCGACCCAGCTGCTGGAGGAACACGGTGGCGCTTTCCGTCGGACGCAGGAACAGCACGGTGTCGACCGACGGGACGTCAAGGCCCTCGTTGAAGAGATCGACTGTGAAGAGGGCGTTCACCGTGCGGTCGCGGAGGTCAGCCAGCGCGGCGGCCCGCTCCTCCCGGGACGTCGTCGAGGTGACCGCGAGGCTCGGGATGCCAGCCGCGGTGAAGCGTTCGGCCATGTACTGGGCGTGCTGGATACTGACGCAGAAGCCCAGCGCCCGCATGCGTCCCGGGGCGGCGACCTTGTCCTGCACCGCCTGCAGGATGAGCCGGACGCGCTTGTCGTCGCCGGTGTAGACGTTCGTCAGCTCGCTGACGTCGTAACCGCGGCCGCGCCGCCAGCGCAGCTGGTCGAGTGCAACGTCGTCGTGGATGCCGAAGTACTGGAACGGCGCGAGCAGCCTCTGCTCCAGTGCCTCCCACAGCCGCAGCTCGACCGCCGTCCGGCCGTCGAACCAGCGCCGGACGTCCGCGCCATCCGTTCGCTCGGGCGTCGCCGTGAGTCCGAGTAGGACCTTCGGTTGCAGGTGCTCGAGCAGCCGGCGGTAGGTGGCCGCCTCGGCGTGGTGGAACTCGTCGACGATGACCATGTCGAAGTGCGCCGGGTCGAGCTCGGTCAGGTCCAGCTGGGTGAGCGACTGCACCGATCCGAATACGTGCCGCCACTCGCGCGGCCGCTGGCCGCCGACGAGCAGCCCGCCGAAGTCGCCCTGCCGGAGCACGTGCCGGAACGTCGACAGGCTCTGGGTCAGGAGCTCCTCGCGATGGGCGATGAAGAGCAGCCGCTCCACGGTGCCCGCCGCGCGCAGTCGCCGGTAGTCCAGCGCGGAGACGACAGTCTTGCCAGTGCCGGTCGCCATCACAACGAGGTTGCGCCAGCGGGCGTGGACCTCACGCTCGGCCTGCAGCTCGTCGAGAATCTCCCGCTGGTAGCCGAACGGGCGGACGTCGAGCGTCGCGATTTCGATGGGCAGGTCGGCCGGCCCACCGCGCTCCGCAGCGATGGCTTGGCGGAGGCGGTCGCCGTCCCGTTCGGGCTCGTAGGTCTCGAAGGACGGGTCTGCCCAGTAGCTGTCGAAGGTCTCGGCGAACGTCGTCAGCAGGTGTGACTGCTCGACGTTGGACAGCCGGACGTTCCACTCGAGGCCGTCGATCAGCGCCGTCCGGGAGAGGTTCGAACTGCCGACATAGGCCGTCGACATGCCGGTGTCCCGATGGAAGAGCCACGCCTTGGCGTGCAGTCGCGTCGTCCGGGTCTCGTAGGAGACCTTGACCTCGGCGCCGAGCTCGATGAGCCGGTCGAGGGCGCGCTGGTCGGTCGCACCCATGTAGGTGGTGGTGATGACGCGCAGCCGGACGCCGCGCTCGCGCAGGTCGGAGAGGGCGTCTTGGAGCACTCGCAGGCCATGCCACTTGATGAAGGCGCACAGCAGGTCGACCCGGTCGGCCGATGCCATCTCGCGAGTGACCTCATAGCCAATGCGCGGCTGACCGCGGCCGTTGACGAGCAAGGCGCTGGTCGACAGTGGGACGGCGGGTCGCTCGGGGAACGACACGGGCCCGGGGACGCCCCTCGGCGGGGCGACCGCCAGCAGGGTGCGGGCCGGGTCGGTGACGACGTCGTCCTGCTGGGCGCTCTCCGGGGCCATTGCGCTGATGGCATCGACGATCCGGTTGGCCAACTCGACCTGCCGGCTGATGGCCGTGGTGTCGCTTCCACCGGCTGCTTGGAGCGCGCGACCGGCGAGGTCGGTGATGTGGCGGGTCAGCGCCTCGTGGGCGTCCGCCGGGTCGAGGGCGCCGAGCTGCACCAGGTCGGGAGCCGTCGCAGTCAGGTCCTTGCTGAGTCGGTCGGTGACCAGATGCTCGTACAGCCCAGCGCGCATGTCCCCCATGAACCGAACGTAATCGGAAGGTCGTGCAGTTCTTGTGTGCGACGCGGCGTGACCAGGAGCCGCATCGCTCGGTCGGCATGCATCGTCAACCCCGCCGACCCCTGGGCGGACCCGGCAACGAGGAGGGCAACTGTGTGACGTCAGGCTGCAACTGAAGGTCTTTCTCGACGGGGTGCCATGCTGACCGTGCTCCGCACGGTTCCCGTGCTCGACCACGCTATCGCGAGCTGCTGGAGACTCTTCGGCGGCTCGAAGGCGGGGTACCCACCCGCCACAGCCGGTCGCCCTC
Source organism: Geodermatophilus chilensis (assembly GCF_002802985.1). Classification (GTDB taxonomy): domain Bacteria; phylum Actinomycetota; class Actinomycetes; order Mycobacteriales; family Geodermatophilaceae; genus Geodermatophilus; species Geodermatophilus chilensis. The sequence goes on along the minus strand of NZ_NVPT01000122.1, from coordinate 8,355 downwards.
GACTGATGGAGGGAGGGGAGAAGAGCCCTGCTGTTCAGTCGGCCGTCCCAGGCGAGAGGACGTGCGTGGTGCCGTCGGGGCGGCGCAGGACCTCTAGGACCTGCCGATTGCCCGGCGTCAACAGGCTCGGCGCGTCCGGCAGCCGGGAAACGTTCGCGGCGAGGGTGGCCAGCTCCCGGTCGAGGGCCATCGCGTCCTTGCTCTGCCACGGCAGCCGATAGGTGATCGGCGGCTCCGCCAGCCGCCACAGCAGGTGCTGCAGCCGCTGCTGGGTCTCGGCGTTCTGCCGGAGCCGGACTGACAGGCTGTCCTGCAGGTGCGCCAAGGACTCGTCGGGGTTCCGCAGGGCCGCCTCCGCGCCGGTGACGACGAGTCCCCGGCTGTCGAGGGTGAGGGCGCGGTACAGCCGGGCCACCTGCTGGGGGAAGCGCCGGAAGTCCTCGCGAGGGTCGTCGCCGGCGAGCAAGCTCTGCATCTTCTCCACGGCCACACCGCCGCTCCCCGGGATCTCCTTGGCCGCGCCGGTCTCCCACCGGCTCAACCAGGACAGCCCGCGCTTCTTGACCACCCGGAGGTTGTCGACGGCCGGCCCGAGCCCGATGCCTGAGGGAATCGAGACGCGATCGACGAGCGCCGCGCTGCTCAGGGCCAGCGCCTCCTCGACGCTGTCCAGCTGGGCGTCCATGGTCTCGTCGTCGATCCGGCGGAGGGCGGCGATGCCCTCGCGAATCTGCGTCAGCTTCTTGTCCTGCTGATGTCGGGCGAGCATCTCCGCGCCCACGGTCACGGCCATCAACGCCAGCAGCGGACCGAGAGCGACACCGGCCGCGGTCCCGCCTCCGCCGACGGCGATCAGCCGCACGTGCCCGGAGATGCCCGAGCCGCCGTCCCGGACGAGCCCTCGGAACCCGCCGCCCACAGCCGGCACGAGATCCCGGATGGTCGACCCCGTCGGCAGCTCCAGCCGGAAGAGCGTCGTTCCTGACTGCGCGGCTGACGCACTGGCCCGCGACAGGATCGTCGAGAGTTCCGAGGACAGCGCGCTCGTGCCGCGCAGGACGCCGCCCCAAGTGTCCAGGGTCCGCTCGGGTGCCCGACTCCAGGTGACCAGCAGACCGTCGCCCTCGACGAGTAGCCGCCACGGGTCGTCCTGCCCGGCCGGCCGACGTCCGGGGTCGACTGGGAGGACGACACCGGTGGCCGAGTCCTCATCGTTTGCCTGCACTGCTTCGTCCTCTCGGGGCCAGCGCCGGGACGACGCCCGGGGCGGTTCTGCGCAGTCGGGGAGTATCGCTTGCTGCGGCGCCAGCAGCGCGGCGGTGGCGTCAGTCTTCCGTGCGGCAGCCGCCGGTCGGCTGGTCGCCCGGGATGTCGGCCCACTCGGCGCCGGCCGTCGTGACGAGTTCGTTGACGGCGCGGTGCAGCGCCTCGGCGATCGAGCTCCCCGGCAACCGCTCAGCGACCGCCCGCTCGACGCTCGTGTAGTACCAGAGCAGCTCGGCCCGGCTGGCGTTGAACGTCGACCAGAAGTCCTGCCCGTACCGGCGGACGTCGGCGGCGATGCACAGCCCGTTGTGCGTCTTGTCGGCGGCGGTCACCAACAGGGCGTCGAGCGGCTTGCCGGCGAGGCCTGTCACGTACGGGCGCTTCCGCTCGGCCCAGGTCCCGCTGCGGTTGCCGTCGGCGTCCAGGCCGTCCGAGCACGCCCGCACGATGTCGGCGACGGTGTCACCGAACCGCGACCGGATCTCGGCCAGCACGGTGCCGCCCTGACCCGGTGCAGCGTCCTCGACCGCGTCGTGCAGCAGCGCGGCGATCGCCTGGTCCTCGCTGCCGCCGTGCTCCATCACCAGCGCGCTGACGCTCATCAGGTGCGTCATGTACGGCACCCGCGAGCCCTTGCGCGGCTGCTCCCGGTGGTGCCGTGACGCAAAGAGCAGTGCCTCATCGAAGCGCTCGCTCAACGGTCCGCAGCCGAACTCGCGGCGGGCCTCCAGAGTCGTGGTCATTCGTTCCCCTTCCCTTTTAGGGCGGCGGCGGCGATCGCATCGACGTCCGCCGGCACGGTGGTCCTTCGAGACGCCGCGCGGATCGCGGCCGCCTGCGTGTACGGGTCGTCGCCTTTGGCCGCCCATCCCGGCTCCGGGGCCCAGTAGCGAACGACCTCGACCTCGTCCGAGCCCGCCGAGCGCGTCACGGTCGCCGAGTCCTCATCACCCAGCCGCAGCTCCAGCAGCTCGCTGCCCGCTGATCGGGTCAGCGAACTGTGCAGCACTCCCGGCACAGCGCCGAGCGCCGCGAGCAGGACGTCGTCCGACCCCACCCGGTCGCCGCTGGCGCCGATCCAGCGCAGCCGCACGTGCGTCGTCTCGCCGCACTGCTCCTGCGACAGGACCTTGTACCGGCCGCCGGTCACCAGCTCCTGCTCCTCGGCCTTGGTGCCGGAGAGGGCCCGCGCCGGCACGGCCGGGAACGGCCCGACCAGCTCGAAGAGGAAGCGGGTGCCGAAGCCGTCGGCCACCTCCCGGCTCAGCGAGACGCCCCAGAGCGGCATCTCGATCTGCCGGGTACGCAGATGCCGCTCGATCTGCGGGTCCTCGTCCGGCTTGGCCCCGATGCCGCGCCCGGCGAAGGCCCGCGGTGGCAGGCCGGTCCACGTGTTCCACCCGTCGGCCTCCAGGTGCGGCGCCGCGTTGACCGCCCGCAGCAGGGCGATGCCGGCGTCGAGCGTCTCGCGCTGGGAACGGGCGGCAGTCTCGTAGCCGGTGATGAACTCGGCGCGGAAGTAGTGGTGGACGCCGGTCAGCACCCGCGCCGCAGCGCGGATCGGCGAGGACCCCACGTTCTGTCCGCCCTGCCAGAGGGCGCATGCCCCGGCCAGGTCCTCGGCCGAGACCGCAGGTTGCTGGCTCGGACGGGCCCACTCCGCCGCCCGCGCCTGCTTCTCGCGCAGCCAGTCGACCGCCGCTTCGACCTCGCGGACGACGAGGTCCACGGCCTCGGCGGGAGTCGCCGCCTTCCCCACCGTCGTCTTCTCCATGTCGAGCGTGAAGCCGTCGTCCGTGGTGGGGCGCTCGACCGTGCCGTCGGATCGGACGTGGACGAACTGCGTGTAGTAGGTCAGCGGGTCGCGGCTGCTGATCGCCACGTGCAGGTCCTCGCCGAGGGCGACGCGGACCGCGACGTCCTCGTCGTCGTGCTTCCCCACGTGGGCGATCACCTGCTGCCGGACGCCCTCCAGGTCCATGGGTCTCCTTCCGCGCCGGGGTGGGAGGCAGGCCTCCCACCCCGGCGGTTGTCTCAGTGCTGTGCGTACGGGGCCGGAGCAGAGCCCGGCATCGGCAGCCCGCCGACCTGCTGTACCGGGATGGCCGGGCGGACGTCGGTCAGCGGCAGCGGGGTGCGGCTGCGGTCGAAGTCGGTGTGCTCCCACTTCCACTCTGCGATCCGCGGGCCGACCCAGAGCAGGTAGATGCCGAGCGTGATGAAGCTCAGCAGCAGCCACTTGATCCAGTTGCCGAACAGCCCCACGGCCGACCCCGTGAACACGATCGGGAAGCCGTCGATGTAGCTGTGCTTGGCCCGCCACCGCTCCTTCAGGACCAGCGCGAAGGGGTAGCAGATGCCGAGGGTGCACACGGTGATGAGGACGCCGAGGAGGGCAGTCCCCACGTAGGTGGCCGCTCCGCCGTCGAAGCGGAACCTGCCGGACTTGGACATGACGTACCCCCGTGGAGAGACGGTGATGGACCCCACGTCCATCGGCAGGGCGCCGACTCAACAGAACCGGCTCGTCCCGATCGCACCGCCGACCTCAGCGGGCTCGTGCCGATGTGAGACGGCTGGGTCTCGTGAGGGAGACGAGGTGCCGCAGGGTGACTCGCCAGCTCGCCTCCCGACGATGTCGCTGACCGATGCGAAGGTCTCGGCCGCAACCGCCCGACGACCGACGAGCACCGTGCGCATCGGTATCTGGAACCTGAAGCTCTGCCCGACCTCGACCTCGGAGAGGGGGCAGGCCATCGCCGCCTGGATGGATGCGCAGGGCGTCGACGTCTGGCTGCTCACCGAAGTCCACCGGGACTGGGGTTCGCGGGGGACGTCCTTCGTCGTCTCCCCGCCGCGTGGAATCGACAAGGAGAAGCGGTGGGCCGGGATCGAGACCGCGGTCCCGCTTGGCGAACTTCACACGGCCGGCGGTGCGGAGCACGCGGGTGAGGAGGGGCTGGTCCTGGCGCGTCTGGCGCTGGGGGAGTCGTCCGTCCTCGTGGTCTGCTCCGTGCTGCCGTGGCGGGGCGCCGGCGACTACTGGCCTGGGCTCCCGTCCGGTCAGGCGGCACAGTTCCGTTACGTCCTCGACCACCACGTCGCCCGGATCGAGGCAGAGCGGCTGCCAGGCGAGCCGCTGATCTGGGGCGGCGACTTCAACCAGCGGCTGACCGCGCCGTTTCGGGGGTGCGACCGTCGACGGCGCGAGAGCGCTGCGCTCGGCGTTCAACAGGTTCGGACTCGTGGCCCTGACCGAACAGGCGCAGCACCTCAATGAGCGCTCGTTCGCGATTGACCACCTGGCAGTCAGCCCCGGACCGGTCGGAGAGCTGGCAGCCGAGGTCCACCGTCCCGGATGGGATGGCGGACAGCTGAGCGACCACGCGGCCTACACCGCCGAGGTCCGGCTCCCGGCATCCGCCGCAGGCGTGACCGACGTGGGTTCTGTCGGTGACGCCTGACAGCCTCCGCACTCGGCCGTCACGGGGGCGGCCAGCGAGACGAGGAGTGGCATGAGCGAACCGGTCGGCGTCCAGGTGGGGAGGGTCTGTCCCGGGTGCGGGCGGGAGGACTCCGTTCCGCTGCGGTGGGGCATGCCCGCGGTCGAGGATTTCCGGCTCGCCGAGCGCGGCCTGGTCGCGCTCGGCGGCTGCCTCCTGCCGGGGGAGGAGCCGATCCTCGCCTGCCGATCCTGTGGGCTCGAGTGGGGACGCGAGCGGGATCCAACCGCGGATGAGCAGGCGTTGGCCGATCTGCTGGGCGTCCAGTACGCCGACGTCGTCCGCGCTCTCGGTAGAGGGTGGCGACGGGAGAACGCCGCCTCTGACGACGGGATGCAGTGGTTCATCAGCGGTGAGCCGGCGCAGGTCGCGGTCGGCGTTGACGACCTCGGGTTCGTGTTGGCCCGTCCGCTGACCTCGTGGGACGGGGGCCGGACAGACCTCCTGCCGACCGACGGGTCCCAGTTCAGGCGTGACGACCTCCTGTGGTCGCCCGACGTCATCGCGGAGGCGGCGGAGATCATCGCCGCGCGCCGGCGCCGGTCGTTTCGCTGGTGTCGCACCTGCCGCCGCGCGCACGCACCCGAGTCGTTCGTCGGCGCCGCGGGCGCTTGTCGTCCGTGTGCGTCGGCCTTCACCGGCGTCGAGGCGTGACGCGGCTGGACGCAGCTGCGGTCTCGGCAGTCCTGTTCGACGAGTTTGCGGGTCTGCCGGCCGGCGTCGTCGCGGCGGAGAGCTGGTCGTCGTGGCACCGGCCCGGCCTCCTGAGCTTCTGGGTCGACGACGTCGGACGTGCCGACCTCGAGGCGGTTCTCGGCGTCCCGATGGACGGGCACCTGCTCAGCTGGACGGCGGTGACCGCGGACGGCGAGCGCGGCGAGGCGGTCCTGGACACGCTCTGGGGATCCGTGGCGCTGCGGATCCTGGGCCACCACTTCTCCGTCCTGCGCTACCGGCTCGCCGTCCTCCTGTCACCCGAGGTCCACTCCGGCAGCCGGGCGCTGCGGGCCTGGCTCCCCGACCACGTGCAGGTGGTGGGACATCCCACGGACATCGAGTCGGCCCGGGAAGTCAGCGAGCGGCTGCAGCCGCCCGTGCCTGCACTGCTGCGGCCCGTGGAGCCCCGGACCCTGGCGCAGGTCAGGGAGGCCGAGGTTCGAGCTGCTGTGCAGGCAGAGAGGCGGAGAGGGAGCGAGGTGCGGAGACGCCGGATCGCCGAGGTGCGCGCGCAGCTGGTGGCCAGACGGGCGGGTCAGTCTGAACGGCGCCGACCCCGCACCTACAGGTGGCTCTGGGGCGAGTGGGGTGGTTGCGGACGGCGTCCACCCGAAACACCCGGGTTCCGTTCAGTTCCGTGTCATTGTCGGGCAGACGCCGCACCGGAACGACCGCGGTACAGCGCGGCCGTGAGCACAGAGGAGTTGCCGTGACCATGGACGCGCCGTTCGTGGCGGGGAGGCGGATGTGACGGCGCGGGTCTTCCCCGACGAGCCGCAATTGGCCTCGGCGTCCGAGCAGTTGTTCGTCCAGACACTGCAGGAACAGCTGCCGAACGACGCCGTCCTCTTCTGCAATGTGCGCTTCAGCGACCGCGGGGAGGACCGCGAGGCCGACCTGATCGTCGGCTGGCCCGGTGTGGGCGTCGCCGTCATCGAGGTCAAGGGCGGCAGCGTGTCGCTGGATCGCGGGGTGTGGCGCCAGGTCGGGGACGGCGTCGACCGGGAGATCCACCCGGTCGACCAGGCCGTCGCCTGCAAGTACCTGCTGTGCGACTACCTCGCCGAGCACCCCCGCTGGCGCGCGGGCCGTCCGCGCGTGGCGCACCTCGTCGCCCTGCCGGCCACCACGCTCCCGGACGCCTTCCTCGCCCCGAGGCTGGCCCGGTGGATGGCCATCGACACGACCGACGTGCCGCACGCGGCCGCCCGCATCCGCGCGGCGCTGCAGCAGGTGCGCGACGAGCCGGATCCCGCCACCGCCGAGGACGTCGAGGACCTCGTCGACTGCCTCGCCGGGACGGCGATCCCGCAGCAGCACCTCGTGGCCTGGCTCGCTGAGCGGGAGGCGGCCTGCGACTTGCTGACCCGGGACCAGGCCAAGGTGCTCGACCTTCTGTCCGGCCGGAACCGGGTGGAGATCACCGGGGGCGCCGGCTCCGGCAAGACCTGGCTGGCCGTGGAGAAGGCCCGCCGGCTCGGCGCGGAGGGGCAGCGCGTCGCGCTCATGTGTTACTCGCGCGGCCTGGCCGAGTTCCTGCGACGCCGGGTCGAGAAGCTGCCCAAGCGGCAGCGACCGGACTACGTCGCGACCTTCCACTACCTCGGCATCGGCTGGGGCGTGCCCGAGGGTTCGGACGACGACAGCCGGTACTGGGAGGAGTTCCTGCCGGCGCAGATGGTGTCGCTGGCCGGGAACCTGCCGGAGTCCGAGCGCTTCGACGCGATCGTCGTCGACGAGGGGCAGGACTTCGCCGAGAGCTGGTGGGACGCCGTCCTCGCCGCCCTGCGCGACCCCGAGAAGGGGGCGCTGTACGTCTTCTCCGACGAGGGGCAGCGCATCTTCGCCCGGCAGGGCCGGCCGGCCGTCGAGCTGGAGTCGTTCCCCCTCGTCAAGAACCTGCGCAACACCAAGCAGATCGCAGGCACGTTCTCCAGCCTGGCGCCCGAGCAGATGCGGATCCGTGGCCTGCCGGGGGTGCCGGTGCGGTTCGTCCAGTGCTCGTCCGATGAGGCGGTCGACGTCGCGGACGGCGCAGCCAGCGCGCTGCTCGAGGACGAGGACTGGCCGCCGGAGGCGGTCGCGCTGCTGACCACCCACCGGCGGCACCCGGTCCAGGTGGAGCGGCAGGCCGAGGGCCAGGACGTCTACTGGGCCACCTACTGGGAGGACGACGACCTCTTCTACGGGCACGTCCTCGGCTTCAAGGGTCTCGAGCGGCCGGCCGTCGTCCTCGCCGTCAACGGCTTCCGCGACGAGTCGCGCGCTCGGGAGATGCTCTACGTCGGCCTCCCCCGCGCCCGCGACCTGCTCGTCGTCTGCGGCGACCTGGACCTGATCCGCCGCGTCGGCGGCGAGGCCGTGGCTCGTCGCCTCACCTCATGACACGACCCGTACGAATTGAGGAGTTCGAGTGAACGAACCGTGCGCTCTGCCTCTGCCCGACTGGGTGGCCGAGGAGGTCCGGACGACGCCCGCCAGCACGGTGCTGAACCAGGCGGTCGACGTGCCACCCCAATGGTGGAGGGAGGAACTCGAAGGCCGCGGTTTAGGTGATGAGCTCTTCGATGCGCCCAACGACCAACTCACCCGTGCGCAGCTATTCGAGCTCGGGAAGCAGGCCGCCGAATCGGCGGGGGGCGCAAGGCGCCTGCTGTGGGCGACCCTTGCCTGGGGGACCGGCCGGCGGCACCGGAACAATCATTCCCGGATCAAGGCGGTCACGGAGTCCCTCGACGCCTGCAGCGAGACCCTGCGACGGGCCGCGGAGCTAAAGATCATTAAGGGCGGTTGTTATAGGAACGATCCGAACTCCAAGCCGGTGCTGGCCAGGAAGCCGACCAGCAGTCCGGGGCGGTACTGCATCCGT
>NZ_NVPT01000121.1 GCF_002802985.1 Geodermatophilus chilensis | reverse complement strand
CCGGCCAGCCGCGGCGGCGGAGCGCGATGGCCAGGTCCACGACGTAGCGCTCGGCTCCGCCTCCGTCGAGGGAGTCGATGACGAGCAGTACCGGGGCCATCGGAGCTGAGGGCGGGGTCTGAAGGTGACCCAGCGGCCGTTGCCCAACACGCGTCATGTCGACTCCCGCCGGACGGGGACGGCCCGCTGCTCAGGCAGTGCCGGACCTTATCGGCTGGTCAGCCGTTCGGGCCCGCTCAGGCAGCTCCTTGGTCGGACTGGTCGTCGTGGGCTACGTCAACGGGTCGCCTGCATGGCCGCAGCGGGCGGGTCGTCCACTCCGGATGTGATGGCCACGGCGTACGAGCGTCTCTACGCTGGAGCGATCTCGCGCGCTGGCGGTGCCACAGCGCCGGGCGCAAGGGCCGAGGAGGCCGCAGAGACCGTGGCCGGGTGATGGCAGTGCGCGGCTCCGAGCCGGGCGGCGTCGACGTGGTGGCCCACCGTGGCGCCTCGGCGGACGAACCGGAACACACCCTGGCCGCCTACCGGCACGCCGTCCGGCTCGGCGCGGACGCCGTGGAGTGCGACGTGCGGATGACCCGCGACGGCGCGCTGGTGTGCGTCCACGACCGGCGCATCGACCGCACGTCGACCGGCCGCGGCGTGATCTCGGCTCTGGACCTGGCCGACCTGGAGCGGTTCGAGTTCGGGCGCGCCGCTGCGGCGTCCCGGCGGCGGGGGGCTGAGCCGGTCATCGCCACCGGGGACGACGAGGCGCCGGACGAGGAGTCCGGTCGCCTGCTCACCCTGGATCGCCTGCTGGAGTACGTGACCAGCACGCCCGGCCGGGTACGGCTGGCCATCGAGAACAAGCACCCCACCCGGCACTCGATCCGGGTGGAAGCGGCGCTGGTGGTCATGCTCCGGCGCTTCGAGCTGCTGGACGGCGACAGACCCGCCGAGTGGTCCGGCCGACCGGCCGTGCGCGTCATGAGCTTCTCCCCGGCGGCGCTGCGGCGGGTGCATGCCCTCGCGCCGGGAATGCCCACCGTGCAGCTGGTGCGCCAGCTGACGCCATGGACGCGCACCACCGGGCTGCCGTCGGCGAACACCGCAGTCGGACCCTCCCTGGGCCTGCTCCGCCGGGTTCCGTCCTACGTCCGCCGGGCCCAGCGAGCGGGAGCCCAGGTGCACGTCTGGACGGTCAACCGGCCCGAGGACATGGAGTTCGTGCTCTCCCTCGGCGTCGACGCAGTGATCACCGACCATCCGGGGACGCTCCTCCGCCGGCTCGGGCGTGATCCCGCTGGTCGCATGGGCGAACCGGGCTGAGACCGCCGTCCGGGTCTGCCGTTGCCGACCCGACAACCTCGGAGTACCGGGATGAGTCGTCGCATCGGTCATGCCGAGCGCTGAGACCAACGTGAACCGGTCGACGCCGGCCTCCTCGACCGTCCGGATCAGTGCGGCGTTCCCGTCACGGTCGACTCGGTCCATGGACACGTCCTCCGCCCCCGTCAGGCGACCCATGCCCTTGGCGGTCGTGACCACTGTCCGCACTCCGGCATCCGGGCGCTGCCGCCGCCGTTCAGAGCCGGGCCGCTGGTGGAGGCCATGTGGTGGCACCCGGTCCACGAGGAGGGCCCCGAGCACTCCTGGCTGCGACCCGGTCGTGCGGGCCACGGGTCAGGCGGTCGGCGATCCCGTTGCGGGGTGGCGCATCAGCCTCGTCGATGAGACGACCAGCACGCGGTGAACGGGCGGCGAAGTGGGCACCGGGGTTCGAGGATCGAGACGCAGCAGCAGGCTGAAGTACATGTGGTCCAGCCGCAGCGTCCGGTGCCCGGGAAGCGCAGGCACCACGGGCACCCCGAGCAGCGCCTCGTCGAGTCCGACACAGCCCGACCGGTCCTCCGGCTGGGTCATGCCGCTGACGCTACGGGCGGAGTCCGACACGTGGCCCGGGCGGTGCCGCATGACGACTCGATGAGTTGGGCACCACCCAACAGTGAAGACCGCTGTCGTCGCCGTCCTCGGCGGCTTGCTGACCCTCGCCGGCATCGCGCTGCTCGTGCTGCCCGGTCCCGGCTTCGTGCTGGTCGCGGCCGGCCTGGCGGTGCTGGCCACGCGCTTCTCCTGGGCGAAGAAGCCGTTGGACTACGCCAAGGACAAGGCGCAGGAGGGCGTCGAGGAGGTCGCCAAGAGCCCGTGGCGCGCCGCCGGGGCGATGCTGGCCGCACTGGTGCTGGTGGTGCTCGGCGTGCTCGCCCTGGCCGGCGTGGACCTGCCCTTCGTGAATGCGTTCACCGCCGTCGTGCTCATCCTGTCCGGCCTCTTCCTGGTCGGGACGGTCATCTTCGCGCGTCGCCAGGAGAAGCTTGAGCAGGCCCGGGCGCACCGCCCGGCAGGCCAGCGGGGCACAGCCGGCGCCTACCGAGCCGCGCCCCACGGCGACTGAGCACCGCCGCTCAGTCCAGGGCGGGACGGCGGCGCCAGATCAGGTCGCCTGCTCGCGAGGCGAACGGCTGCGAACGCCCGTGACCGCAACCAGCCTCGGACCCGCAGTTCCAGGCCGTCAGCGAACCTCGGCGGACCTGTCGAACGTGACGGGGGGGACGAGCCACCATGAGCGCTGTCCCGAGCCCTTGCGCGCCTTGGGTCGTCGACGTCTGCAGGCCCTTGACTGGCCGGCGCGACGGGCGGTGCCGGGGAGGCAGGACCGCACGGCAACGGTCAGGTGCGCACGTCGACGACAGTCACGTTGACCTCGGCGGTCGTCAGGCCGGCGTGTTCGCGGAGATCGCGGCTGATCTGTTCGCGGACCTGTCGGGCGACCTCGTGCATGGGCGCTCCGTAGTCGATGACGATCTGGACATCGACCACGACGTGAGTACCGGCGACCCCGATGTCGGAGGCCGCCTCGCCTGCCGGGCCGGCGATGTCTGCTGCGCTCGCCGCGGAGCCGGTGTGTCCTTGCCCCAATGCCAGGGTCACCCGGGGTACGGACTCGGCCGCCAGGCGGGCGATGACGCCGACGACCCGGGCGGCGACCCGGGTGTGCCCTCGTGGTCCGGGCAGGGAGGCGTACCAGGGGTTGCGGCTGAGCTCACGCACTCGTGCCATGACGGCGTCGAGCAGTCCTGCGGGTGCGCGGACCTCTTCAGCGGCGAGGTCCTCCACCGGCGACCAGACGTCGCGCAGCTCGGCCAGCGCGGCGCGGCAGTGCGGACACCTTCGCTGGTGTTCCGGGTCTCTAGGAGCGCGGTCGTCGACCACGTGGGCGAAGAGTTCGTCCACAGAGGTGCCGCAGGGGAGCCGCTCGTCACCGGCAGCGCCGTCGAAGGGAATGCCGGGGAAACCGTCGTCGGACACGCGGCTCACCTCCAATCCCGCAGCCGGTCGGCCAGTGCGCGTCGAGCTCGATGCGCTCGTACCTTCGCCGCAGCCTCGCTGATACCGAGGATGCGCCCCGCCTCGGCATGCGTGTAACCACCGAATGTGGTGAGCACGAGCGGAGCTCGCTGCTCGAAGGGCAGGGACACCACTGCCTGGCGTACGGCTTCTCGTCGCTGCGCGGCCACGGCCAGGGTCTCGGCAGCCGGTGACGTGGGCAGGCCATCCCCGCCGGTGGTCTCGTCGGGCAACGGCTCGGTGAGCCGGGATGCGCGGTGGACGTTGTGGCAGCGATTGATCACGATGCGCGTCACCCAGGTGGAGAAGCGCGCGTCCCCGCGAAACCCCGGCAGGTGCTGCCACGCCTGCAGGAAGGCCTCCTGGACGACGTCCTGGGCCGTGCCGACGTCACCCGTCATCCGCAGGGCAACGCGGTAGAGCTGGTCCTGGTGCTGGCGCACGAGGGTCGCGAACGCCATCTCGTCACCGTCCCGGGCGAGGGGAGCCAGCGTTCCTCCATCGGGTCGCCGGCGACGTCGGCACCCGTCGACGGGTTCACCTCGAGACCTCGTCGGACCGCGTCGTCCAGGCCAGCATCACCCGTGCACCGTGATGTGACCCACGTCTCTGTAACCCCTCGCGTCGCTCGGTGTCGAAGAAGTGTGAGCCGTTCAAGGGCCCCCGCTGGGCCGGGTCTACGTCCCAGACGCCGTTGGGTGCCAGTGGCTCGCCATTCAATCGCATCCGATCCTCAGAGAGGTACCCGATGACCCAGACCCCCAGCAGCACCTCGACCGCCAGCACCTCTACCTCCAGCGCCCTGACGCAGTCGGCCCCCTCGGCGCTGCAGACCAACCAGGGTCGGACGACGGTCGCCGACGGTGTGGTGCAGAAGATCGCCGGCCTGGCGGCGCGGGAGGTGTCCGGTGTGTACGCCCTCGGCGGCGGTGCGGCCCGGGCGTTCGGGGCGCTGCGTGAGCGCATCCCCGGCGGCACCCAGTCGGCGGGGATGGGCGTCTCGGTCGAGGTGGGGGAGAAGCAGGCGGCGGTCGACCTGGACCTGGTCACCGACTACGGCGCTCCGATCGCCGAGGTGGCCCGATCCGTGCGCCGCAACGTCATCAACTCGGTGGAGAGCATGACCGGACTGCAGGTCACCGAGGTCAACATCGCCGTCAATGACGTGCACCTGCCCAGTGACGACGAGGGCCAGCAGGAGCCCGCGCGCGTCCAGTGAGCGACTGGTCGAGTGCCGTGGCGGCGGAGGTCGAGGCCATCGCCGCCGCGGTCCTCACCTGCCCGGCCGTGGCCGCCCTCCACGGCGGTCCCCTCGCCCAGACGGTGACCCTGCTGCCCGGCCGTCGCATCGAGGGAGTCCAGCTCACCGAGGACCGCGTGCGCATCGGCGTGGTCGCCGCCTACGGCGCGCCGGTGGCCCTGCTCACCGCGCAGGTGCACGCAGCAGTCAGGGAGCTCGTCGGCGGTCGGCCGGTCGACGTGCACGTCGGTGACCTGCAGCTGCCCGAGGAACAGCCGCAGGCGCTCCCGGCCGGCTCGGGGAGCTGAGCCGGCCGGTGCCGGAGTCCCCGCCGCCTCGAGCGCTGAGCGCCGAGCAACGCCGTCGGCGTCGGGAGCTGCTGCGTCAGCACCATCCCGACCTCGGTGGGGACGCCGAGGAGTTCGTCCGCGTGCTGCGGCAGCTCGAGACCGGCAGCCCCACCGGCCGCGGGCCGGCTGCCGGTGAGGAACTCCGCTTCGTGCGGCGCCCTCGCGGTCTCGCCCGGTTCGCGGCCTGGCCGCTGGCGCGCCTGCGCCGCCGCCGTCGCTCACGCCGCGTGGTGTGAGCGTTCCTCTCCATCCGTCACTGCTTCACGGAGGTTGTCATGCCCCCCACCGTGGTGGGTCTGTTCACCGGTCTGCTGCTCGGACTGGCCTGGGTCATCGGCGGCTTCGACGCCTTCGTCGGCACCGCGGTCCTGGGCGTCGTCGGGTTTCTCGTCGGGAAGGTGGTCTCCGGTCAGCTGGACCTCACGCCCTACCTCGGCGGCGGCGGCCGCGGCTCCCGGTGAGCACTGCCGCAGACGTCGCCGTGACGGGCCGGGACGCTGAGACTGCTGTCGCCGCTGGTCCGGGTCCGGGCGATCCCGGTGACCGGGGCGACCTGACGATCGCGGACCGGGTCGTCGAGCGTGTCGCCGGATACGCCGTCACCCAGGTCCAGGGAGCTAGCGCCGCCCCTCGCCGAGTGCTCGGGATCAACGTCGGCGACGCGCGTCCCGACGACGAGGCCTCGGTCCGAGCCCGCGTCGACGGCGGGACCGCCACCGTCGAGGCCACGATCGCCGTGGAGTGGCCCCATCCCATCCCGGTCGTCGCCGAGCGACTGCGCAGACGGGTCCGCGACGACGTCGCACGCCTGACCGACGTGCAGGTGGCCCACATCGACCTCGACGTGGTCAGCCTGCCGCTGGCGGCGTCCCGACCCCGGCGCGTGCAGTGATGGAGGAACTCTCGTGCACGTCCTGAACCGGATCCTCGCCACGCTGCTGGCGCTGGCCTTGCTCCTCGGCGGCCTGCTGGCGGTCGTCGAGATCGTCCTGGCGCTCCTCGGGCGCCCACCCTGGCTCGTGCCCCATCCGGCATGGAGCAGCTGGCTGAGCGAGCAGACGTTCGCGACCGGCGTCGTCCGGGCCGTCCTCATCGCCTCGGTCGTCCTGGGCCTGCTGCTCCTGGTCGCCGCGTTGCGACGTGGTCGGCCCGGCTCCCTCGCACTGCCGAGCGGCAGCGAGGGGGTGCGCGTCACTGCCTCCCGTCGCGGCATCGAACGGACCGTGTCCCGCGCCGCCCAGCGCGCCGACGGCGTGCGATCGGCGCGCGTGCGCGCAGGACGGCGCAAGGTGCGGGTCACGGCGGTCACCGGCCTGCGTGAGCCCGGGGACCTACGTCAGCGAGTGGCGGGCGCGGTCGACGAGCGGCTCGGAGAACTCGGCTTGACCGGCACCGTCCGGTCGAAGGTCACCGTCTCCCGGAAGGGTGCCCGATGAACGCCCGTGTCGACGCCGGCAACCGCGTCGCTCTGACCCTGTTGGCAGTGATCCTGCTGGCCGCCGGTGGCTTGGGACTGGCCCTGGGCTTCGGGGCCTTCGGCGACCCGGACGAGCCGGTGCTGCCGCAGGAGCTGCGCGGCGTCGCCCGCGACCAGCCCTGGTTCTGGTGGGCGGTCGCCGCCGGCTGCCTGCTGCTGGCGCTGCTGGCCCTGCGCTGGCTGATCGCGCAGCTGCACACCGACCGGGTGGCGCGGCTGGACCTGACCACCGACGACCGCGACGGCCGCACCGCCGTCCACGCCGGTGCCCTCACCGACGCCGTCGAGAACGAGGCCGAGACCCTGCGCGGCGTCAGCGGAGCCTCGGCTCACCTCCGCGACTCACGAGGTGGGCGCCTGACCCTCAGCGTCGACCTGACCGACTACGCCGACATCGCCGAGGTCCGCAGGGCGCTGGAGAACCAGGTCGTCGGCCATGTCCGGCAGGCCGTCGCAGACCCGGCACTCCCCGTGGACATCGAGCTGCGGCCCGGCGCCGCCAGGTCCGGAGGCCGTGGCCTCCTGTGAGGTCACCCGGCGCATGACCCTCTTCCATCTGTACAGCGCAGGCGGTGACGCGGACGGGTCCATGGCGGATGTCGGCGATCTTGCTGTCCAGTCAACAACGCGCTGAGCAGCAGTTTGGTTGGTGGGGCGGGTGGGGCTCGAACCCACGACCCAGGGATTATGAGTCCCATGCTCTGACCGGCTGAGCTACCGCCCCGCGGTGTCCAGCCTGCCAGACGCGGGGGCCGGCCTCAGGGCGCGGTGCCGATGGCGTCGATCGCCGTCCGGGCCTGCTCGCGCAGCGCGTCGGAGACCGGGGCGGAGCCGGCCACCTCGGCGGCTGCGGCCTGGCCCTCCTCGCTCGTCACGTACGTCATGAAGTCCGCGACCAGCTCGGCGGTCAGCTGGTCCTCGTGCTGCATGCAGCCGAGGTGGTAGCTGACCAGGACAATCGGGTACTGGCCTGATTCGGCCGTCGTCGGTCGAGCTCGAGGGCGAAGTCGTACGGGCCGCGGCCGGGCAGCGGCTCGGACCCCTCGACAACGGCGGCCGCGGCCTCCGGCGTCGGCGCGACGAACTCCCCGCCGACGCCGATCCGGGCCACGCCCAGGTCGCCGGCCTGGGAGCGATCGGCGTAGCCGATGGTTCCCGCGCCGCCGGCGACGGCGGCCACCACGCCGGAGTTGCCCTGGGCCGACTCACCGCCCTCGACCGGCCACTCGCCGTCGGGCTCGTACGGCCAGGCCTCGGGGGCCGCGGCGGCCAGGTACTCGGTGAAGTTCTCCGTCGTCCCCGACTCGTCGGACCGGTTGACCGGGGTGATCGCCAGGGCGGGCAGGGCGACGCCCGGGTTGTCCGCGGCGATCGCCGGGTCGTCCCAGCTGGTGATCTGCCGGTTGAAGACGTCGGCGAGCGTGGCGGGGGAGAGGTACAGGTCCGTCACTCCGGGGAGGTTGTGGACGACGGCGATCGGCGAGATGTAGTTCGGCAGCTCGAAGACCTCGCCGCCGCAGCGCTCGCGGGCCGCGACGAGCTCCTCCTCGTCGAGCGGCGCGTCCGAGCCGGCGAAGTCGGTGCCGCCGGCGACGAACTGCTCGCGGCCACCGCCGGAGCCGACCGGGTCGTAGTCCACGGTGACGCCCGGCTGCACGGCCGAGTACCTGGCGGTCCACCCCTGCATCGCGGCCTGCTGACTGCTCGCCCCGGCGCCCACGAGGGAGCCGCTGAGGTCACCGGAGGCCAGGACGCCCTGGCCGCGCTCGTTGGGGGGCACGTACTGCGACAGCGCCACCGCCGCGCCGGGCGTCCGGCCACGACCCTAGGCGTCGCCCGGGATCGCCACAGGTCGGCGGCCTCGGGCGCCTCTACCCGACCCCGGCGGGTGGTCGCCAGCCCCTGTGGACGACGGCCGGACGGCGTCCACGACCACGCGGTGTGGCGGAGATCGCACCGGTGAGCCGCCGTGACGACGTGTGGCAGCCCGGACAGCGGGGGATGAGCGGGTTTCCCGCGTCCGTGCAGGTCACCCCCTGCGTCCCAGCCGCCCACCCGTCACCACTCCGCAGCCGAGCACTGACACCGCGTAGTGGATGCAGCGTCCGACCGGCAAGCAGGCACCCGTCTGCGTTACCCGATCGTGACCGCGGGCCCGGATCCGTGTAGCTTCCTCGACGGCCTTGCCGGGCTCAGCTCCTCGGGAACCGAGGGCCTCGGCACGGCCCCGCCGAACCGCCGACGTCCCGATCCGGGGCCGAGGCGGACCGGGGACCCACCGAACATCTGGGGTGAGTCCTGCATGCGTCGGGGAAGCGCAGGCAGGTAGGGCGCCGTCCGGCCCGAACCCGTCAGCTAACTCGGTAGGCGGTCGCGAGGATGGGAGAACTGTCGCCTTGGCGACCCTGCACCGCCTGAACACCGTGGTCCGCTGCGCCACATCACCCCGCAGCCACGCGCGCGCTCCGCGCCGTGCCGTCGTCGTCGTCGCCGCGGCGGTGGCCGGGCTCCTGGCCGGCACGCCCGTCGTCGCCGGTGCTGCGCCCGCCCCCGCCGCGTCGGAACAGTCCTCGCTCGAGGAGCAGGTCAAGGCCATCGAGGAGCAGGTCAAGGCCGCCGAGGAGCAGCTCCAGCGGATGACCGTGGAGGCCGAGGCAGCCGCCGACGCCGCCCTCGTCGCCCGCGCCCAGCTGGCCCAGGGCCAGGCGGAGGCCGAGCGGACCGCCGCCGAGCTCGCCGCCGCCCAGGCCGACGTCGCCGGGGCGGAGGAAGACATCGCCGAGCTCGGCCGCGAGGCCTACATGGGTGCCGAGGAGCGCTACGGCGACCTCGAGCTCATCCTCGACGCGCAGAGCCCCACGGAGCTGCTGCAGCAGGCCGCCACCATGGAGCAGCTCGGCGACCACCGCGCCGAGCGGCTGCAGGAGTTCGTCGTCGTCCAGACGCGGGTGGAGGAGGCCGACCGCGCCGCCAGGGCCGCCGTCGCGCAGCTCGACGAGCTCGCCCGCAAGGCGGAGGAGACCGAGCGGGCGGCCAACGAGCACCTCGCCCGGGCGCAGGCCGACTACGACGCCCGCGCGGCGGAGAAGGCCCGTCTCGACGAGGAGCTGCGCCTGGCCGGCGAGCGGCTGCTCGCCTCGCAGGGCGCCGCCGACCCGGGCGCCGCGTGGAGCGCCCGCCAGTCGCTGGCCAGCTCGGCCGACGTCTCCGGCATGCCGACGGCCGGCCGGGTGACCTCCTGCTACGGCCCGCGCTGGGGGACCATGCACCAGGGCGTCGACATCGCCGCGTCCATCGGCACCCCCATCTACGTGCCCGAGGACGGCGTGGTCCTGCAGGCCGGTCCGGCCAGCGGCTTCGGTCTGGCCGTGTACGTCCAGCACGGCGACGGGCAGATCACCCTCTACGGGCACATCAACCAGGCCTTCGTCAGCGCCGGCCAGGTGGTCAAGGCTGGCGACCAGATCGCCGAGGTCGGCAACAAGGGCCAGTCCACCGGGCCGCACCTGCACTTCGAGGTGCACCAGGGCGGGCTGTACGCCAGCCGGGTCAACCCGATGCCGTGGCTCCAGCAGCGCGGCATCTCGCTGGGTGGCGCCTGCTGACCACCTGACCGGGTCACACCGACGCGGCCGCCGGGGGAGTGCCCCCCGGCGGCCGCGTCGCGGCCCGGGCCGGTCCTACCGCCGTCCGCGCAGCCGGCCGAGCAGGCCGCCCACCCCGCCGAGGGTCTGCGCCGCGAGCGCGAGGATCGGGCCGCCGGGGATGCCCGGCGCCGACTGCACGATCGGCGCCAACGCCAGCAGGCCGCCCAGCTCGTGCACCCGGAGCCGCCTGCGGGCCAGGGCCGCGACCGGGTTGACCCGGCCCGAGGCCGCCTCCAGGAGCAGGTCCGCCGGCGCCTCCACCGCGGTGCCGCGGGCGTCGCCCGCGGGGATCCGCCGCACCGTCCAGCCGGAGTCGTCGGCGGCGAAGGCCCACCCGCCGTCCGGGGTCGCCAGCGTGGCGCCGCCGCTGACACCCTCGCGGGCCGCCAGCGCGCCCGTCACGTCGGCCAGCGCGGCCAGCCCGGACTGCAGCACCGCGGCCGGGGGAGGCGGCGCGCCGCAGGGCACCAGGTCCAGGCCGTGCACCGCCAGCTCGTAGGCCTGCCCGAGCACGACGCTGAGCAGGGGCAGCCGGCCGACGACGGCGACCGCCGGCGCGGTGTCGAGCTCCGCCGGTTCCTCGGCCAGGTAGCGGGCGGTGGCGTCCCGGTTGCGGCGCAGCGCGGCCAGGACCTCCTCCCCGGAGGCGTCCCGGTGTGCGGCGGTCACCCGCGCGTTCGTCCCGTCGACGTCCGGCGGCATGCCCACCCCACCGGCCCGCGCCGAGGCGATCAGGTCGGGCAGCGCGGCGTGGTCGTCCCAGAGGCCCAGGTGCACGCAGACCTCGTGCACCCGCCACCCGGGCAGCCGGGTCGGCCGGTCGAGGTCGACGGCCGATGCCTGCCCGAGGAAGGCGTCCCACGCGTCGAGCACCATCGGCCCGACGACGTCGCGGCCGGCGTCGGCCATGCCCCGGTGCTGGGTGTCCCCGGTCAGCGCCATGGCCGCCTCCTACCCCGGGGTCGCGGCGGCAGGCGTGGCGTGGATCTCGCCGCGGTCGCCGGCGCCACCCCCGCAGGGGTGAGCCGCGTCAAGGTGGAGTGACTCCACGTCGATGGTGGGCGCATGGACGACAGGCCGGTCGCGGACCGCCGCTCCCCTCGCCGAGGCGAGGCGCGCGGTCGCTGGGCCGGGCTCCGCGCCGCGCTCTACCGGCAGCTGGCCGACGACGACGACCGCGCCACCTACTGGGTGCGCCACGTGCGCCTGGGCGTCGCACTCACCGAGACCTCCGCCCTGGCCGTGGTCGGCTACGTCCTCCTCACGCCGGGCAGCGCCGTGCGCACCGTCCTCCTCCTGGCCCTCGCCGGCGCCGCCGTCCTCGTGGCGCCGCTGCTGCTCCTGCTGCCCGTCGCCGAGATGGTGCGCGACCGCCGGGGCAGCCTGCTCTTCTACGGCTGGAGCCTCGCGGTCACCGCGCTCGTCGCCGCCGGCTCCCGGGTGGACGGCGGAGCAGACAGCCCGCTGTACGCGCTGCTGTTCATCACCCTCGGGTTCATGGCGTCGGCGTACCCGCCGGCGGGCGTCGTCGCCATGGGTGCCATGATGACCGGCGCCTACCTGGTCTGCGTCAACGGCGGCGGCGGGCTGGACTCCTCGGCGTCCTTCATCGCGGTCGTCATGGCCGTCTACACGGTGCTGTGCGCGATGGCGTCGGCCAACCAGTGGGAGGCCCAGGACCGGCAGCAGTTGCTGCTGCGCACCTCCGAGGTGCTCGCCGCCACCGACCCGCTGACCTGCTGCCTCAACCGGCGCGCCTTCCTCGACCGGCTGAACCGCGCCGCGGCCGGCGCCGGCGAGGAGTGGGTGGTCTGCCTGGTCGACCTGGACGGCTTCAAGGGCGTCAACGACCGCAGCGGCCACGCCGCCGGGGACGCCGTGCTGCGGTCGGTCACCGCCGCGTTGAGCGCCGTGGTGCGGGAGACCGACACGGTGGCCCGGCTCGGCGGCGACGAGTTCGCCGTCCTGGCCGAGGTGGAGCCGGACGGGAGCGAGGCCCTGGCCGCCCGGCTGCGGGACGCCGTGGCCCGCGTCGGCGCCGGTACCGGCGTCACCGCGAGCGTCGGCGTCACCGACGTCCGGCCCGGCGACGACGGGCACGAGGTGCTCGGCCGCGCTGACCAGGCCATGTACCGCTCCAAGGGCGCGGGCGGCAACCGGGTGACCGCGCTGGCCGGCTGAGCGCGCCGGCCGGTCCGCCGGCCGTACTGCCGCTACGCTGCGTGAAGGGATTCCGGTACGCCTCCGTTCGTACCATCCCCGGCTGTGGACCCGCGGGGGAGATCCTGTGGACGGGATGTGGGGTCGCGGTGGATCGGGGGTGCCCGGCCGCGACCCGCCGGTACCGCCACTGACCAGCGCGGAGGCGCGCGGTGCGGAACCGGCCTGTCACACCGGACCCAACTGTCCCGCCCGCACTGGCGCGATCGGGTGACCATCGTGCACACTGTCACCAGGACCCCTGGTCCGGGATCGCCGAACACAGCCTGTCACCGAATCGATCGTCCGTTGGGGAAGACGAGACCGATCGAGTCGATGGAGGTACCCCGTGCAGCGACGGTCTACCCAGGGTGTCGTCTTCGTGCACGCGTGCCCGAAGGCGCTCTGCCAGCACGTCGAGTGGGCGCTCGAGCGCGTCATCGGCGCGCCGGTCTCCCTGTCGTGGGCCGACCAGCCCGCGGCTCACGGTTCCTACCGTGCCGAGGTCGCCTGGACCGGTGCTCCCGGTACGGGCGCCAAGCTGGTGGCTGCGCTGCGCGCGTGGCCGATGCTGCGCTTCGAGGTCACCGAAGAGGCCAGCTACGGCAACGACGGCGAGCGCATGTCGTACGTGCCCGGCCACGGGGTCTTCCGCGCGCCCACGAGCGCCAACGGCGACCTCGTCGTCAGCGAGCAGCAGCTGCGCAACCTCGCGGCCAACGCCACGTCGATCGAGGCGTTCCGGCACGGTGTGGACGAGCTGCTCGGCGCCGCCTGGGACGCCGACCTCGAGGTCTACCGGCACGCCGGTGACGGCAGCCCGGTCACCTGGCTGCACCAGGTCGTCTGAGAGAGGACCCCGTCCTCCCCACCCCTCGCGAGCTCGGGGCGGGACCCGGGACGGGGCCGTCCAGGTTACGAACCGGCCACGACCGGAGGGCAGCTCCGCCCTCCCCGTCGTAGGCTCGAGCCGGTCGTCCGGACGTCGTCGGGGAAGCGGCGTCCGGACGACCAGGACCTCCCCGCACGCGATCGGGCCCGGCACCTCCGTCGAGGTGTCGGGCCCGGTCGCGTTCACAGCGGGATGTTGCCGTGCGCCCCGCGGCCGTGGGGCGCCGCCGCCAGGGCCGCGATCAGTCGTCGCCGGGTCTGCGCCGGTTCCACCACCTCGTCGACCACGCCGATCTCCAGGGCCCGGTTCACGCCGCCGGCGATCCGCTCGTGCTCGGCGGCCAGCTCGGCGTGCAGCGCCTCCCGCTCGCCGGGCGGGACGGCGGCCAGCTTCTTGCGGTGCAGGATGCCGACGGCGGCCTTGGCGCCCATGACCGCGACCTCGGCCCCCGGCCAGGCGAAGACCGTCGTCGCGCCGAGCGAGCGGGCGTTCATCGCGATGTAGGCCCCGCCGTAGGACTTGCGCGTCACCAGGGTCACCCGGGGCACCACCGCCTCGGCGAAGGCGTGCAGCAGCTTGGCGCCGCGGCGGACCACGCCGTCCCACTCCTGGCCGACGCCGGGCAGGTAGCCGGGGACGTCGACGAGCACCACCAGCGGGACGCCGAACGCGTCGCACATCCGCACGAAGCGGGCCGCCTTCTCCGCCGAGGCCGAGTCCAGGCAGCCGCCCAGCCGCAGCGGGTTGTTGGCGACGACGCCGACCGTGCGGCCGGCCAGCCGGCCCAGCGCGGTCACGACGTTGGGCGCCCAGCGCGGGTGCAGCTCCAGCGACGGGCCGTCGAGGACGGCGGCCACGAGCGGCTTGACGTCGTAGGCGCGGTTGGTCTGCTCGGGCAGCAGCGCTCGCAGGTCGACGTCCGGCTCCCCCTCGGCCGGGGCGAAGGAGCCCTGCGCGGCCAGCAGGTCGACGGCCTGCCGCGCGGTCTCCAGCGCCGCCTGCTCGGAGTCGGTCACCACGTGGACGACGCCGCTGCGCCGGCCGTGGGTGTCCGGCCCGCCCAGGCTCTCCATGTCGACGTCCTCGCCGGTGACCGAGCGGACGACGTCCGGGCCGGTGACGAACACCCGGCCGGCGGGGCCCATGACCACCAGGTCGGTGAGGGCCGGGCCGTAGGCGGCGCCGCCGGCGGCCGGACCGAGGACCACCGAGATCTGCGGGACGCGCCCCGAGGCCCGGACCATCGCCTCGAACACCTCGCCCACCGCGTGCAGCGCCGTGACGCCCTCGGCGAGCCGGGCGCCGCCGGAGTGCCAGACGCCGACGACCGGCACCCGCTCCCGCAGCGCGGTGTCGATCGCGTCGACGATGTGTCGGCAGCCGTCGACGCCCATGGCGCCGCCCATGACGGTGGCGTCGGTGCAGAAGGCGACCGCCCGAGTGCCCGACACCGTGCCCCGGGCCGCCACCACTCCCGAGGTGTCGTGCGGTGCCAGCAGCTGCATCGAGCCGGGATCGAAGAAGCGCGCCAGGCGGTCCTCGGGGTCGCGCGGGTCGGCGGTGGGCTGGGGAGCGGCTTGCAGCGTGGTCATGGGACCTCTCCGGGCCGGACGCGGGCGTGCGGGGATGCTCCGGGCAGGCACGGCCTGCCCGGGCGGGTGCATGGCCCCGCTGCAGGGTCCCGCCGCGAGCTCGCGAGTGGCGGGGGGCAGCGGGGCCCTCTTTCAGGCGGTGGTGAACACCAGCGCGATGTTGTGGCCGCCGAAGCCGAAGGAGTCGTTGACCGCGGCGGTGAGGGATGCCTTCCGCGGCTCCCGCCGGACGATGTCGAGGGCCTGGACGGCCGCGTCGTCGTCCGGGTCGTCGAGGTTGGCGGTGGCCGGCACGAGCTGCTCGCGCAGCGCCAGCACGGTGAAGACCGACTCCAGCGCACCGGCCGCGCCGAGCAGGTGGCCGGTCTGGCTCTTGGTCGCCGTCACCAGCGCGTGGTCGCCGATGGCGTTGCGGATGGCCGCGGCCTCCGCGGTGTCGCCCACCGGCGTCGAGGTGGCGTGCGCGTTGACGTGGCCGATGTCGGCGGCGGTGAGCTCGGCGTCGCGGAGGGCGGCGGCGATCGCCCGGCCCGCGCCCTCGCCCTCGGGGTGCGGGGCGACCAGGTCGTAGCCGTCGGCGGTGCCGCCGGCGCCGGCCAGCCGGGCGTGGATGCGTGCACCGCGAGCGCGGGCGGCGTCGCCGCGCTCGAGCACCAGCGCGGCCGCGCCCTCGCCGAGCACGAACCCGTCGCGTGCCTTGTCGAACGGGCGGGAGGCGCGCTCGGGCTCGTCGTTGCGGGTGCTCATCGCGCGCATCGCCGCGAAGCCGGCCATGGGCAGCGGGTGCACGCAGGCCTCCGCGCCGCCGACCAGCACGACGTCCGCGCGGTCGAAGCGCAGCAGGTCCAGGCCCCAGCGGATCGCCTCGGCGCCGGAGGCGCAGGCGCTCACCGGGGCGTGCACGCCGCCCCTGGCGCCGATCGCCAGCCCGACCGCGGCGGCCGGGCCGTTGGGCATGAGCATCGGGATGGTGAAGGGCGAGACCCGCTTGGGGCCCTTCTCCTCCAGGATGTCGTCCTGGCCGAGCAGGGTCAGCGCGCCGCCGATGCCGGTGCCGAAGACGACGGCGACCCGCTCGGGGGCGACGCCGGCGTCGGCGGCCCCGGAGTCGCGCCAGGCCTCCTCGGCGGCGACCGCGGCCACCTGCTGGCTGCGGTCCAGCCGGCGGGCGCGGACGCGGTCGAGCTGACCGGCCGGGTCGGTGGCCAGCCGGGCGACGAGCTGGGCCGGGTACTCCTTGACCCAGTCGTCGGTGAGCCGGCTGACCCCCGACCGCCCGGCCAGCAGCGCGTCCCACGTGCTGGCGACGTCGCTCCCGAGCGGCGTGGTGGCACCGAGACCGGTGACGACGACGTCGCCGACGGACGTGCTCATGACGGGTTCCTCCTGGGACGTGCGGCCGGGGGGCCGAGGGTGGTGACCGGGGTCGGTCAGGCCTTGTTCTTCTGGATGTAGCTCATGGCGTCGCCGACGGTCTTGATGTTGGCCAGCTCGTCGTCGGGGATGGCGACGCCGAACTTGTCCTCGACCGCGGTGGCGATCTCGACCATCGACAGCGAGTCGACGTCGAGGTCTTCGGTGAACGACTTCTCCGGGGTGGCGTCGGCGGGCGCCACGCCCGCGACCTCCTCCAGGATCTCGGCCAGACCGGTCTGGATGTCCTCGCTCACGCGCGGTCCTCTCTCTCGGGTGGGGGCGGGGGAGTCCCGCCGTCCTCGGGGGCGACCCCGACGAGGTGCGCGCGGCACTGGAGGAGCACGGGCTGGCCCCGGCGAACATGAACGGTGGCGGGCAGGTCGTCGTCG
>NZ_NVPT01000120.1 GCF_002802985.1 Geodermatophilus chilensis | reverse complement strand
ATGTCGATAGAGGTGCGTCTTAACGTTTTCTTCTTGATGGTGCGGCGGCCACCGCGACATACCCGTACGGAGTCGTCGGCAGCGTCCGATGTGTATAAGAGACCGGCACCACTTCGGTGTGCACCACACCCGCATCGGCGACCAGATACCGGCCCGGCTCGGCCATCACGCGGGGGCGGGGGAGCGGCCCGTGAGCAGGGAAGTGGTGATCCAGCGCCGCGGTGATGGCGCCGGTGTGTTCACCGAGGGCCGGGATCTGCTCCAGGTACCGGGCGGGGAGCCCCCCGCCGATGTTCAGCAGCCGCAGGACGCGCTGGCCGTGACTGCGGCGGTACACCTCCCGGGTGACCGCCGCCGCGGACGCGACCGCGGGTTCCCACCGGGACGGGTCCCGCTGCTGGGACCCGACGTGGAAACTGAGCCCGCACGGGTCCAGGCCCAGCGGCCCGGCCTCCAGCAGCAGGTCGGCCGCCATGTCCGGGGCGCAGCCGAACTTCCGGCTCAGCGGCCAGTCTGCCCCGGTCCCCGACGTCAGCAGCCGGCAGAACACCGATGCACCCGGCGCTGCCTCGGCCAGCTTGTGCAGCTCCGCGCGGCTGTCGAAGGCGAACAGGCGGACGCCGCGTGACCAGGCATGGGCGATGTCGGTCCGCTTCTTGACCGTGTTCCCGTAGGACAGCCGATCCGGTGGGACGCCCAGCCCCAGGCAGAGGTCGACCTCGGCGGGGCTGGCGACGTCGAAGTGAGCCCCCAGCCGAGCCAGCAGCCCCACCAGTTCCGGATGTGGATTGGCCTTGACGGCGTAGTGGACCACCGCCTCGGTCAGCGACTCCCGCAGCTGGGTGTAGCGCTCCGCGACGACGTCCAGCTCCAGGACCAGGCACGGGGTCGGCAGGTCTGCGCCGGGGAAGGCGACGACCGGTCGGGTGGTCCGCGGCTCCACGGTCGTCACTGGTCGAGATCCTCGCATCCCTGGCGGGCCGGCCGGCATCCGCGTCTCCGGTCATCCTGCCGGGCGCGGGTGGCTCCGCGCCGCGGGCCACGTCGCCGACCGCGCGGGGGCCCGGCTCTGCGAGCATCCCGGGGTGGCCGCCGCCGATGACCCGCAGACCCGCGCCGCGCTGACCGGCTACCAGGCCGGGGCGCTGCGCTGGCTGGCCGGCGGGCTGATCGCCGTCGTCCTCGGGGTGCTGCTCGCCGCCGCCGCGGTGGCCATCGCCCGGGACTCGGGACGGCAGCTGCCCCTGGCCGGCCTCGTCGTCATCACGCTGGTCTTCGTCGGCGCCGTCGCGGCCGCCGCCGGGGCCGGGGCGCTGCTGCGGTTGCACCGTTGGCGGCGGGCGCTGCGGACCGTGCCGTGGCAGACCGGGGTGCTGCGCGTCGCCGGCCCCGCGGTGCTGTCCTTCGAGCCCCAGGGCTACGACGAGCTGGACCCCACGGCCGACCCGGTACGGCTGCGGCTGACCAGCACCGCGGTCTGGCGCACCCGCGCCGTCCAGCAGCTGCACGACGCGGTGGTGCGCGCAGCCCCCGTCGGGCAGCGGGAGTGGGTGCTCACCGCGGACGGCGTCCCGACGCTCTACGGCGCCCGGGCGGTGCGCCACCACTGACCCGACGCAGGGGCGTACTGCGTGCATCCGGGGTACTGCTTCCGCCAAGATGCACGACGGACGCGGGCACCGGGCGGTGCGCGCGCGGACCAGCACAACGGAGGACACGGCGACATGGCCAAGCGGAACCCCAAGCACGAGCACCTGATCGAGCCCACCTGGGGTGTGTCGGACGACGGCGGCGCTCCCGTGAGCGAGTTCCTCGCGGAGTCGGCCGGCCCGCTGTCGCCCTTCGGCGAGGACCACGACTTCCCGCTGCCGCCCAGCCGCCTCCGGTACGCCCACCCGACCGACAAGCCCAACCGGGCCGGCGTCCAGGCGGGCGAGTAGCCATGACGACACCCGCGCTGCCGTCCTACAGCAGTGGCACCTCGACCGTCCCCCTCCTCGGGGACACGATCGGGGCGGACCTGGACCGGACGGCGGCGCGGGTGGGTGACCACGAGGCGCTCGTCGAGTGCGCCACCGGTCGCCGCTTCACCTACCCGCAGTTCGTCGCCGAGGTCGACGCGGTCGCTCTCGGGCTGGATGCGATGGGGGTCGCGAAGGGCGACCGGGTCGGCATCTGGGCGCCCAACTGCGCCGAGTGGGCCTTCGTCCAGTACGGGACGGCGAAGCTCGGCGCGATCCTGGTGAACATCAACCCGGCCTACCGCACCCACGAGCTGGCCTACGTGCTGAAGCAGGCCGGGATCTCGGTGCTCGTGTCGGCGCCGGAGTTCAAGACCAGCGACTACCGGGCGATGGTCGACGAGGTCCGCGACGACTGCCCCGGGCTGCGCGAGGTCGTCTTCCTCGGCTCGGAGGAGTGGGAGCAGCTGGTCGCCACCGGCCGGGCCGGCGACCGCGGGCTGCTCGCCGAGCGGGAGACCCAGCTGTCGGCCGACGACCCGATCAACATCCAATACACGTCCGGTACCACCGGCTTCCCCAAGGGCGCCACGCTCACCCACCACAACCTGCTCAACAACGGCTTCTTCGTCGGCGAGGGCTGCGGCTACACCGAGGCCGACCGGATCTGCATCCCGGTGCCCTACTACCACTGCTTCGGCATGGGCTTGGGCAACCTCGCGGCCACCAGCCACGGCGCCACCATGGTCATCCCCGCACCCGGCTTCGACCCGGCGGCGACCCTGCGGGCGGTGCAGGAGGAGCGGTGCACCTCGCTGTACGGCGTCCCGACGATGTTCATCGCCGAGCTGGGGCTGCCCGACTTCGCCGACTACGACCTCTCCAGCCTGCGCACCGGGATCATGGCCGGCTCGCCGTGCCCGGTGGAGGTGATGAAGCGGGTCGTCGACGAGATGGGCATGACCGAGGTGACCATCTGCTACGGGATGACCGAGACCTCGCCGGTCTCCACCCAGACCGGCGCCGACGACGACCTCGACCGCCGCACGTCGACCGTCGGGCGGGTGCACCCGCACCTGGAGGTCAAGGTCATCGACCCCGAGACCGGACTGACCGTGCCGCGCGGGACGCCGGGGGAGTTCTGCACCCGCGGCTACTCGGTGATGCTCGGTTACTGGGGGGAGCCGGAGAAGACCGCGGAGGTCATCGACGCCGCCCGCTGGATGCACACCGGCGACCTCGCGGTCATGGACGCCGAGGGCTACCTGAACATCGTCGGCCGGATCAAGGACATGGTGATCCGCGGCGGGGAGAACGTGTACCCGCGCGAGGTCGAGGAGTTCCTCTACACCCACCCCGACGTCGTCGACGCCCAGGTCATCGGGGTGCCCGACGAGCGCTTCGGCGAGGAGCTCATGGCCTGGGTGCGGCTGCGCGAGGGCGCCGAGCCGCTCACCGCCGAGGCGCTGCGCGAGTTCTGCACCGGCAAGCTGGCCCACTACAAGGTGCCCCGCTACGTGAAGGTCGTCGACGCCTTCCCCATGACGGTCACCGGCAAGGTCCGCAAGGTCGAGATGCGCGAGGTGTCGGTCCGCGAGCTGGGCCTCGAGAACGCCGCCGCCGTCCGCAACGCCTAGCTCCGTCGAGGGCGGCGGTTTCCGCGGAAATCGCCCGGAACGGGTTCAGACCTTCGCGCGGGTGCCGGGTGCCAGCCGGACGAGCAGCTTCGACACCAGGTTGCCCACGACGACCCACACCAGCGCGGCGAGCGCGGCGTTGATCGTCTCGCCCAGCTGGGGGTCGTCGGTGCGGAACAGGTCGACGGTGAACCAGCCGAACGTCTGCCGGACGTCGGCGGCCAGGGCCACCAGGGCGTTGTCCGGGTTGGCCTCGAAGAAGAAGAACACCGCGTGCAGCACGATCACCACGGCGATCAGCGAGGCCACCAGGCGCACGACCGAGGCGAGCAGGGTGACGACGCGGTGGGCAGCGACAGCGGCTCGGGCCATGCCTTCATGATCCACGCCACACGGGCCCGACGCGAGCCACCTCCCCTGGTCAGGGGCTGCGCAGGGCACCATGAGGGCCCGGTGGTCCGACAGCGGCAGCCGCACCGCCTCGGCCGGGCCGGTCGCGACGAGCGGACCGCGGGCCAGCACGTGGTCCAGCTGCCGGGTCGGCTCCTCGACCGGGAAGGTCGGCGTCGTGGCCGTCGCCAGCGGCTGCAGCCCGCTGACCCGCACCGCCTGGCCGGCCTGCATGTTGAGGTCGCCCATGAGGACCAGTGGCTCACGGGTACCGGTCAGCGAGCGCACCAGCTTCGACAGCTGAACCGCGCCCCACCCCGGCACGAACGACAGGTGCGTGTTGCAGACGGTGAACTGACCCGAGGGCCCCTCCAGGACGGCGGCGACGGCCACCCGCGGCTCGTCGCCGACCAGCGTCGGGCGCGGGGCGCCCCGGAACCAGACCGGCACCCGGCCGCGCAGCGCGGGCAGCCGCACCACCCGCCAGGAGACCACCGGGTAGCGCGACAGCAGCGCGATCCCGTAGCTGGCCGAGCCCGGCTGCTCCTCACCGGTGGCGGCCATCCAGGTGCCGCCCGGGGTCCCGGACAGTGCCGCCACGAATTGCGAGTCGACCGCGCCCATCGCCTCGGCGGCGACCGCGGTGAGGTCCGCGCCGAGGGACCGCGGCTGGTCCCGGTCCACCTCCTGCAGCCCCAGGACGTCGGCGTCCAGGGTCTTCACGGCGGCGGCCAGGCGCTCGACGTCGACCCGGTCGTCGACCGGCGAGCGCCCGTGGAGGATGTTGAAGGTCGCGATCCGCACGAGGGCTCCTGTGCCCCGCGCGCCGCCGTCCACACGGCCGTGTTCCGGGAGGCGCACCCCGGGTAGCAGGCTCTGCGTGCAGCCCTCGGACCGTGAAGAGATCCGCGACCTCCTCAAGCGCGTCGCCGTCGCGCTCAAACAGGGCGACGTCCCCTTCGCGCTCTGCGGCGGCTACGCCGCGTGGGTCCGGGGGGCGCCGGAGCCCGACCACGACGCGGACTTCCTGGTACCGGCGGCGGAGGCCGAGCGGGCGGCCAAGGTGCTGGCCGACGCGGGGCTGCAGGTCGTCGACCCGGCCGAGGACTGGCTGACCAAGGTCGTCCAGGGCGACTCGTTCGTCGACGTCCTGTGGCGGACCTGCGGCGTCCCGGTCGAGCAGGACCTCATCGACCGGGCCGAGAACATGCCGGTGGTCTCGGTGCACATGCCGGTGCTGGAGGCCACCGACATCGTCGTCACCAAGCTGATGGCCCTCGACGAGCACTACTGCGACTACGGGCGGGTGCTGCCGGTGGCCCGCGCGCTGCGCGAGCAGGTCGACTGGGACCGGGTGCGTCGGGAGGTGCAGGACAACGACTTCGCCGCGGTCTTCCTCGTGCTGCT
Organism: Geodermatophilus chilensis; assembly: GCF_002802985.1. Lineage (GTDB taxonomy): Bacteria > Actinomycetota > Actinomycetes > Mycobacteriales > Geodermatophilaceae > Geodermatophilus > Geodermatophilus chilensis. Next base: position 11,328 of record NZ_NVPT01000120.1, on the reverse strand, counting down.
CGACCGGCTGGGCATCGTGACGGAACCGGTCAGCGGGGGCTGAGCACCGCGACGAGCGCGGCACCGGCCACGGCGACGACGACGGCGGTGACCGCCAGCGCCAGCCGCGCCTCGGCCACCGCGGTCCCGTGGTCGAGCGCCCGCCGCACCCGCTGGGCCCGCAGCGGGGCCAGCCCGCCCAGCACGCCCAGGCCCAGCAGCGCCACGCCGCCGGCCACGGCCAGCCGCACCGGCGCGCCGTCGGTCACCGCCGCGCGGGCGAGCAGGCCGGCGAGGGCCAGCACGCCGAGGCCGGTGCGCTGCCAGGACAGGACGGTGCGCTCCGGCTGGGTCTCCCGGGCGGACGTCGTCCGTCCCGTGCCGCCCGGCGGAGCCGGCCCGGTCGCCGAGCCGCTCGATGTCTCCTGTTCGCTCCCGCGGGGCGCTCCGCTCCTCGCTCGTTCCTCGCTGCGATGCTCACGCCCCTGTCCGCTCACCCGCGCAGCACCTCGACCCCGACGAGGACGGCCACGACGACGAGGACGGCGGCCACCGCGGCCACCAGGGCGGGCAGCACCCGGCTGGGCGGCAGCGGCCGGTCGGCGGTGATCGCCCGCTCGTTGCGCCCCCAGCGCACGTACCCGCCGACGGCCGCACCGAGCCCGGTCAGCACCAGCGCGACCGCCACCGCGGCGCTGCCCCACCGGACGCCGAGGTCGGGTGCGAACTCGGCGACCGCGACACCTCCGGCGACCAGCGCCAGCCCGGTGCGCAGCCAGGCCAGGAGCGTGCGCTCGTTGGCCAGCGTGAACCGGTAGTCGGGGTGGTCCGGGGTCGGCACCGCGTCAGGCTAGGGGTGCGCCGGGGTGGCGGGCGGAATGGCAGTGGGACGTCGCCGCGCGACGACTAACCTGGGCGCAGCGGCTGCCCGTGCCGCGACCGTCCTCCCGGCCCGGTGCCGGGGCCGCCCGCGATCGACGACTGAGGGATCAACGTGCCCACCGGCAGAGTCAAGTGGTTCAACCCGGAGAAGGGGTTCGGCTTCCTCTCCCGTGAGGACGGCCCGGACGTCTTCGTGCACAAGGACGCCCTCCCGACCGGCGCCAGCGAGCTCAAGCCCGGCCAGCGGGTGGAGTTCGGCATCGTCGCCGGCCGCCGGGGCGACCAGGCGCTGCAGGTGCGGGTCCTCGACCCGCTGCCGTCGGTGACGGCGGCGCACGCGGCGGCCACCCGCAAGAAGCCCGACGAGCTGGTCCCGATCATCGAGGACCTCATCAAGCTGCTCGACGACGTCTCCAACGGCCTGCGCCGCGGCCGGCACCCCGACCGGCCGGTGGCCCGCAAGGTCGCCGCCGTGCTGCGCGCGGTCGCCACCGACCTGGAGCACTAGAAGGACCCCGTCCTCCTCACCGTTCGCAGGCTCGCGGCGAGCCTCTGGACGGGGCCACCGCGGCCTCCCTGCAGGGTCCCGCCGCGAGCTTGCGAGTGGCGGGGGGCAGGGAGGTCCTTTCTCAGCCCTGGGGCGCCTGGGGTGCGGGCGTCGTCGGCTCCGTGGGCGTCCCGCCCAGGTCGCCGCCGGCGCGCAGGAACCCGACCGGCCAGGCCCCGCTGAAGCCCTCGCACTCCTCGACGGCGTTCTCGACGACGACGAGGTAGAACGCGGGCGGGACGACGTCGGAGCTGTTGACCTCGAACACGGCCTCGCCGGCCTCGACCTCCACGATGCCGAGCCGCTCCTGGATCTGGTCGTCGTACACCTGCACGTCCCAGCCGTTCTCGGCCACCGAGTCTGGCACGGTGAGCCGGATGGTCGTGTCGGGGGAGACCTCGACGATCGGCGAGACGGGGGTGAACTGCTGTCGCTCCCCGTCCACGCAGGACTGGCTGGGCGGGACCTGCACCTGCTGCGGCCCGGCTTCCACGACGACGTCCTGGGGCCCGGACGGCTCGGAGCCGCAGCCGGCCAGCAGCAGGACGACGGCCGGGATCGCGACCCGCCTCACGACAGCCGGCCCAGCGGGTCGGTCACGGCGTCCGCGGCGGGCATCGGCGCGGTCGGCGCCGGGGTGCGGCGGCGCGGGCCCCAGAGCACCAGCGCGACGGCGAGCACGAGCAGGGCCGCGGCGACGGTGAAGCCCAGCCAGCCGGTCGGCGGCAGGGCGATGCCGAGCGCGCCGCCGACGACCCAGGACAGCTGCAGCATCGTCTCCGAGCGGGCGAACGCCGAGGCCCGCAGGCTCTCGGGCACCTCGCGCTGGATGATGGCGTCGAGCGCGACCTTGCCCAGTGCGTTGGCGACGGCAGCCACGCCGGCGACCACGGCGGCCATCGCGAGGCTGTAGAAGACCGCCGCCACGACGGTGATCGCCGCCGCGGTGCCCGCCGACCAGAGCACCACCCGGTCGGGGTCGACCCGGTGCAGCCGGGAGCCGACGGCGGTGCCCAGCACGCTGCCCACGCCGGCCGCCCCGGCGACCGCGCCCAGCGCCAGCGTGCCGTGCCAGCCGCCCTCGACCGTGGCCTGCACCAGGAACGCGGAGAAGATCGTCAGGAAGCCGCCGAGCCCGCGCAGCGCCGCGTTGGCCCGCAGCGCGACGACCACCCGCGGGCTGACCGCCCGGCGGCGCCGCCCGGTGACCACCGGCTGGGGCGCGGTGGAGAGCACGTCGGCGGGCAGCTCACCGGTGGGGACGTCGACGTGGCAGGGCAGCCGCACCGCGAGCACCGCGCCGCAGGCGAACACCACGGCGGTGGCCCACAGCAGCCAGGGGAAGCCCACCGCCCAGGCCAGCCCGGCACCGACACCGCCGAAGACACCGGCGGTGAGCAGGCCGAAGACCGACGTCCGGGCGTTGGCCGAGGTCAGCGACATCGCGCCGGGCAGCACCCGGGGGACCACCGCCGCGCGCAGCACGTTGTGCGCCTTGGACAGCACGAGCACGCCGAGGGCGGCGGGGTAGAGCCAGAGGTCGTCGAAGTGGGCGGCCATGACCAGCGCCAGCGCGGCCCGGCCGAGCTGGCTGACCGCCAGCGCCCAGCGGCGGCCGCGCTGCAGCCGGTCGAGCAGCGGCCCGATCACCGGGGCCACCACGGCGAACGGCGCCATCGTCACCAGCAGGTAGAGCGCCACGTTGCTGCGCTGCGCGTCGGTGGTGGCGGCGAAGAAGAGGGTGCCGGCCAGCGAGACGGCGACCATCGCGTCGCCGGCCATGTGCAGGGCGTTGACCCAGAGCAGCTGCGCCAGCCCGCTCTCCGCGGCGCCGTCGGCCCGGCTGGCGGTCTGCACCCGGCGGACGGCGGCCCCGGTCAGCTCGCGGGTGCGCGACGCCGCGACCCGGGTGACGGTGAGCTTGCGCGGCACCGGGGGCAGCGGCGGGGCGGCCGGGGGCAGCGCGGCGGTCGGCGGGGGAGCACCCGCGCCGTCCCCCGCGGCCCGTGGCTCCGGTGTCCGGCCGGCGGTCGGCAGCGGCCGGGTGGCCGGCCGGGTGACCGCGAGCGGTGCCGTCTCCGCGCCCGGGGCCGCCGGCGACGACGGCTGCCGGCGCAGGGCACGGCGGCGGGCGCCGGGCAGGCGGGACGACGACACGCAGCCCATGGTGCCGCACCGACCTGGGAGGACGCGGACAGCGCCCCCGCGCACCCCGGCCGGTGCGGGCGTCAGGGAGAATGGCGCCGTGGCCGAGTTCTCCGACCCCGCCGCCGCGGGGAGCGACGTGCCCAGCACCGCCGTCGAGCAGGCGCGGGCTGCTGCTGTCGACACCGCCGGGTCTCCCGAGCTGGTCGGCGAGCACCTCGGCGCCACCCGCGAGACGCCGTCCGCGGAGGCGGGCAGCGCGGAGCTCGGCGAGGTCGTCACCCACTCCTTCGCCAGCCGGCTGCCCGGCTACGTCGGCTGGTACTGGGCGGTCACCCTCGCCGCGGTGCCCGGCGAGGAGCACGTCACCGTCGACGAGGTCGTGCTGCTGCCCGGCGAGCAGGCGCTCCTCGCCCCCGCCTGGGTGCCGTGGCACGAGCGGCTGCGTCCCGGCGACCTCTCGGTCGGCGACGTGCTGCCCTCGACCGAGGACGACCCCCGGCTGGTCCCCGGCTACACGACCGACGACGACTCCGCCGACGACCCCGAGGGGTCCGTGGTCGCCTCCGAGACCGGCCTCGGCCGGGAGCGCGTCATGTCCAGGGAGGGGCGCGAGGAGGCCGCGGCCCGCTGGGACGCCGGGGAGTTCGGTCCCCGCTCGGCGATGGCCCGGCAGGCGCCCGGTCCGTGCGGCACCTGCGGGTTCTTCCTGCCGCTGGCCGGCTCGCTGCGGCAGAGCTTCGGGGCGTGCGGCAACGTCTACGCCCCGGCCGACGGCCGCGTGGTCGCCGTCGACTACGGCTGCGGCGCCCACAGCCAGGCCACGCTGGTCGCCGACGACGCCGCGGAGGTCGTGCGCTCGGCGCGCTACGACACCGGCTCGTTCGACGTGCTGTGACCGTGTGATCCGTCGGCCTACCGGCCGACGACCGCGGCCACGTGCCGTCCCCCTGCTGCGCGAGCCCGTCGGATCCCCGTCAGCGAGGCCTCATCCACCCCCGGACAGTCGTGCGCTGCCCACGGTGGTGGGCAGCGCACGACTGTCCGGGGGGACTCTCCCTGTGGACGTCGCCCGCTGCTCCCTCCTGGAAGCAGGGGCCGAGGCCCGGCGGGAGGGATCCGGCGGCCAGGGGACAGCGGTGGGCTCAGCGAACCGTCACTCGCGGCGGCCGATCTGGCCCTGGAGGCGCATGACGCCCAGGCCGACGAAGGCCAGCGCGATGCCGGCGACGCAGGTCCAGGTCCACACCCGGTCCAGCCGGTCGCCGAGCAGCAGCACCACGACGAGCGCCACGACCCACAGGGCCGTCCCGGCCAGCACCACCCGCACGGTGTCCACGTGCAGCGGGGGAGGGGCCTGCTTGGCCGGTCGGGGCACGGATCGACCCTAGGACCCGCAGCCCCCGACGCGTGTCACCTGGTCGGAACACCGGTGTGGCACGCTGTCGCCGCTCATCGCAGTCCCCACCGGTCAGCCGGCGCGCTTCCCCCGCCGCCCGCTCGCCCGGCCGCGCGCCCGGAGAGTCGCCATGGCAGAGAAGTCCCGCCCGTCCTCGGGCAGCACCACGGACGGCGGCACGCTCGCCGACGTCGCCGCCGGGGCGCAGCCCCCACGCCGCAGCGAGGGTCCCCGCGTCAGGCCGAGCAACGGCCTGGACCGCTACTTCGGCATCAGCGCCCGCCGGTCGACGACGACCCGCGAGCTCCGCGGCGGCCTGACGACCTTCTTCACGATGGCCTACATCGTGGTGCTCAACCCGATCATCCTGTCGGGGCCCGACGTCACCGGGGCCTCGCTGCCCTTCCCCGCGGTCGCCGCCGTCACCGCGCTGGTCGCGGGCGTCATGACGATCCTCATGGGCGTCGTCGGGCGGTACCCCTTCGCCGTGGCGACCGGCCTGGGCATCAACGCCATCGTCGCGGTCTACGCGGCCACCCAGCTGTCCTGGCCGGAGATCATGGGCCTGGTCGTGCTCGAGGGCCTGCTGATCACCGTGCTGGTGCTCACCGGCTTCCGGCGGGCGGTCTTCGAGGCGATCCCGCCGCAGCTGAAGACGGCCATCGCCGTCGGCATCGGTTTCTTCCTCACGATCATCGGGCTCGCCGACGCCGGGGTCATCCGGCCGGGCACCCCGCTGATCAGCTTCGGCGTGAACGGTCAGCTGGCCGGCTGGCCGCTGCTGGTGTTCGTCGTCGGTCTGCTGCTCACCAGCGTGCTCGTCGTCCGCCGGGTCAAGGGCGCGCTGCTCATCGGCATCGTCGTCTCGACCGTCCTCGCGATCGTCGTGGAGGCCGTGGCCGGGCTGGGCGGGCGGTTCGACGCCGAGGGCACCGAGGTCAACCCGCGCGGCTGGGCGCTGCAGGTGCCCACCCTCCCCGACCAGGTCGTCAGCGCCCCCGACCTGTCGATCATCGGGAACTTCTCCCTGTTCGGCGGTTTCGAGCGGATCGGCGTCATCGCTGCACTGCTCATCGTCTTCTCGATCATGATCGCCGACTTCTTCGACACCGTCGGCACGGTGACCGCCGTCGGCGCCGAGGGCGGCCTGCTCGACGAGAAGCGCAACCTGCCCAGGTCGCAGCCGGTGCTGCTGGTCGACTCCGTGGCCGCCGCGGCCGGCGGTGCGGCCAGCGTCTCGTCCAACACGACCTACACCGAGAGCGCCTCCGGCGTGGCCGACGGTGCCCGCACCGGCCTGGCCAGCGTCGTGACCGGCGTCCTGTTCCTGCTGGCCATGTTCTTCACCCCGCTGGTGCAGGTCGTGCCCTCGGAGGCGGCCGCACCCGCCCTGGTGATCGTCGGCGCGCTGATGATCAGCCAGATCCGCAACCTCGAGTGGGACGACATGTCCCTGGTCATCCCCGCGTTCCTGACCATCGCGCTCATGCCGTTCACCTACTCGATCACCAACGGCATCGGCGCCGGCGTCATCAGCTACGTGCTCCTGCGGACGGCGACCGGCCGCGGGCGGCAGATCCACCCGCTCATGTGGCTGATCGCCGTGCTCTTCCTCGTGTACTTCGCGCTGGAGCCACTGCAGCAGCTGTTCTGAGCGGCGGCCCGGCGCGAGGTCGTTAGGCTGGGCAACCGTGAGCCGGACGACGCTGGACAGTGCGGCGCTGGCCCACGACCTGCGCCTGGCGGTCATGCGGTTCTCCCGCCGGCTGCGCAACCAGCGGGTCGACCAGTCGATCACGCTCACCCACCTCGCGGCGCTGTCCACGCTCAAGCGGCACGGCGCGATGAGCCCGGGTGAGCTGGCCGGGCATGAGCGGGTCCAGCCCCCGTCGATGACGCGGGTCGTCGTCGCGCTGGAGGGGATGGGACTGGTCACCCGCAGCCCGCACCCGACCGACGGCCGGCAGGTGGTCATCGACCTGACCCCGGCGGCGGAGGAGCTGCTCGAGGCCGAGGCCCGCGCCCGGGAGGCCTGGCTGACCGGCATGCTCGAGCGGCTCACCGCCGAGGAGCGGGCGGTGCTGCGCGAGGCGGCGGTCCTCATGGACGAGCTGGCGAGTGGGTGAGCCGGCGGACGACGGACAGCGGGGCGTTCCGGTCGCTGCGGGTGCACAACTACCGGGTCTACGCCTCGGCGAACCTGGTCAGCCTCACGGGCACCTGGATGCAGCGGATCGGCCAGGACTGGCTGGTCCTCCAGCTCTCCGGTGACGACGGCGTCGCGCTCGGTCTGGTCACGGCGCTGCAGTTCGGCCCCACCCTGCTGCTCGGCATGTACGGCGGGGTGCTGGCCGACCGCTACGCCAAGCGCCGGGTGCTCCTGACCACCCAGACCCTCATGGGGCTCGTGGCCCTCGTGCTCGGCCTGCTCGTCGCCGCCGACGCCATCGCCCTGTGGCACGTGTTCGTGCTGGCAGCCGTCCTCGGCTCGATCTCGGCGATCGACGCACCGGTGCGGCAGGCGTTCGTATCGGAGATGGTGGGCCCGGACCTGCTGACCAACGCGGTCAGCCTGAACTCGACGATCTTCAACAGCGCTCGGCTGGTCGGCCCCGCCGTCGCCGGGCTGGTCATCGGCGCGGCCTCGGGCGACACCGCGCCGGCCTTCCTGGTCAACGCGGCGAGCTTCGCGTTCACCATCGGCGCCCTGCTGGCCATGCGACCCGGTGAGCTGCACCCCAGCCGCCCGGTCGCCCGTGCCCGCGGCCAGCTGCGCGAGGGCCTGGCCTACGCGTGGTCGCGACCGGACCTGCGGCTGGCCATGGGGCTCGCCCTCGTGCTGGGCACCTTCACCTTCAACTCCCAGGTGACCATCGCCCTCATGGCCCGCGAGGTCTTCGGCCTGGGCGCCCAGGCGTTCGGGTTGCTCACGACCTGCTTCGCCGTCGGGTCGCTGTCCGGCGCGCTGCTGTCGACCCGGCGCACCACCCGGCCGAGGCAGCGGTTCCTCGTGCTCGCCGCCATGGCCTTCGGGATCGCGTCGATCGTCTGCGGCCTCATGCCCACGTACTGGTCTTTCGCAGCCCTGCTCGTGCCGACCGGCGCGGCGGGCCTGGTGTTCAGCGTGGCCACCAACAGCTTCGTGCAGCTGGGCGTCGACCCGCAGCTGCGCGGCCGGGTGATGGCGCTGTACTTCACCTGCTTCATGGGCGGGACGCCGATCGGCTCGCCGCTGATCGGCTGGGTGGCCGAGCGGTGGGGGGCGCCCTGGGGCTTCGTCCTCGGTGGCGCGGTGGCGGTCGCCGCGGGCGGGATCGCGGCGGCGTGGCTGGCCCGCGGCCGGCGGGTCCGGCTGGAGGCGCACGTCGTCCCCCCGCGGCTCCACCTGCACGTCCGGCCGCGGACGGTCCCGCCCCCGACGGTCCGCGCCGCTGCGGAGGCGGCGTCGGCGGAGGCGCCGGGCACGCAGGCGAGCTGACGCCGCCGTCCCGTCGTACCGTGACGGCCACCACTCTCGAGTCGTCCGTGGAGGCGGCATGGGGACCTCGTTGCTGCACCTGGGCGCGATCGTCGGCGGCGTGGTGGGCGCGGTCGCCCTCGCCGGCTGGGTGGCCCGTCTGGTCTTCGGCTCGGCGCGCCTGCCGGTGTGGCTGCGTCGCCGGCGCGAGCCGGTCGCGCCGGCCGGCCGCCCGCTCGAGCAGGTCGCCGCCGACCTGCGCCGGCTGGGCGCCCAGCTCGCCCGCGTGCCGGCGGGGGCGCCGATGGCCCGCCGGCGGGGGCTGCAGGCCGCCTACGACGACGTCCTCGTCGAGGCGGCCCGGCTGCTGGAGGTGCCGCACGCGCTGGACACCGTCCCGCCCGGACGGCCCCGCGACGTCGAGCGGCTGCGCCTGCGGACGGCGCTGGCCGAGGTCGGTCTGGCGGTGCCCGACTGACCGCGCCGCGGCCCCGGCGGCTGTTCTTCGCGGTGACCCCGCCGGCCGGCGCGCTGACCGACCTGGACCGCGCGCTGGCACCGCTGCGCGAGGCGACCGGTGCGCCCCGCTGGACGCCGCCCGAGCGCTGGCACCTGACGCTGCTCTTCCTCGGCGCGGTGCCGGCCGACCGGGTCGAGGAGCTGGTCGCCGCTACCGGCCCTGCTGTGGCGGCCACCCCGCCGATGACCCTGCGGTTCGCCGGCGCCGGGCGGTTCGGCAGCCGTCGCCGTCCGCAGGTGTTCTGGGCCGGTGTCACGGGGGACGACGCCGCGCTGGGTGCCCTCGCCGCCCGGCTGGCCGCCGTCGCCCGCGGGCTCGGCCTGCCGGTCGAGGACCGGCGCTTCCGCGCCCACCTCACCCTCGGCCGCTGGCGGCCCAGCCGGCCGGGGGACGGCGACCTGCCCGAGCGGCTGGCCGGTCACCGGGGCCCCGGCTGGCCGGTGACCGAGGTGGAGCTGCTGGAGAGCCACCTCGGCCCGGTGCCGCGCTACGACCGGGTCGCGGACTGGCCCCTCGGCTGAGGAAGGCCCCCTTGCCCCCCACCGCTCGCAAGCTCGCGGCGGGACCCTGCAAGGGGGCCGGGGTCCTTCTCTGAGGGCTCGGGAGGCCGGGGTCCTCCTTCAGACCACCGGGCCGGGGACGGGGGAGGTCGCCGCGGGGTCGGGCGCCTCGCCGGGCTCGAGCAGCTCGGGCGCCTCGTCGTCCTCCGGCTCCTCGACCTCGGGCTCCTCCTCGTGCGGCACCTCGTCCTCGTCGGCCTCGCCGGCGGCGGGCTCCTCCTCCTCGGGAACCTCGAAGGCCCGCGGGTCGATGGCGTCGGCCCAGAGCAGGAAGTGCCCCATGGAGTACCCGGCGCCGGGGTCGAAGCCGGGGTCGGCGGTGAAGTACGAGCTGGTGTCACAGGCCATCAGGCCGAGGATCACCTCGGCAACGATGGTGCCACCGACCGGGCCCAGCCGGTGCCCGCCGAGCAGCTCGGCCTCCTTGAGCACGTAGAACCAGAGCGGTGCCTTCCCCTTCCACCCGGGGTCGGTGAGGCCCAGCTGCTGGTTGGTCAGTGGCTTGAGGCCCATCGCGACGGCGACGTCCTGGCCGGCGGGCAGGCCCAGCCGCTTGCCGCGCAGCAGGTTGCGCTCGGCCAGCGAGGTGATCGCGCCGGCGGTCGGGGCGACGACGGTCGGCGGCAGCGTGGACAGCGGCAGCGACAGCCGGGTGTCGATCTTCCGGGCCATGTTGCGGTCGTCGGGTGTGCTCATGCCGGGGATCTCGAAGAAGTAGTTCCAGTCGATCCAGAGGTCCTCGGGCACCGGCCGGTTGCCGCGCAGGTCCTGGTAGCCCTCGTTGCCGAAGATCGGCACGGTGTGCTGGTCGTGCACCTCGTACTCGGCCCGGATCATGCTGTGCCCGAATCGGTAGGCCGCGCCGGAGTACTCGACCGGCATGTAGGGCCGGCGCGGGTCGCGCGGCTTGTAGAACCTGCCCAGGAACTCGATCGGTCCGCCGCGGCGGCGACGGATGAGCCGGTCGACGACGTCCCGGCCGACGATCCGCGGCAGGTAGTCGTTGGCGATCAGCCACTGGTAGTGCCAGCGCACCAGCTGCTGGGCCTGCTCGAAGCTCCTGCCCTCGTCGCGCAGCCGGTTGTGCAGGCGGAGGAAGACCGCGTGGAACTGGGCGACGATGAGGTTCTCGTCGTTGCGCGGGTCGCCGAGGTAGGCCGCGCCGACGTCGTCGCGGGGCAGGTCGTGCACGCCGTCGTGGTCGTTGCAGAGCAGGTAGCCCGGCCGCGCCGGGTCGTAGAGCTCGGGACTGCCGGCCGGCCCCCTGCCGTACACGCTGGCCAGGTCGAAGCGGGGCGTGTCGTAGTTGGTCATCGCCCGCGGGTCCTGCTGCTGGGTCAGCGGCGTCTTGTCCAGCGTCATGTCGTGGTCGATGAACTGGCCGAGGTAGATGTAGCCGGCCGGCATGCCCGGGTTGTCGAAGGCGACGTCGGAGTCCTTGACGTCGGACAGCGGCGTCTTGCCGTCGTTCATCGAGACGGCCAGCGCGGTCAGCAGCGCGTCCGGCGGCGCGAAGGCCGGCAGCTTCTTGAACATCACGCCGAAGCGGGCCTCCTTGTCCCGCCCGGCGCGCACCGCGATGTCGCTGCCGCGCGGGTTGCCGACGGCGTGCGCAGAGCGGGCGGCCCGCGGCCGGCGCGCCGGGGGCCGCGGCGGCGGCGTCGGGACGGGCGTGCGGCGCGGCGCGGCGTGCGCGGTCCCGCTCATGACGGGCAGCGCGGCCAGGCTCGCCAGCCCGGCCAGCACCGTGCGCCGCGAGACCCCGCTGCGCGTCGTCCCGGCGCCCGCCCCGCTGAACGGGCACACCCCGCCCGTCTTGTCCTCGTACCCGTGCACGCG